>JAYUNL010000092.1:0-17557 GCA_043761745.1 Rhodocyclaceae bacterium
TCGTCGACTTGTCACATACAATTAGGTTCTTCATCCACGGCTCCTTAAAGTCCATGGGCTAACATCATATCTAATTTATTGAACGCAATGTCGTATAAAGCCACCAGCGCGTTCCAAACGCTACCCAGTAGGGAGCCGCCGTGGCGCTTGTCGAGATCGGCGTAATCTTTTGCGGCGACGTGCTCCAGCATGAGCGGCAGTGCGAAGACCGCGACGATGAACAAGGCCGTGCCATAGATCAGCGGCAGCAGGAGCAAGCCCAGCACGATTTTGAAGAACAGGGTCGCGGCCAGCGCGGAAGCCTCCCAGCGCGCCTGGATCCAGTTCAGCCAGCTCACTTCGGTGAACAGCCGCTCGATGCCGGCACCGACGGAATCCCAGCTCAGCCAGGCCACGACAACCCAGAAGATGATCGCCACCAGCATCGGCCAAAGCAAATGCCACCATATCGCTGGCTGTAAAAGACTGCGCAGTGCGCGGCCGTAGGCTTTCAAAACTGCCTGCATGCTTCCTCCTGTCTTCCCCGCGTAAGCGGGGAACCAGTGACGTTCATTGCAAGACGCTGGATTCCCGCTTGCGCGAAAATGACGGCGCCATTCGGATCAGCGTCGAATAGCTGCACGATCCCCATCAATGTCGCTGCCGGCTCTCCCAGGCTTTCTGCAAACGCTTCACCGAAACCGGCGACGGCGTGCGCAGTTCCTGCGCAAAGAGCGCGACACGCAATTCCTCCAGCAGCCAGCGAAATTCTTCCAGCGACGGATCGCTCGCAGCGGTTTTCAGCATCGTCGCACGTTCGCGCTCATAGGGCTTGGCCAGCGTAGCAAATTCCTTCGTCAGACGCTCATCGCGCAACGGATCAACGCGCAACTTGTCGATACGCAAACCGGCCGCCTTGAGATAGCGCGGAAAATGCTGCAAGCGTTCGAAGGGCGTGGCCACGACAAAGTTCTTCTGCAACAGTTGCGCGCATTGCGCCTTGATGTCGTCCACCACGGCGGGATTGGCCTTGATCTGGCCGAGCTTCTTTTGCAGGCCGGCGTGTTCGGCCAGGATAGCGCCGACCTGTCGGGCGAACTCCTGCGCCACCAGCGCGATACGCGAACGCCCCTCCTCCTTGCGGCGGGCGAACGCCTCCGCATTGTGCGGCAGCGGCGCCATCATGCAGGTGCGCTCCAGCGTTGCCGCAACGAACTGCGCCTTGAGTTCCGTCTCCGTGCCGAAGGGCATGAACATCATCGCCATGTCACGCAAGCCAGGCAAACTCTTCTCGATGTACTTCACCTGCTCGCGCAGTTCCAGGGCGAATAGCCTGCGCAGGCCCGCCCGATGCGCCTCTGCGGCCTTTTCTGGGGTGTCGTAGGCGCGCAGCGCGACGGTCTCGCCTTCGTCGGTCAGTGCCGGAAAGCCCACCACTTTGCGCGTGCCCACGCTGATCTCCAGCAACTCCGGCATCTCGCCGAAGGACCACGCCGTGAGCCCGCTCAGTTCACCTGCCGTCTCGCCCACCTCGGCTTCGGCAAACACCTGCGCCACTTTGGCGCCAAGATGACTCTTCAGTTCGTTGAGACTGCGCGATTGTTTAAGCATGCGGCCATGCTCATCCATGACGCGAAAATTCATGGACAAATGTATGGGCAGCATCTCTGGCCGGAAGGCATCGAGCGGCAGTTTCATGGCGAGATTTTCCTCGACAGCGCGCGTCAAGGCGCGTAGCAGCGGCTCATCCAGATCATGCTCGGCCAGCGCAAACGCTCCGGCAAATTCATCCAGCGGTTGCAGCCGGTGGCGATATTTTTGCGGCAACGTTTTGATGAGCTGCAATACTTTCTGCTCCAACATGCCCGCCACCAGCCATTCGCAACGCAGCGGCGAAATCTGGTTGAGTGCGGCGACCGGCACGGTTAGCGTCACACCATCGTCGGTAGCACCCGGATCAAAGTGATAGGACAGCGTGTGGCGCGTGCCATGCACTTCCATCACATGCGGAAAGCGCTCGCTGGTGACGCCGGCCGCTTCGTGACGCATAAGCTGCTCGCGTTCGAGAAACAGCAGGCGCGGTTCCGCCTGCTCTGCGGTCTTGCGCCATGCTTCGAAGGACGCGAGATCAACCACCTCGGCCGGAATCTTGCTGTCATAGAAGGCCTCGATCAGCGCCTCATCGACCAGCACATCGGGGCGACGCGACTTGTGTTCCAGCGCCTCAATGTCGCTCACCAACTTCTGGTTGTGTTGCAGAAAGCGCGCCCGTCGCAGCAGGTCTTCAGGCAATTCGCCTTGCACCAAACCTTCGCGGATGAACAGCTCGCGGCACAACTTTGGATCGATGCGACTGTAGGCCACCGGGCGACGCGCGTAAAGCATCAGGCCATGCAGCGTGCCGCGCTCCCAGGCGCGCACCTGGCCGCTTTTCTTTTCCCAATGTGGCTCAAAAATGTGCCGCTTCAGCAAATGCGCGCCGACGCTCTCCAGCCACTCCGGCTCAATGCGGGCGAGGCAGCGGGCGAAGAGGCGCGAGGTCTCCACCAACTCCGCCGCGACGATCCACTTGCCCGCTTTCTTGGCCAGCGCGGAGCCGGGATGCGGCCAGAACTTGATGCCGCGCGCCCCGAGATAATTGCTCTCCTCTTCAACGCGCAGGCCGATATTGCCCAACAGGCCCGCCAGCAGGGCGCGGTGGATCTGCTCATGGCTCGCCGGCTTTTCGTTCTCGCGCCACTGATGCTCTGCGCATAACGTGTGAAGTTGGGTGTGAATATCGCGCCACTCGCGCAGGCGCAGGTAGTTGAGAAAATTCTTGCGGCACCAGTCGCGCTGCTTGCGCTGCGACTCATGCGCCCATTCCTCGTCGACCGCCTTCCACAACTTGAGATAGGCGAGAAATTCAGAGCGCTGTTCCGTTTCGCTGCCACGCCATTTGGCATGCGCCTGATCAGCCGCTGCCGCCGCTTCCATGGGCCGCTCGCGTGGATCCTGCAAGGAGAGCGCCGAAGCGATGATGAGCATTTCGCGCAGACAATGTTCGTCACGCGCGGCGAGGATCATGCGACCGATGCGCGGATCGAGCGGCAGCTTGGCGAGTTCGCGACCGCTGTTGGTGAGTTCGCGCGCCTCATCCACTGCACCAAGTTCGGTCAGCAACTGGTAGCCGTCCGTAATCATGCGCGGTAGCGGTTTGTCGAGGAAGGGGAAGTCCTCGACATCGCCCAGATGCAGCGACTTCATGCGCAGAATCACGCCGGCCAGCGAGGAGCGGAGAATTTCCGGTTCCGTATAAGTCGGGCGTTTTTTGTAATCGTCCTCGGCGTAGAGACGGATGCAGAGGCCGCTTTGCACGCGACCACAGCGGCCGGCGCGCTGATTGGCGGCGGACTGCGCGATATCCTCCACCTGCAACTGCTCGACCTTGTTGCGATGCGAATAGCGCTTGATGCGCGCCAGACCCGAATCGACGACGTAGCGTACGCCCGGTACGGTGAGCGAAGTCTCAGCGACGTTGGTGGCGAGCACGACGCGGCGACCGTTGGAGGACGAAAAAACGCGTTGCTGCTCCTGCGCCGACTGGCGCGCATAGAGCGGGAGAATCTCTGTGCCCGGTGGGTGGTGCTTGCGCAAGGCTTCCGCCGCTTCGCGGATTTCGCGCTCGCCGGGCAGAAACACCAACACGTCGCCAGCGCCTGTACGCTGGCATTCTTCCACCGCATCGACAATGGCTTCGGGCAAGTCGCGGTCTTGTCTGTCGCCTTCCTGCACCGGCCGGTAGCGCATCTCGATGGGGTAGAGGCGGCCCGAGACCTCAATGACGGGAGCATCACTGAAGTGCCGCGAGAAGCGCTCAGCATCTAGCGTCGCCGAGGTCACGATAACTTTGAGTTCCGGTCGCCTGGGCAGCAGTTGCTTCAAATAGCCCAGCAGAAAATCAATGTTGAGGCTGCGCTCATGGGCCTCATCGATGATGAGGGTGTCGTATTGCGAGAGCAGCGGGTCGGTCTGCGTTTCGGCGAGCAAGATGCCGTCGGTCATCAGCTTGATATAGCTGTCCGGGCTGGTGCGGTCGGTGAAGCGGATTTTGTAGCCGACCACCGAGCCCAACTCGCTTTTGAGTTCCTGAGCGATGCGCGAGGCGGTGGCGCGCGCGGCGATGCGGCGCGGCTGGGTGTGTCCAATCAGCCCGGTAATGCCGCGACCCAGTTCCAGGCAAATCTTCGGCAACTGCGTGGTCTTGCCCGAGCCGGTTTCGCCACAGATGATGACCACTGGATGCGCTTCGATGGCGCGCGCGATTTCCTCGCGACGCACATTGACCGGCAGTTCTTCAGGGAAATCCGGCCGCGGACGGTTGGCGAGTCGCGCGGCGAGTTGTTCAGGCGTGAGTTTTCGCGTCACGCCCTGGCCAACACGTTGAACGTCACAATACCCAGCGCCGTCATGGCCAGCGAGCCAAACAAATGACCGCTCGCCGCAGCAGCGGCCCACCCATATTCGGCGCGCCCTAGCAGGGCCACCACTTCGGCAGAGAAGGTCGAGAAGGTGGTGAGGCCACCTAGAAAACCGGTGATCAAAAACAGCTTGGCCTCGAGCGGCAGACCGGCATGTTGATGGAATAGCGCCACCGCAAAGCCGACGAGATAGCCGCCAATCAGGTTGGCTGCCAGGGTGCCCAGCGGTATGCTTGGGAACAAGGGGTTGAGGGCGAGCCCCAAGCCCCAGCGCAGCCAAGCGCCCAGCGCCGCGCCGATGCCCACTGCGAATAAGCCGCTCAAGTTCATGATCGTCCTGATTTTTTGCAGAGGCGATTGTACCTTGTGGGCTGTACCGTACAGAAGAATTGCCATCGCCCTGTAAGCTTTGGCCGGGCTGGCCGGTTTACCCATATGAGCGTCTGCTGTTCTTCCGGCCGCAAGCAGCAAGCTTCCGACCCTCAGACGCCTCAGCATCCGGCCTGCACCACCACCCAACTTAGTCAGAAGAGGAACAACACAATGCCAACAAAAGCTTATTGCGTAGACGCGCGAAAACTGCCCCGCCAATCCCGCTTCGGCGGCCTGATGGGCGAAACCGCCGTGCTCATGGACAACGCCATTTTAAAATTCGCCTGGGCCAAGCCCTTCAGCGGCGAAATGACCGGGCGCACTGCGGCGCCGATGAAGCCTGACCAGCACCCCTGGGACCAAGCCATTCTGCTTATCACCGGCAAGGTCGAAGTGACGCTGGGCGAGAACGGCAGCGAGGGCGTCTACGTCCTGGAGCCGGGCTGGATCGTATATATCCCCAGCAATATGCCGCATATCGGCCGCGTGCTGGGCGACGAAGAATCCTTTGGCGTCGACATTTTCGCGCCGGTGCGTAAAGACTATCTGGATATGGCCCAACATCAACTGGATCACGAAAAGGCCTGACTAGCCTGAGCCAGCGCTTTCCGTTCGTCCCTGTCGAAAGGGGCTTGTGGTAGGGCGAACAGCTTTGCGCCGCATGTCGTGAAATTGCGCAATGCCGATCATTTAAGTTTTTCTGTAAGGTTTGCCGCCACGCGCCGGTCTCATCCTACGACAAGCCCTCTTGTCATCAACCCAAACAAGGAGATCACACATGAACCATAAACAAATCGCCATCCGTTCCGCCATCGCCGGTGTCCTCGCTCTCGGACTCGTGACCGGCAGCCAGTCCGCCCTCGCCGCCAAGGGAGATATGGAGCATTGTGCCGGTATTGCCAAGGCCGGCAAGAACGACTGTGGTTCCGCAGGCAATTCCTGCGCGGGCACCGCCAAGATGGACAAGGAAAAGGACGCGTGGATCGCCGTACCCAAAGGCACTTGCGAGAAGGTCGCCGGCGGCATGATCGTCGCGGATGCGAAGAAGACCGAAAAAATGGACGACATGAAGAAGTAACAGAGTCACGCACCATGCGCACGCAGCCCCATCCCGATGTCATCCCGCCCATCTACGCAGCGCCTAGCAGCGTTGGGATAGGGCTGCGTGCGCCTCACTATCACGAGATTCTGAGCACCCGGCCCGCCATCGACTGGCTGGAGGTGCATAGCGAAAATTTTTTTGGTGACGGCCCGCCGCTGCGCATACTCGAACGCTGTCGCGAACACTATCCGGTCAGTCTGCATGGCGTCGGCCTCTCGCTGGGCCGTGCCGGTGCGTTGGATCGTGCGCATCTCGCCAAGCTGCAACGGCTCGTTCACAACATTGAGCCTTGCCTCGTTTCCGAACATCTCTCCTGGGGCGCCATTGAGGGCCGCCACCTCAATGATTTGCTGCCACTGCCTTACACTGAAGAGGCGCTGGCGCTGGTCTGCACCCATATCGCTGAAACGCAAGACGCACTGGGTCGCCGCATTCTGATCGAAAATATTTCCAGCTACGTGCGCTGGCAACATGATGCGATGCCGGAATGGGAGTTTGTCCGCGAAGTCGTGAAGCGCAGCGGTTGCGACTTGCTGCTGGACGTAAACAACATTTACGTCAGCGCCATGAACCATGGCTACGACGCCCGCGCTTATCTTGCTGCCATGCCGGCCGACGCAGTAGCAGAAATCCATCTTGCCGGCTTTGATGAAGGGGAGGGCTGCCTCATCGACACCCACGGCCAGCGTGTCGCCGAGCCGGTGTGGCAGCTCTATCGAGAGGCCATCGCAAGGCTAGGCCCGCGTCCAACGCTGATCGAATGGGACACCGCGCTGCCCGCCTTATCCGTGCTGTTGGACGAAGCGAACATCGCACGCAGCATGTTGGAGGAACGCCATGCCCTCGCTGCATGAACTCCAAGCGTCTTTCGCGCTGGGGCTGATCACGCCCGGCAACGACGATGTCCTGGCGCATCTGATCCCGGCACAGCGCATGAATGCGCGTGGTGGGCTGACCGTCTACCGCAACAATGTTTTTCAGAATTACCGTAACGCCCTGCGCGATACTTATCCTGTGATCGAACGTCTGGTTGGCGCGGAGTTTTTCCTGCAGGCCGTCGATGCCTACATCCGCACCACGCCCTCGACGAGCGGTGACGTGCATGACTATGGTGAAAATTTCGACGCGTTTCTGCGCGACTATCCCGGCGCATCGGCGCTCGTCTATCTGCCCGACGTGGCGGCGCTGGAATGGGCGGTGCATCGCGCCTACCACGCTGCTGCCTCAGATTCTTTGGACATCTCGCAACTGGCAGACATCGCCGAAGACGCGCACTCCGACCTGCGCTTCACCTTGCATCCCGCTTGCAGACTCATCGCCTCACCCTGGCCGGTGCTGACCATCTGGCGCGTCAACCAGCCCGACTACGCCAGCGAGCAGACGGTCGATCTCGCCCTGGGCGGTGAGTGCGCACTGGTGATGCGGCGCGGCGAGAAGGTTGAGCCGGCGTCGCTCAGCGTGGCGGAACACGTGGCGCTGGCGGCTTTCCAAGCGGGAGCCAGCCTGGAAGGCGCACTGGAAGCCGCGCTGGCACAGGATGCGGCATTCGACCTCGGCGCATTCCTTCAATATCATGTGCTCACCGGCACCTTCACAAGTTTCATTGCGGAGTAAGTTATGAGCATGCTGTCTCTCGTTGCCAGGCCTTACGTCAAACTCGCCGCCGCACTAGATGTGGTCGCACCCGCCTTCGATCTTGCCGCCCGGCTTTTCGTTGCCATGGCCTTCTTCAAGTCGGGCCTGGTGAAAATCCAGAGTTGGGACGCCACGCTTTATCTTTTCGAGAACGAATATGCGGTGCCTTACCTTCCGCCTGAAATCGCCGCCTATCTGGGTACGGCGGCAGAACTATCGCTGCCTGTGCTGCTGGCCTTCGGCCTCGGTTCTCGCCTCGTTGCTTTTGCGCTGTTCGTCTTCAACATCGTCGCGGCGACTTCCTACCCGGACAT
Organism: Rhodocyclaceae bacterium; assembly: GCA_043761745.1. GTDB lineage: Bacteria > Pseudomonadota > Gammaproteobacteria > Burkholderiales > Rhodocyclaceae > Desulfobacillus. The sequence goes on from JAYUNL010000092.1 coordinate 7,863, forward strand.
CAGCCCGGCCGGCTTGAAGGATCATTACTTGTGGGGCGCATTGATGCTGGTGACATTTTTTCACGGCCCCGGCGCACTGTCGCTGGATCACTGGATAGGCAAACACATCCGAAAATGATTTTCAAACTCGCGGCCAAAGCAACAGAGCGTCAGTTCGACCAGACGGTGCGCGCCTACAGCGCGGACCTCTATCGCTACGCCTACTGGCTGTGCCGAGACCGTTTCACGGCTGAAGAATTGGTGCAGGAAACCTTCGCCCGCGCCTGGAAAAGCTGGGGCAGCCTCAACGATCTGGCCACGGTGAAAACCTGGCTCATCAGCATCCTGCGCAACGAGCGCGCACGCCTGTTCGAGCGCAAGCAACTCGATATGGTCGACTGCGATCCCGAGGAGCTGGACATCCCCGTAACCGCTCACCCCGGCGCCCACATCGAGTTGGAACAATTTGTCGGCGAACTGCCGGAAAGCTATCGCGAGCCCCTGCTGCTACAAGTGTTGGGCGGCTATAGCTGCAATGAAATCGCCAGCATGCTCGGCACCTCTGAGGGCGCCGTGATGACCCGTCTCACCCGCGCGCGGCAGGCGCTGCGCGCCAATCTCGAATCGCCGGACCGCAACAGGGTGTCGCCATGAACTGCCTGGAATTCCGCCGTCTCAAACTCGCCGATCCGCGCCACCTCAAGACCGAGGCGCTGGTGCACATGAGCGACTGCCCCGCCTGCCAAACCCTCTCAGTTGAGATCGGCGCAGTCGAAGAACATCTCGCTGCTGCGCTGGATGTGCCCGTGCCGGATGGCTTGGCGGAGCGCATCATTCTGCGACGCAAGACAGGCGCCCGCCTGGGTGGCATGGGTGGCATGGGCAGCCTGTCACCGCGCTTGTGGGCACTGGCCGCGACGGTCGTGCTGACCATCGGCGTCAGCCTCAACTGGTGGCAGGATTACACCTCGCAGGACTACGCCAAACTCGCCATCGCCCATGTGCTACATGAGCCTGAAGCCTTCACTAAGACGCGCGATGTCGACCCAGCCTATCTGCGCACCGTCATGCACAACTTCGGCGGCACGCTAGAAGCGCCGCTAGGGCGTGTTCGCTACATGACGCTGTGCCCCGTCGCCGGCGGCACCGGCTGGCATATCGTTTTCGAAACCGAGCAAGGCGGGCTGGCCACGCTGATCCTGGTGCCCACGCAGCACATGAATGTGCCGCTCGCGCAGGCGACCATGAAGGGCTGGACGGCCATCGCGCGGCCCGGCGGCCAGGGCTATTACGCCATCATCACCGACTCGGCGGATTCATTGCAGAAAGTTGATGAACTGGTGAAGTCGCGCATACGCTGGAATGGCTGACCCGTTTGCCTGACGGCCGGCGCTTACATTCCATTACACTTGGTCGTCCGGCTGCAATACTTTTTCCTCTCGACGTTGTTAGGCTAGCAGCGTGTTCAATCGTCGAAAGGTTGCATCATGTTCACCCTGCAAAGCCCCTCCCCACTCACCTTCGGCGCGCCCGCCGCGCAACTGCCTGCGCCTGGCTACCCTTTTCTCGCTGCGTTCGGCTCCATCGTCACGACGGCGGTGCTGCTCTTCGCCGTCGCCGGCCTGGCCCACGCCGAGGATGCAGCGCCTGCCCCCGCCGGCAACCGAGCAGCCTGGTGCCAAAGCAATCCAGAAAAATGCCAGCAAGCGAAGGAAAAGCATGAAGCCTTGTGCAAGGAAAACCCCCAGCGCTGCGAAGAAATGAAAGCCAAGCATCAGCAAATGCGCGAGGCCTGTGAAAAAGATCCCGAGGCCTGCAAGCAAAAACGCGCTGAACATCAAGCAAAAATGCAGGCGCACCGCGAAGCCTGGTGCAAGGACAACCCCCAGCGTTGTGAGGAGTTGAAAACCGAGCGCCAGAAAATCCACGAGACCTGCCAGAAAGATCCCGAAGCCTGCAAGAAATTGCGTGCCGAGCACCACGAGAAAATGCAGCAGCTACGCAAGGAGATGAACGAGAAATGCAAGAGTAATCCTGAGTCCTGCAAGGGACTGCAAGCACCGCCCCCTCCTAAGGGCGTAGCACCTGCACCCGCCAACTGATCGGCGGTTGCATCCGGCCAGCGGCGCCCCCTCCCGCCGCTGGCCACCCGTATTGCACTCCGGCGCTGGCAAGGCATAATGCGCCCATGACACTCAAACCCTATCAAGTCCATCTGGCTATGGGCGCCGGCTGCGTTGTCGGCCTGGCCATCGCCCTCAACTATCTGCAAGCCAAGCTCGGCCTGTTACCTTGCCCGATGTGCGTCATTCAGCGCATTTTCTTCATCGCCATTGCCGTCATCGCGCTCATCGCTGGGGCGCACCGGCCACTGGGTATGACGCGACGCATCTACGACGCGCTGCTGGCGCTTTTCGCACTGGCAGGCATAGGCGAATCGGGCTGGCAGGTCTGGCTGACATATCACCCGCAATTGGCGGAATGCGGCATCAGTGTCGAAGAGAAACTCCTCAATTCGCTGCCCATCGCCAAATGGTGGCCGGCGATGTTCGAAGCCAATGGTGATTGCACCAGCGTGACCTGGACGCTGTTCGGCCTCTCGGTGCCGGAGCTTTCCCTCATCGCCTTTATTCTGTTGTTCGCGCTCGCCCTCTTCGCGGCCAGCCTCGCGGCCAGCCGTAAGGCCTAGCCTGATGTAAGGAAAGCCCGGCTCATCCGGTCTGATGAGGTAGCCTCCTCTCATCACGGGATCACCATGCGCTCCTCGCTCGCTATCGCCCGCCTTGCCCTCGCCATTTTCAGCTTGAGCCCGCTTGGCGTTGCCCTGGCCGCTTCCTCCTGCAGTGTCGCTTCCGGCAGCGGTACAACCGCGCTGATCGAGCTGTACACCTCTGAAGGCTGCGACAGTTGCCCGCCGGCTGATCGTTGGCTGTCCACCCTCAAGGGCAGCAAGCGGTTACCGGCACAAGTGGTACCGCTGGCCCTGCATGTCGATTACTGGGACAAACTCGGCTGGCAAGATCGCTACGCCTCGCCACAATTCAGTCGCCGCCAAAGTGAGCAGGTACGACTGCGCGGCGGTCGTACGGTTTATACGCCGCAGGTTCTTCTGGATGGCCGAGATTTTCGCGATTGGCAGGATAACGGCGCCTTCGCCAACGCCGTACGTGCGATCAATGAGCGCCCGGCGAAAGCCAGTCTCTCCTTGCGCTTGCACAGCGACAAAGCCGGCGAGTGGCTGGGCGATCTGTCGGGCATCTCACCCAATGCGAACGTCGTAGCCTATGTGGCGGTATACGAAAACGGGCTATCGTCGGACGTGGCGGCCGGCGAGAATCGCGGCAAGCGCTTGAGCCATGATTTCGTTGTACGCAACTTGATAGGACCGCTGAAGGTTGGCTCTGGTGGCCGATTCCAGCACACTGTTCCTATCACGATTGGGAGCGACCTCGACCACGCCAAGGCTGGTGCGGCGGTATTTCTGCAAGATGCTGCCAGTGGCGAAATCTATCAGGCGGTGGCGTTGGATTTCTGCCTGCGTTAGTACCGGCCCCGCGCCGAAAGACGGCTCGCGCAACTAATTCTTCGACAGCCCCGTGTCGCACCGGGCCCCACGGTAAAATGCCTGTCTTGGTCGCGCCACTGCAACGGGCGCACCGCACACTTTGTGTTGAGCCATGAGCAATCCAAAAAACCCGCAGGCCGCCGAAGCGGTTTCAAACTTCATCCGCCAGATCATCGACGCCGACATGGCCTCGGGAAAGTTCGCCGGCCGCGGCTGGGGCGGCAAGCCCGGCCCCGCTGTCACGCATGCCGCAGCCGCAACCGATCTGGCGAAAATCCGCACGCGCTTTCCGCCGGAGCCGAATGGTTATCTGCATATCGGTCATGCCAAGTCGATCTGCCTCAACTTTGGCCTGGCGCGCGATTATGGCGGACTCTGCCATCTGCGCTTCGACGACACCAATCCGGAAAAAGAAGAGCAGGAATACGTCGATTCCATCCTCGACGCGATGAAGTGGCTGGGCTTCGACTGGGGGGCGAATGAGTATTTCGCGTCCGATTATTTCGACTGGCTCTACCAGTTCGCCGAATATCTCGTCGAAGCCGGCCATGCCTATGTGGACAGTCTGACGGCCGATCAAATGCGCGAGTTTCGTGGCACGCTCACCGAGCCCGGCCGCAACAGCCCCCACCGTGAACGCTCGGCGACGGAAAGCCTGGCGCTTTTTCGCCGCATGAAGGCAGGCGAATTCGCCGACGGCACCCACGTGCTGCGCGCCAAGGTTGATATGGCCTCTGGCAATATCAACCTGCGTGATCCGGTGATCTACCGCATCCGCAAAGCCACGCACCACCGCACCGGCGAAAAGTGGTGCATCTACCCGATGTACACCTACGCCCATCCCATTGAGGATGCACTCGAGCGCATCAGTCACTCCATCTGCACGCTGGAGTTCGAAGACCAGCGTCCCTTCTACGACTGGCTGTTGGCGCGCCTGACCGAAGGAGGACTGCTCGAAAAACCGCTGCCGCACCAGATCGAATTCGCCCGACTCAACCTCACCTACGTCGTGCTCTCGAAGCGCAAACTCATTCAACTCGTGCAGGAAAACCACCTCGAAGGCTGGGACGATCCGCGCATGCCCACCCTGGCCGGCGCACGTCGGCGCGGTTACACGCCCGAGGGCTTGCGCCTCTTCGCCGAGCGTATCGGCGTTTCCAAAGCCGATTCGTGGATCGAATACACCATCCTCGAAGACTGCATGCGCGAAGACTTGAATGAACGCGCCCAGCGCCGCATCGCCGTGCTCGATCCACTGAAACTTATCATCGACAACTATCCGGCCGACCAAGAAGAGGAATGCCACGCGCCCAACCACCCGCAGAAACCGGACCTAGGCAAACGCCCCGTGCCCTTCTCGGGCGAGTTGTGGATAGAGCGCGAAGATTTCATGGAAACACCCAGCAAGGGCTATTTCCGCCTCTTCCCCGGCAACACGGTGCGACTGCGTTACGGCTTCGTCGTCAAATGCACAGGCTGCGATAAAGATGCGGCGGGCAACATCACCGCCGTGCATTGCGAATATTTTCCCGACAGCAAATCCGGCACGCCCGGCTCGGATACCTACAAGGTCAAGGGCAACATCCACTGGGTCAGCGCCAAGCACGCTTATGAGAGCCAGGTGCGTCTCTACGACCGCCTCTTCAAGGCGCCCAACCCCGGCGCGGGGGGTCGCGACTACCTCGACGATCTCAATCCGCATTCCAAGGAAATCATCACCGCCTATCTCGAACCCGCGCTGAAAAACGCCGCGCCGGAAGACCGCTTCCAGTTCGAACGTCATGGCTATTTCGTCGCCGACCGCGCAGACTCCAAGCCGGGCACACCCTTATTCAACCGCGCGGTGACGCTGCGCGATTCCTGGGGCAAGACTGAGAAGTAGCGCGGGCAATGCTCAAAATCGTACGAGCTGAGTATGTTGGAGATCGCCGCATCCGCATCCATTTCAACGATGGGCACGAAGACATCTTCGACGCGTCGCCATTGATCTGCCGTGAAGGCTCTCTTCTCTCAGCCCTGCACGATCCCGACTACTTCATGAGTTTTTTCGTGGCACTCGGCGCGCTTTGCTGGAGCAACGGGCTAGAACTCAGCGGCGCGTCTATACACCTTGCCTTGGCGGAGGCCGGGCAACTCACCAAGGTTCACGCGGCCACCTGATGGCGCGTGGCGTCTCCAATCCCGCTAGTCGTTGATGCGTATGTAACGGACCTCTGGCTTCTGTGGCGGAGCGCTCTTGGTCTCGGGAGCGCGGGGCGCCTGCGCGGTATGCGCCGGTGGGACAGGCTTTCGCGCAACATGCACCGCCTTGTGTTGAGGCATCTTGCTTATAGCCGGCGGTTCGGGCGCGACAGCAGTTGTGTCGGGGTTGAAGCCCGGAGCGACAGGCACCAACGCCGGGGGCGTCTCAGGCGCTTTGGCCGTAGGCACTTCTGCCTTCACCGGTTGAGCGGCGCGCTTCTCGGCCGGCCGCTCGAACTGGTGTTGCCATTCCTTCGCAGCGCACGCCGCCGTGATCATGAACAGCGTACTGCCGGAGACGGCGGCAACGGTCATCAGCGTCGCGGCAATGACGGCCTTGCGCCCCACGCCAAGCGCGGGGGTGGGCGCGGCCTCGCCATCTTGCGCATCCCTCTCCTTGCCCATGGCGCCGACAATGATGCAGATCAGATGCATCAACGTCGGTATCGCCGGAATCATGCTGAGCCCAGGCGTCATATCGAAGATGCCCGCCAGAACCGGAAATGCCGCGAGATAGCCCTTGGCCGTCACCCGGCCACGCATCCAGCCCAGTATGACCAACATGGTCAGAAACCAGATATGCATCCACCATTGCGGCGTCGGCCCCTTGCCGAGCACCGCGCCGAAGGCATTGACGATCATCGAGTTGGAGCCGAAATACGGCAGGATGTAGGTCGGCACCGCCAGAAGGAGGTAGGTCGTGACGAATGCGATGGGGTTGCGTGCGATAAACATGATGGGGTCCCTGCCAAAATTGAAATTAGATGCCCCACCACCACAAGCGCCAGGCTCCGTCATCCATTTTCCGCATCTCGTATCTGAGACTCATCGTTTCACCACTGTCATCCGCGAAATAAACGGCGCGGAATTTCAGGGCGTTCAGAGCAGGCATGGACCAGTTATCAACGGAACGAATACTTACGCACTTGCTTTGGTCGTGATAGCGCATGTATCGAAGCGGAATCTGTGTTCCCCAAACATTTTCGCCCGGGACGGCCCAGTAGTTGAGTTGTAGCGTGCCGTCCGCCTCCTTGACGCACTGGTGTATCGCCAAGATTTTCTTGACGGTTGGCAGCGCCGCCTCCATCGCTTCACGCGTGCGCGGATCGGGCGGCACGATCAGTTGCGTTTGTTCTTCCTTGGTCGCCGCCGGCATCACCGCCATGGCGGGAGGTTTTGCGCCCACCGCGGCCTGACTGTTGTTTCTTGCATTGATGGCAGCCATGTCGCGATTGAATTTGTCGATTTCCACCTGGGTGCAACTTGCGGTTGCAATCGCCAGCGCAACAGTGCATGCCAGCTTTATCGTTTTTGACACAGCCATCCCCCTTATCGATATATGCAAGTCGGATGGATATGTCGATTATATTCCGTGGATTGTCAATCTCTATCGTTCCATCCTTCGCTGGATGGAACAGCGCTTCGAGCATGCGAGGCAGGTGTTGGCGGAAAATGTCCGGCGGCTGCGGAAGGAGGTCGGCCTCAGCCAAGAGGCGCTGGCGCTTTCCGCCGACGTCGACCGCACCTATGTTTCACAAATTGAACGGGGCATAGGCAACCCCTCCTTATTGATTTTATGCCGACTGTGCGATGTGCTGGAAGTCGATGTTCGCGAGTTGTTGGCAGCAGCGCATCCGCGTGCCCGAAAATAGAACGCTTCGGCTCGTCGCAAGAAGTTGTCGCCTGCCGCATCCATTGACGCCCGAACCGCATCCAGCACTGGACAGCGCGTCAAAAAATCGCGGTTGGGTAGCGCAATAACCGCAACGGCGTCTATAACGCTTGACGTTATAGCTGGCCAGGGCTATATTGAATCGTGATCCTCGATTTCAAGTGCAAGGAAACGGAGGCAATCTGGCGCGGCCAGCCGTCTCGTCGCTTGCCGCCGGACATTCAGCAGGTGGCGCGACGCAAATTGAGAATGCTCAACAACGCCAGAACGCTGGAAGATTTGCGGGTACCGCCCGCCAATCGGTTGGAGGCGCTGAAAGGCCAACGTCGCGGCCAGCACAGCATACGCATCAACGATCAGTGGCGTCTCTGCTTCCGATGGACACCGTCCGGGGCAGACAGCGTCGAGATCGTGGACTACCATTGATTGGAACACTGATGAAGAAATTGCCCAACATCCACCCTGGCGAGATTCTGCTGACGGAATTTCTCGAGCCGATGGAACTCAGCCAAAACGCGCTTGCCCGCGCCATGAGCGTGCCCCCTCGCCGCATCAACGAGATCGTGCTGGGCAAGCGCGCGATTACGGCCGACACTGCATTGCGGCTGGCGAAGGTGTTTGGCATCTCCGAATCCTTCTGGATGGGTTTGCAAGCCGATTTCGACCTCGAAGAGGCGCGTGGCAGACTGGGGAACAATCTCAAGTCCCTGGACAAGCTTGCTGCCTGACCTCAAGCATCGCTGCGCCCTGCCCCCCCCAACAACCCGCGGAAAAATCATGGCCTCCATCAGGAAACAATTCGCCACTGCGCTGATGCTGCTCCCGGCACTGACAATGGCACAAACCACGTCGCAATCGCTGGACGAAAAGCCCCAGTCGCGCGGCGCTTTGCTCTACGACACCCACTGCATCGCCTGCCACAACACCGAAGTGCACTGGCGCGACAAGAGTGTGGTTAAAGACTGGAGCAGTCTAATCGGCGAGGTGCGGCGTTGGCAGGCGAGCACCACGCTGCGCTGGAGCGAGGACGACATACTCCAGGTCGCGCAGTATCTGGATGCGCTCTACTATCACCTGCCGCCGCCGAAGAAATAGGCGGCCTCCCGCTCACCTTGCACGATAGGCGGGTATTGGTGGCAGGGCGAGGCCTATTAGTGGGGTAAGCACTGTGTCATGGCGGCAAATTGTGGCATAGTATTAACCCATCACCCCAACCAGAGGAGGGCGTATGGGAACACAAGTGTCACTGTCTGGAATGGAAGCCGGTGCGATCGATAACCACCTTATCCTGATCCTCGGCATTATGGTCGCGACTGGCATCCTCGGTGGCGTCGCCAATTACTTCCTCAATGAGCGCGAAAGTGCTTCTCCCTGGCGCACCGGCTCCAGATATGCCGTACTGGGTGTTGTTGCCTCGCTCACGGTTCCGCTGTTCCTCAACATGATTTCCAGCCACATGCTGGAAGCCACGCGTCTTAAATCCAGCGAGCTGTTTGTCTTTGCCGGCTTCTGTCTACTTTATGTGGTGGTGTCGCGGCGCTTCTTCGAGAACCTCGCCGTGAAGCTGATGCGTCAGGTGGAACTGGTGCGCAAGGATGTGCAGCACTTGCAGGAAGCCAGCGGCCATGCTGCGTCACTGGCGCCTGCGCCCGCGAGAGCGGCCGAAGCGGAAGCGCCCGAGAGCGCCGCCCAGTCCTCCGTGGTGGAGTTGCCGCGCAATGCCGTGAGCTACGGCGACATCGAGTTGATGCGCGCCGTCGGCGAGGGCAATGCCATTTACGGTGCGCTCACGGCGCTCAGCGCCAAGACCACACTCCCGCGCGACCAGGTGGCGCCCCGTCTCGCCGCGCTGAAGAACATGGGATTGATCGAATCCAAGATCGACGACAAAAACGTGGTGCGCTGGCATCTCACGCCCAAAGGCAAGTCACTGCTCGACGGCATCGCCGCCGCGGCCTCGCTGGAGGAAAAGCGCGACGCAAGCTAAGGGGTTCCACAAAACTGTTCTTCCCCAGCGCCGATTCTCGATGCGCTGGTTGTCGCTGGGTCTGCTCTGCCTGTCGCTCTTTGCCGCCGCCTCGGCCGCCGCTGGCGGCTTGCCACGCCAAGCCGCTGTGCCGGGCGGCGTGGCCATCACCACACTAGTACATAAACACGTAAATAACGAAACATGTTTTATACTGTCGCATATCCACCCAGAGAGAAGGAGTTGGTCATGCGGCAGACTGAATTGCATCT
>JAYUNL010000093.1:0-3015 GCA_043761745.1 Rhodocyclaceae bacterium
CAGGTTGCCGGCGTAAGTCAGCTTGTCGAGATTGATGACCGGTTCACCCACGCCTCCGATCCAATCGAGAAGAAAGTTCGAGCCTATAAAGCCCGCGCCACCTGTGACGAGGATCATAAATGCCAATGCCTATCCGGCAACAAAATTGATTCCTGACTGCGTTCAATTGCGGCCATATTTATCCTCAAATCGGACAATATCGTCCTCGCCGAGATAATCGCCGCTTTGCACTTCGATCATAACCAGGCTGATCACACCTGGATTGGAAAGGCGATGCTTGTTTCCGGCCGGGATGTAGGTCGATTCGTTGGTGCGGACGAGAAATTCCTCCTCGCCATTCACCACTTTCGCGGTGCCGCTGACGACGATCCAATGCTCGCTACGGTGGTTATGCATTTGCAGCGACAATGATGCGCCTGGCTTGACTTCGATCCGTTTTATCTTGAAGCGGGCACCTTCCTGCAAGACGGTGTAAGTGCCCCAGGGCCGATGCATGGTACGGTGGATGCGATAGGCCTCATGGTTGCGCCGCTTGAGTTCATCCGTTATCTTGCGGACGTCCTGCGAGCGATCGCGCGCCGCCACCAGCAAGGCGTCCGGCGTATCCACAATGATCAAATCGTGAACGCCGATACCGGCAACGACGCGCCCCTCGGACTGCACGTAAACGTCACTGCTGTCCAGGAGAATGGCCTCTCCAACAACGCGATTGCCATCGCTATCGGCCGACACCAGATCGCTTATCGCCGCCCAGGAGCCGATATCGCTCCAACCAAAGTCGCCCGGCACAACTGCAACATTGCTTGCCCGCTCCATTACAGCGTAATCTACCGAGATGGCAGGTATCGCCTTGAGTGCCGTGGCGTCTATCTCCAGCATGTCGTTGTTTTTCGCGTTAGCAATCGTGACTTTCCAGGCCTCGGCAACGGCCGTCATCACATCCGGGGCGACGCTGGCGCACGTGTCAAGAAACATACCGGCGGAAAAACAGAACATTCCCGAATTCCATAGATATTTTCCGCTGGCGAGATATTCTTTCGCTTTTTCGGAAGACGGCTTTTCGACGAAACGTTCGACTTCAACGCCACCGGTGCCGACGATGGCTGCTCCGCATTCGATGTAGCCATATCCTGTCTCGGCAATTGCCGGTTTGATGCCGAAGGTGACGAGGCGGTCCGCTTCGGCCAGTTCAGCCGCTTTAGTTACTGCCAGCTGAAAAGCCGCCAAGTCTCTGATGACATGATCCGCGGGGAGCACCAGCATGTGCGCATCAACCCCCGCCCGCTCTGCGACCGCATTGGCAGCCAATGCAATCGCACCTGCGGTATTGCGGCCAAATGGTTCGAGCAGAAAGCGCAGCGAGACGCCTGGCAACACGGCGGCAAGCTCAGCAAATTCATCACGGGTCTTGAAATAGTACTCGCGGTTGGTAACCACCAAAATCTCTGACACACTCGATAGGCCGCCCGCGCGCAAAAACGCCTTCTGGAGCAGGCTCTGCCCATCAGCCAGACGCATAAAGGGCTTGGGCGACGCCTCGCGTGAAACGGGCCACAATCTGGTACCCGCCCCGCCCGAAAGAATTACGGGGACTAAAGTGGTCATGTCATCGTGATTACAGTTTAATTGCCCGGGAGAGAGGCTTGTTGCTTCAACCGCGTAAGCACGGGAAGTGAGTTACCGGCCAAGCACACGCTTACTTCGTACGCGTTGTCTGACTCGAGAAAAGTACATGCAATTCAACTGACTTCAGATTATAACAAAAAGGCGTCGATCACTCCATGTGGCTTGTCTTCAGCCACGGCCTGATCGTTGGTCATGCGTAGTGTTGCCCGTGAATCACGTACCAATCTGCAAATAGCCTGAGTCCGTTCTCAAGCGGCGTAGACGGCGCAAAGCCAACCGCTTGCTTGAGTTCCGCGACGTCCGCATAGGTCGCGACCACATCGCCCGGCTGCATCGGTAGCAGGTTGAGTTGAGCCTTCTTTCCGATCACGCGTTCCAGGCAATTAATGAACGTCATCAACTCTACCGGCTCGTAGTTGCCGATGTTGTAGATGCGAAAAGGCGCATGGCTGGTTGCCGGATTAGGATCAGCCGGGTCATATAGACCGTTGGGCTCAGCGATTTGGTCCAAGGTGCCCACCACGCCGGAAACGATATCGTCGATATAGGTAAAGTCGCGCTTCATTCTGCCCTCGTTGAAGACGTCAATGGGGCGGCCCTCCATGATGGCCTTGGCAAACAGGACGGCGGACATGTCCGGCCGCCCCCAGGGACCATACACGGTGAAGAAACGCAGCCCCGTGGTCGGCAGCCCGTAAAGGTGGCTGTAGCTGTGTGCCATCAGCTCGTTGGCTTTTTTCGTTGCCGCGTACAGGCTGATGGGATGGTCGCAGCTATCGTGCTCGCTGAACGGCATCTTGGTGTTGGAACCGTAGACGCTCGACGTGCTGGCATAGACCAGGTGCGCCACGTGGTTGTGGCGGCAGCCTTCGAGAATATTCACGAAACCAACGAGGTTGCTTTGCGCGTAGGCGTGCGGATTTTTCAGCGAATATCTCACGCCCGCCTGCGCCGCGAGATGCACTACCCGCTGCGGTTTGACCTCGGCAAAGTAATCCAGCATCGCCCTGGTATCGGCGATGTCGAGCTTGCGAAAATGAAAATTTGGATAGGGTGTGAGTTGCTCCAGACGATCCTGCTTCAGGCGCACGTCGTAGTAATCGTTGAGATTGTCGATGCCAAACACCTCGTCGCCGCGCTTCAGCAGCCGCTCCGCCGTGTGCATGCCGATAAAACCGGCGGCCCCGGTAACCAGAATCTTCACGCCGTACCCCGTTTTCGCCGCAGTTCGTAAAGCTTCGCGTATTTCATGAAACCGTTGTAGCAGCCTATGGTGATATGAACCAAGCCAGGCAAGCCATCAAGAAGGCCAAGCCTGAGAAAATAAAATTTGCAGAACCGGGCCAGCGGGCTCAACAGTAGCTGAATCAGGGTGGGCCGCTTGCCCTG
>JAYUNL010000094.1:0-7648 GCA_043761745.1 Rhodocyclaceae bacterium
GGCAGAAATCTGCCAGTTCGCCACGACGACCACCCCTTCAATGGGCTGCTTGGTCTCCGCATCGACAATCCATGCTTCGATGGGCTTGGCGGAATATTCCGCGGGCGTAAGCCAGGGCAGTTCGCTGGCCCATGCTAAGAGCGGCCCGATACCGGCGAGTATCGCGATGCATCTCAAGAAGATCGCTGTCATGGCGTGTTCACAGGGCGTCGATGCGCCACACGGCGTCCGCATCGCGCAAGAAATAGATGAGATAAACCCGGTTTGTTCCCCGCACATTTTTTGTCAGGGCGTATTCAGCCAAGCCATCGGATAGGCTGATCAGTCGAAGTGGGGATTGTCGGGAAAGTATTTCTGCCATTCTCGGCAGCAGGACATCGAGGGCCGGCCCATATTTTCTTTGCGCCATGCTGTTGAGATAACGCATCGCCAACATTTTGTTGCCGCGCGTGAGTGCGCCGGTGAATCCGCCCCACATCGATTTCAGCATTTGATCCACTTCGCCAGGGTCCTGTACGACAACGATCATGGTTTTCTTTAGCGCTTGATTGTTGCTATCGGTGACATTGAACTTCGCTTGGTAAACACCCGGTGTGGCGTATTGGAATTGCAGCTTCGTCGCTGCGTCTGTCACGGTTTGATCGCTGATGCCATCACCATCATAGTCGGCCTCGATGCGGACAATCGGAGTCGTGGCATGCACCTCGAACGTTACGGGCACGCCAGCTAGCGCCGGACTTGGGCTAACCCGGATTTTGATGGGTGAGTCGTTGGCGGTGAGGGTCAGTGTTTTTGTTTTCGTTAAACCATCGACTGTCGTTGCTGTCACAGTAATCGTATTGCTTCCTGGTATGAGCGGCGCCACGGCCAGGAAACGCTGGCCATTGAGGGCGGCGGCGATGCCATTCACAGTGATGCCTAGCGGCCCAGCGGCCGAGAATGTGCCGGATACCAGCACAGCATCGTCGTTGATGGTGTCGCTCGCGGGGGACTCAATCGAGAAATCGAGCGTCGGTGTATAGGTGAGCTGTAAGGATTGACTGGCCGTATTGCCGGCAAGGTCGATGGCGGAAAGCATCGCCGTATTCACACCGGGTGCCAGTGTGATCGCCCAATTGAAGCTGTTGTTCTGCGGATTGATGCCTTGGCCATTGAGCTGGGCGATGTTGTCGAAGACTATCGCTGCCGGCTCGTTGGTTTGTCCCTGAATCGTCACGGCAGGCTCCGAAAAGACACTGCCATTGGTGGGCGTCACATTGATGAGTTGTGGTGCGACAGTGTCGATCATGAAAGCGATGCTGGCTATCTGGCTCAACTGGCCAAAGCGATCTTTGGCCTGAGCGGAGAAAGCATGACTACCTTCAGGCAGACGTTGTGTGGGCGTAAAGCTCGAGGTTGCGCTGTTAGGGTCAAAGACAAATTGGTTTCCAATACTCGCATTGTTAAGATTTGCGAGCACTTGATAGTCGCCAAAATAGGCTTTATCGAATCCACAAGGTGTGCCATTACAGAGCGCATCGTAGCCAACTTGCATTTGTGGTCTGGGGTCATTGGTCACGCCGTTGGTCACGGGGCGGAGCACCGTGATCACAGGTGCGATGCGAAGTGCAGGTACGCCCAGCGCTTTGTCGCCGTCATGGGCCGCATAGGCGATCACTGGTTGCCCGGCCTCATTGAAGCGCACCACATTGCGTTCAAAACCGGCCCACAGGCTCCGGCTCACTGGGTCGAAGGCGAGCGTCTCAGGCTTCTTCAGACCGAGTGGTGAAAGCGCTGTGTCGTTTATCTGGCTGCCATCGGGTGCGAGCGACACAAGTTGCCGATGCGTGGCCAGCCACAGTTCGCCGCTGTACGGGTTGAGCGACGCGGCTGCGATCTTGTCGGGCAACTGCACGACGCGAAGTGGTTGCGACTGAAGGTTCTTGAGATCGAACTGGATGGCGCGATGCGCACCGACAATCCAGATTCGATCATGTAGTTGGTCGAGGATGAGACGCTGCGCATTCTCGGGCGTCTGTAGGTGGTTGATACGCTGTAGCACTGTGCCGGTAGCGTTAAGCTGAAGGAGACTGCGCTCACCCAGAAGCCAGACACTGCGATCCAAGGCGACAGCCAGCTGACGTGGCTGAAAAGGCAGGGCAATAAAAGCCCTTTTCTCGCCGTTCCCGCTCATATGCACTAACCATCGACCGTCGGAGAACCAGAGGCTGCCATCGGAGGCATCGACTTCAATGTGGTCGACATCGCTCAGGCGGCTATCCAACTGGCGTAACGCAATGCGTTGCTCAAGGTTCCCGGCGGCATCGTAGCGCAGCAAGAGACGGTCTTGTCGGGGCAGCGCCCAGACACCGCAGTCGTTACCGTTCATCACGAGCCGATGCGGATTGGCGAGGGGGATTGTGGTTCGAATTTCGTTCGAAGCCGTATCGACTTGGCGAATCGTGTCGTCGTCCGCATACCAGACGCACGATGAACTACTGGGCGCTGAGACGGAAGACGCCGGCTGCTGGTCAGCCGATGCGTCAATGGTGACGAGGCCGAGGTAAATTAGAATAGCCGCCGCATAATGCCGCATCAAGCATCCCCCATGGCTGTTTCTGTAATGATGGCAGGCTATAGATGACTCGACATCGGGTCAAGCTGGCATGGCGAAAGACGTGCGCGAAACCGGCGTGCTGTGCCTACGCTCAACAACCAAGCTCATCGCGCCAAGTCAAATAGCGATGTGCGGCGCAGATTTCCTGTGGGCCTCGATCCGCGGATGAAGCTAGTTATCCGCGGGCCACGATCAACGGCACCCACATTTCATCTTCACTCACGCCGCCGTGCACGCTGACTTGGTGATGGCGTTTTTCGCCAGGCAAGTTGTCCATGATGGTCCAGTTTTCTTTCATGATGAGGGTGTAGTCGCCGATGCGGCTGCTCAGGCGCGGGTGGGGTGGGCCGAGGCCAAACCAGCCCTGGGCGATCAAGTCGGCGCTTTCAACCAGCTCGGCACAGGGGGCGAATTGGTCTTGCACATAGCCGACAAACTGCGCGCGCATTGGCGGTTTGACATAGCAGTAGGCCACGCGGTGTTCGCCGCAGAGTGGCTGCGCGAGCGTTTCGGCCAGTTCCGGGTGGGCTTCCAGTTGGATCAGTCGTTCATCAGGCGCGTCGATGAAACCATGATCGCCGGTGGCGATGACGATGCTGTCCGTGTCGCGCAGTTGGTGCAGGAACTCGCCGAATGCCGCATCCAGCCCGGCGAAGTGGTTGGCAACGGCGGCGCTGGCGATGCCGTGCTCATGCGCCAGCGCGTCCAGTTCGGGATGGTAGGCGTAAAAGTAGCTCGGCTCGCGCGCGCTGCGCACGGCATTGGCGAGTTGTGTGAAGAGATCGGCGAGCTTTTTGTAGGGGTGTATTTCGGCGCGGCCGGCGTTGTAAAGACTGAAGGGCGAACGCGCGATGTAGTGCGGCGAAAAAACCAGCGACGGTCGTGTGATGCGGTTGAAGAAGGGCTCGTGATCGAAGAGCCGGGCCGGCAGTTTTTCAGCCTCAATATCAAAACGTCCACCGGCGCGCGGTGTGAGGGGCAGCACGGCGGTGACGGCATTGAGTTCTTCGAAATACATATGCCAACCGGTCAGCGCGTGCTGTTGCGGCGCCACGCCGCTCAAGAATGCGGTAACGGCGGTAGCCGTCGTGGAAGGAAACACCGAGGTCATACGGCCCCGCAGCGCGCCGTGCAGCGCGCCGCCGCGACCTTGTTGTGTGAGGTAGTTATATCCCAGACCGTCAACGACCAGCAACACGATGTGGCGCGCTTCGCGGAGCGTCGCTGCGTCTAGCGATTCGAGTGGGGTATATGGCAACGGCGGTGCGCCGCAGGCATCGCCTATGCTGCGCATCAGATTGACGATGCCGCCGCCCTGATAATCGGGCCGCATCATGGTAGGTACGAGGTGGAGGTGGGCGAGGGCGATGTGGACAAAAAAGGCGAGAAAAACGAAATGGCCTTGCGCATTTTAGCCGCGATTGGCGGGGCTCTCTCTCAGTGGTCTTCGAGGTGCGGGCCGCCTTCTTCGGCCGGTCCGCCGGTGTCCGGATCAATCCAGTCTGAAATACCGATTTCGTTCTCGGCTTCCTGCAAGGTTTCGCCGGGCTCGTAGTCTGAATCGTCGTTGTAGTTCATGTCCTCGACGGCTTGGAGCAAGGTGGGGAAGGGGCCGTACTCGCCGCCGCTGCCTTGATCCTGCCAGTAGTAGCCATCCGGTCGCTCTACGATGCGCGTCTTGTCGTACTCAGGCGTGGTTTGCGGAATGTTCTTTGGCATGATGCGCTCCTTGCAGCTACTTCGAGTTCACATGATATACCCAGGGTTTCGACTTGGCCCACTTCTTACGCGGATTTCTTAAGCTGATTCGTTGACCCGAATCAACCGGCAATCAAAGCGCCTGGGGACAATAACGGCAGCAGGAATTTTTCCTGAATGTATAAGACCGATATGACCGACGACCCGGCCGCAGAGGCCGTTTTTCACGTTCACAATTGGATTGGTTGAGCGAAGGTCCGGGGGGCACGTTAGATAGCCTGGCTGTGAAGGTGGATAAACGCAGGGGTTCGGCGAGGAATGTTGACGTTTTGACCTAGCGCAGTGTGCCATGCTGCGCTAGGCTTATTCTGTAATCAGTAGGTGTTTTTTCCGCTTCATTCAAGAGAGAAAGGCATCATCATGCAAAGACCCATCCAAATCACTTTCAAGGATATTCCTCATTCGGACGCAGTCGAGCAGCACATCAGGGAGAAGGCCGCAAAACTGGAAACGTTTTATCCCCACATCATCGGTTGCCATGTCACCGTCGAATTACCCCACAAACACAGCCAGCAGGGTAAATTGCACAACGTGCGCATAGACATCAAGGTGCCGGGCAGTGAAATTGTTGTGAATCGCGACAAGCATGAAGATATCTATGTGGCTCTGCGTGACGCCTTTGACGCCGCCAAGCGCCAGGTAGAAGAGTATGGTCGCAAGCAGCGCGGCGACGTGAAACGCCACGAAAACGGCAGCCGCGAAGAAGTCGAAGGCGAATAACGCTCAGACCACACGCGGCCCGACAAACACTGCCCGCTTTGGCGGGCGGTTTTTTGTGGGCGTCCCATCATGGCAGCCTGCCGCGCTGGCGCGCCGATTCCGTATAATCGCGCCTTCGCATTTCGCTGCCTTCTGGAAATTCCCCCGCTGTGACACACGATACGGAAATATGCCGTCGGCGCACCTTTGCCATCATCTCCCACCCAGACGCGGGTAAGACCACGCTGACGGAAAAGCTGCTGTGGTTCGGCGGCGCCATACAAATGGCCGGCGCCGTGCGTGCGCGCAAGGCCGGCCGCCATGCGACTTCCGACTGGATGGAGATGGAAAGGCAGCGCGGCATTTCAATCACTTCGTCAGTGATGCAGTTTCCCTATCGCGACTGCGTCATCAACCTGCTCGATACGCCGGGCCACGAGGATTTTTCGGAAGACACCTATCGCACGCTGACTGCCGTCGACTCTGCTGTGATGGTGGTGGATTCTGTGAAGGGTGTCGAGGATCGCACCATCAAGCTGATGCAGGTTTGTCGCCTGCGCGATACGCCCATCCTCACCTTCATCAACAAGCTGGACCGCGAGGGGCGCCCTCCCATCGAGTTGCTGGATGAAATCGAATCCGTGCTGGGCATTCAGTGCGCGCCGCTGACCTGGCCGATCAGCATGGGCAAGCGCTTTCGCGGCGTGTACCACCTCTATGACGATGTTGTGGCGGTGTTCGATCCGCAGGCCGAGAAGGGCACGGCGCAGATCATCGATGGCCTGAGCAATCCTCGCTTGGACGAATTGATCGGTGATCAAGCCGCCGAGCTGCGTGAGGATATCGAGCTGGTGCGCGGCGCTTCGCATACCTTCAACCGCAAGGCCTATCTCTCCGGCAAGCAGACGCCGGTGTTTTTTGGCTCCGCCGCCAACAACTTCGGCGTGCAATCGTTGCTCGATGCGGTGGTTGATTTGTCACCGCCGCCGCTTTCTCGCCTATCCAAAACGCGAACCGTGGCGCCGAACGAGTCGGCCTTCAGCGGCTTCGTTTTCAAGATACAGGCAAACATGGACCCCAAGCATCGCGACCGCATCGCCTTTCTGCGCGTCTGCTCCGGCCATTTCGAGCGCGGCATGAAGATCCGTCAGGTCGCCAGCGGAAAATTTATCGCGGTCAATAACGCCATCACCTTCATGGCGCGCGATCGCAGTACCACCGACGACGCCTATGCGGGCGACATTATCGGCATTCCCAACCACGGTACTGTGCGCCTGGGCGAAACCTTCACCGAAGGCGAGGAGCTTTACTTCACAGGCATTCCTTCCTTCGCGCCTGAACATTTCCAGCGTGCCAATCTGAGGAATCCGCTGAAGATGAAGCAACTGCAAAAAGGCTTGCAGCAACTGGCGGAAGAGGGCGCCACCCAACTTTTTCGGCCCATCGTGTCAAACGACCTGATTCTCGGTGCGGTGGGGACCTTGCAGTTCGATGTGGTGGCGCATCGTCTGGAAAACGAATACGGCGTGGATGTGGTATTCGAGTCCTACCCTTGCGCCACCGCGCGTTGGCTGCGCGGCAGCGATGCCGACATCAAGCAACTCGTCGACAAACATCCGATGAATGTCGCCCTCGACGGAGCGGAAGAGTACGTCTATCTCGCACCCAACCGCGTTAACCTTAAACTCGCGGAGGAGCGCTATCCGAACGTGCGCTTCCTGGAGACGCGGGAAATTATTTAGCGGCGGTTGGTTTATTCAGGCGCCGCAACTCGTCTACGGCACCCTGGTGAGTCTAGAAAGAAAAAAACGGGGCACCGGGTGGTGCCCCGCCTTGTCAGGCAAGTCTTGTTTTGTTCTTAGTTCAGGGTGATGGTCAGGAAGAACTCGTTCGGATACACAACCTGTTGTATTTTCTCCGTCCCCGTTTTGCCGGCATAAATGCCCGCGCCAGCATAGACCTGAATGGTTTGCGGCACATAGTGCTCGAGCAAGACTTCGTCGATGACGCCATGAGCGAAGACGCTGCCCTTGCCGGGGAAGACCAGGCTCTCGTCGCACCACAGCATTGGGCCGGGCGCATAGGCGGTGATGATGCACCACTCGTTCTTGGTGCCGATGACCTGGCTGTGGTTGGCAGGGTTACGCAGGGAGGCTGTCAATTGAATCGTGCTACCTGGCGCGCCGGTGCCGGTGAAGACTGGAACGCCACCGATTTCGTAAGCGACTATGGTTTGACCAGCAAAGGCCGGCACGGCAGTTAAGGTCAGTGCCGACAGCATACCAACAACAGCATGTTTCAAAGTACGCATACACCCTCCTAAGGATAAAGATTAATTTAACTACTTAAAGTTATGGTTCTTATCCGAC
The DNA here is from genome assembly GCA_043761745.1 of Rhodocyclaceae bacterium. Classification (GTDB taxonomy): domain Bacteria; phylum Pseudomonadota; class Gammaproteobacteria; order Burkholderiales; family Rhodocyclaceae; genus Desulfobacillus. The sequence continues at coordinate 7,423 of JAYUNL010000094.1, forward strand.
AGATGCGAAGCCGAACGGAGAACCGCTGACTACGACTGCTGTACTGCGAGTGCAGTCTGGGCGGCGAAAAACCCGAAGTCAACATAACTTTAGTAGTAATTATTTTGCGCCGGAACAAATTGTCAACATCCTCGCCAACCCGCGTCAAATAACGCGATAGCGATTCCCTGAAAAATCAGGCCGCTATATGGATAGACTTATAGGAGTTTGTGAGGAACTAGACGAA
>JAYUNL010000095.1:0-15708 GCA_043761745.1 Rhodocyclaceae bacterium
AGTGAATTAATTATCCATGGCCAGGCAACGATAGACTTCACGTTTTCTTGTCCGAATTCAAAAGTTTTCAGCCTTAATTCCAATTTCAATTTAACCGTGCATTTTGTAGGTGCGCCCCGTTGACAATCTCAGGACAGGCTTCAGGCGTAGGATGGGTGGAGGTCCGCGTAGTTTGCCGACTGTAACCCATCATTCGGTATCCAATTGATGGGTTACGCTACCAAAGAGCCGGGCGCTCCACCCATCCTACATGTCACTTTTGAAATGGAAATGGAATTGGAATGAGTTGGCCACTGAGCCGTCTGCCAAGGAGCAAACAACATGAGCGCACCCATCGAGTTCTATTTCGATTTTTCGTCGCCCTATTCGTATCTGGGGTCCGAACTCATCGACGAATTAGCAGCGAAATACGCGCGCGAAGTGACGTGGCGACCGATCATGCTGGGCGCGGCTTTTCAGAAAGCTGGCTCGCCGCTGCTGATCAATGTGCCGATGAAAGGCCCGTATTCGCTGCGCGATTTCTCGCGCTCGGCGCGCTATTACGGCGTGCCTTTCAAGTTCCCTCAAAAATTTCCGCTCGCCACCCACTACGCCGCCCGCGCTTATTACTGGCTGCTTGAAAACAATCCGTCTCGAGCACGCGAGTTCGCCCACCTGATTTTCCGCGCCTACTGGGTGGAGGGGCGTGATATCTCCGAGCTGTCCATCCTGCTGAAAATCGCAGGCGACGCAGGCTTCGACGTGGCCGCATTGACGCAGGCGGTGAACGCGCCCGAGATCAAAGAGCGTATGCGCACCGAGACGGAAGCGGCCATCGCCAAGGGCATGTTCGGCGCGCCGTATATCATCGTTGATGGCGAACCCTTCTGGGGCGCGGACCGCCTGCCGCAGATCGAGCGCTGGCTGGCGACCGGGGGATTTTGAATATGGCTGCCCGTTATCAGCGTTTGATTTTCCATTGCGCGATCCTTCGATGATCCGACCAGCAACAATTTTGCGAGTCGCAATAAAAACGGCGTTATGGCTGTGCGGCTTGTTGATGGTGACAATTCTGATTTGGTTTGCGGCAAATCGTTTTCTCGATGAGTCGCCCGGTCCGCAAAGAGACGCCCTCCTTGTCTCGTCCAACAGTTCACTACCCGATGATAAGAATATCGCCGTTGGTCTTCTGGGGCTTGGCGCGCCCAAAGGTACTGATTTTCTGCAATACGGAAGCAAGGTTAAAGCGCTTTACGCCAGCAATGCGCCTTGGGAACAGATAAACGAATTGATTCGAGGGCCGGCAACACTTCGTCCGACCGTGGTGTCTGACCAAGTAAATTGCTGGCTTGATCCCGATGCCGCAGCGTGGCCCGGCTGCCTTCCGTTTGCCGACGCCCCAGCCGTGCTGCTTCAAAATCGAGAATTGCTGGATCGATACAAAGCGCTATATAGCCTCGACGACTATGCGGGGATTGGTAGTCTGGTCGCTAAGGATCCTTATCTTGTAATCCTGTACTTATCCATCGCCGAGATGTATCTCGATCTACGGCAACACAGATACGAGGATGCCTACCGTAAATGGCGAGATCAGTTTCTGTTTATCAGGCGCGCGCTACGTGGGCCGGATAACTGGGTGGGCAAAGCCGTTGGGCTTGTTGCAATAGGAATGACGATGTCGTTTCTTGAGCCGTTATTGCAGGCGGACCCAACACTCGCCAAGACACACGCTGCGGAATTATTGGAAATGCTTCGCTCAGAAGGAATGGCGGGTTTCAATCCCGATGGCATCGCCAGGCAAGAATATGCGATGCTCGACAAATATCTGATGGTTCTGCCGGATAACGGATCGAGTTGGCAAAACGACAAGCGATTTTGGCTTGCGTACCACACCGGGCAACGGAACCGGATCATGAATCGCTACGTGGTTTTCTCGCAGGAGCATGCGTTGGCACTTGGTTTGTCTTGGCGCGAGGCGGACCAGGAGCTTGACCGCCTTCGCGACAAGTACCGTTATTCATCTGAACAAGACTATCTAATGGATCCCTTTGGATCGCTCTTCATTGATTACTATATTGGAGTCCAACTTAAGGGCCGCGAACTGCTGAAACAAATGCACAGCATCGATGGAAGAATGCGGCTCGCCACATTGTTGGTACGCATCATCAATGAACAGATCGACGACGCAGGGATAGCGGATTTCTTGGCATCGTTGGAGCCGAATCTCCGTGACCCGTTTTCAGGCAGCCCAATGCGCTGGGATCCCAAGGATCGAAAGATATACTTTCTTGATCCGACCGACAAATGCAACATGCGAGGTTATATTCAGATACCAAATCTGCATCAACCGGTGATGAGCCCGCCGCCGAAAGTCGATTGGAGAATTTGCTAGTGGCAATTCCGCGTGGACTTTCGATATGTCTTTTGCATTCATATCAGCGTGATCCGTGGCTAAAGAAACAGGAGTTGGCATGAGCGAAACCATACTCAGTGAAATCGACGAAGGCGTCGGCATCATCACGCTTAACCGGCCGGAGCGGCACAACACTTTCGACGATGCGCTGCTGCACGACCTGACCATCGCCCTGGTGGAGATGGATATCAATCCCGGCGTACGTGTTGTGGTGCTTTCCAGCACCGGCAAAAGCTTTTGCGCCGGCGGCGATATCCACTGGATGAAGCGCGCGGCGGCATACAGCCAGGAAGAAACGCAGCGCGATGCGGCCGATCTCGCCCATTTGATGTTTACGCTCTGCAACCTTGGCAAGCCCACCGTGGCGCGCATCCAGGGGCCTGCCTATGGCGGCGGCGTGGGGCTGATCGCCGCCTGCGACATTGCCATCGCCACCTTCGATGCGGTGTTCGCGCTGACCGAAGTGAAGCTGGGCATTATTCCGGCGGTCATCAGCCCTTACGTCATCGCCGCCATGGGCGAGCGCGCGGCGCGGCGCTATATGCTCACTGCCGAGCGCTTTTCCGCCGCCGAGGCTTATCGACTTGGCTTGCTGCATGAGATCGTGCCCGGCGAGGCGCAATTGGACGACGCCATTGGCGAGATTGTCGAGGCGCTTCTGGGTAATGGGCCACGCGCTCTCGCCGAGTGCAAGACGCTTATTAAAGCGGTAGCCAATCGCCCGATCAACAACGAAATGGTTAACGACACCGCCGCGCGCCTCGCCCGCGTGCGCGCCTCGGCGGAAGGCAAAGAAGGCATGGCGGCTTTCCTGGAAAAGCGCCTTCCATCGTGGGCGGCAAAGAATGATTGAACACCAAGGACGCTAAAATTTATTTCTAGATTTTCTTGGTTTCCTTGATGGTGAAAATGAATTTCCCTGAAACCGTAACCCTGGTCGAAGTCGGTCCGCGCGACGGCTTGCAGAACGAAGCGTGCGTGGTCCCGACGGACGTGAAAATCGAACTCATCGCGCGTCTCGGCGCGGCGGGCTTGCGCGCTATCGAGGCGACGGCCTTCGTCTCGCCGAAATGGGTGCCGCAAATGGCGGACAACGCGGCGGTGATGGCAGGCATTAACCGCCTGCCCGGTGTGCGCTACCCGGTGCTGGTGCCGAACATGCGTGGCTTTGATCAGGCGCTGGCGGCGGGCGCTACCGAGGTGGCGGTGTTCGGTGCGGCGTCCGAAGCCTTCTCGCAGAAAAATATCAATTGCAGCATCGCCGAGTCGATTGAGCGCTTTGCACCTGTGATCGAAGCCGCATTGCGCAGCGGCGTGCGCGTGCGCGGCTACATCTCCTGCGTGCTCGGCTGCCCTTATCAGGGCGAAGTAGCGCCGGCTGCGGTGGCGGAATTGGCGCGCAACTTGTTCGATCTGGGCTGCTTTGAGATTTCGCTCGGCGATACCATCGGTGTCGGCACGCCCGGCAAGACGCAGCGCATGCTGGAAGCGGTGATGCGCCATGTGCCAGGGACGCAGCTTGCCGGCCATTATCACGACACCTACGGGCAAGCGCTGGCGAATATCTATGCCTCGCTGGAAATGGGTGTGGCGGTGTTCGATGCTTCGGTGGCGGGCCTGGGCGGCTGCCCTTATGCGGCGGGCGCCAGCGGCAATGTCGCCACAGAGGATGTCGTCTATTTGATGGACGGCCTGGGTATAGAGACCGGCGTCGACCTCGATGCACTGGTCGACGTCGGCCGCTACATCTGCGCCGTGTTGGGGCGCGAGCCGGCCTCAAAGGCGGCGCGGGCGCTGATCGCCAAGCGCAAGGAGCAGGCATGAGTCGCGTGGCCTCACCTTGCATCGACCATTGCTGTCTCGACGACGAGCGCGGCTGGTGCCTGGGCTGCTACCGCACGATTGAGGAAATCACCGGCTGGTCGGACGCCTCCGACGAGGAACGGCGCGCGGTACTACAGCGCATCGAGGTACGCCGCACGCAATCCATACGCCATGTTGCCCCCGACAATCCGCGTTCTTGAGCGCGGCTGGCTGTCTTCCAACAACATTCTTTGTCTGGAGGCTGAGAGTGCGACGCTGGTCGATTCCGGCTACCTGACGCACGCCGCGCAGACGCTCGTCTTGGTGCAACAGGCCCTCGCCGGCCGGCCATTGACGCGCCTCATCAACACCCACGTGCATTCCGATCATATCGGCGGCAACGCCACACTGCGCCGCGAATATGGTTGCCGCATCAGCGTCCCAGCGGGCAGCGCACACCAGTTGAGCGCGTGGGACGAAGACGCCCTGCTGATTTCCTCCGGGCATCAACAAGGCGAACCCTTCGATTTTGATGACACGCTGGCCGACGGTGATGAAATCATGATGGGCGGCCTGCGCTGGCAAGCTCTGGCCGCCCCGGGCCACGAAATGCACGCGCTGGTGTATTACGCGCCGGCGGAGAAAATTCTTATCTCCGGCGATGCGCTTTGGGAGGATGGTTTCGGCATCATGTTCCCGGCGCTGATGGGCGATGCGGCCGGCCTGCCGGCGACGCGCGCCACCCTCGACAAACTAGCGAAGCTCGACGTGAGTGCAGTGATCCCCGGCCACGGCCCGGCTTTTGCCGATCACGCCGGTGCGCTGGCGCGCGCCTACCAGCGCCTGGCTGCTTTCGAGGCCAGCCCCGAGCGCATGGCGCGCAATGCGCTGAAGGCGCTGTTCATCTTCTCCTTGCTTGAAACCCCGCGCATGCCCAGGGCCGAGGTCGGCCCGCATTTCGGCCGGGTGCCGGTACTGCGCGAAATCAGCACGCGCTTCTTTCACCAAGGCCCGGCCGCCGTGGCCGAGCGCATCGTGGCGGAACTGGTCGCTGCCGGCGTATTACGCGAAGAGGCTGGCGACCTCGTGCCGCGCGGTGTACATACCCAATAGACATAGGCGCCTTCAGTCCGTATGCTGTAACGAAAATAGCGAATACGCTCCCGCAACTGATAGCGCACTTTCGCCGACTTCAAAGGGGTAAAGACACCATGCCGCTTTTCATGATTTATTTAATGCCGTATGAACGTGCAGAACATGTGCTGAAGAAGCAATCTGCATGCGGGTTTCCAGCCGATCACCCCAGGGTAGTTATGCAGCAAGCCGGGGTGTTATCCGGCAAAACTGTCGCCCGATAACAAAGTTAGAGGTCTCGATGTTTGTAGCTCGTATCTACATTTCATTGTTTGTTTCTCTTCTTCCGATGACGGCTTTTGCTGAATGTGGTGTTTCGGTAGCCGAGATATCCGCACTGCGTGAGCTTTTACGGAGCAAACCCACTTTGATGGCCCAATCCGCTATCGCTCAAGGCGATGCCAACTTTCTTGGAGTCGCTGGATATTCAGTCGTTGTTCCCGGCATTGACAGCTCAGGTTGTTTCGTTGATCGAACCTTTGTTCGTTTGGTCCCTGGAACTACCGACGCCATTTGTAGTGCCGAGCATGTACAACTCATCCGCAGTGCAACTGCGTTCGCCGCCGAATACAATGGTGTCATCAAAGAATTCTTGGTTACAAAAGGTGCTATTTTCTGTGCAAAGTAAACCGACCTCTAACCCTACGCTCAACCTCGCTCCCTTCGGTCGCTGGACGCTGCGCAATGAAGCCGCGCAGCTCCGGTTAGCTTCACTCGTTAGCCAATACATGACCATGCGCTACGACTATCTCAAAGAAACCCCACGATGGATGATTGCTGTACTCGTGGTGGTTTGCTTATTTGCCATTCTGCCAATCGCAAACCTAATAGTCGTCGGATACAAGAACCTCAAGATTGGTCTGCCGTCGGACCTTAACCTTGGCGAGCTAGGCCAATTGGGAGACTTCTTTGGCGGTCATACTTCAGCGTTCGCTGGCTCACTATCGCTTGTCGTTGTCCTGTTCTTCACTTTTCATCGAGTTGACAAAAGGGGTCAGCGTCAATAATTCCATGCCAGCATGCCCCGGCGTTCGCGCATCCAGCTTGATGGTGTTCCGCCGCATATTGTCCAACGCGGCTCACAATCGCGAGCCCTGCTTCTTTGGCGAAGAAGAGTCGCCGCTGCCGCCGGGGCAGGGTAGCTGCGGTCGTAAAATAAATGACGCTGGCCCCTTTACTCGCATTTGCATATGAAGACCAATGTCCTACTGTGCAAAAGTGACCGGGTAGCTTTTTATGGTGCTGTGCACATGGGTTCCGGTGACCGAGAGAAAGTTTTCGTGTTTGAAAATTTCTTCTTTGCACTAGGAATTTCTAACTAGGTGGGAATGGGGCGTACGGTTCGCTGGTACTATTTCTTCGACATTGACGATATGAGGGATGGGCGCGTATGCGTAAATCTGATATTCACGTTTTGTATGCATTGGTCGCGTTGCTCGCTATGGCTTCCTATTCGGTGTACGCGTCTGAGGATTGCTCCAAGATAAAGCAATCAACCAAGCGCCTTGCCTGTTATGACGCTGCACCAAAGAAAGACGCCGAGGTGTCTAGCGCAAGGCGGAATGAGACTCCTTCCAAGTGGGAGCAGGAACCACTCACTTTCGTAAATATAAAACTCGGTACTCCGATTACGGAAAGTGTTCATGAAAGATGCCCCACTAAGAACAGAGGGAGTGGCAATGAGTTCGATAAGACACAATGGGAGAAACAAGGCAAGCCTTGGTGCTACTACAAAGACAACCCAGAGTACAAGTCGAGCATGGTCTATGGCGTCAATATTCCAAAGCTACAGAACGTGGCATATGTAAGCGAGGATAGCTATGGCAACGTAGTGAGAATTCGGATCGAATTTTACTCCGCTTACTATGACGTTATCTTAGGGACGTTAGAGACAAAATTTGGAGTCGCGCATCAAAAAAAGCTCGACAAGGTGAGGTTGAATAGTGGGGGTGAGTTGCCTAACCGGAGCGCAGCCTGGGTGGGTGAGAACTTGATTATCTCGGTGGAATCCTTAGTCGACCGATTCATGGACTACGATGTCTTGGTTGAAAATGGGGCTGTCGTCGTCACGTCCATGGGTTACATGAAGGAGCAACAAGATATCAAACGCAACGCCGTAAAGGACGCGGCGTCTAAGCTATGATTTATTCATTTCGCGCTGTGGGCGGGACGTATATTGCTAGACGGCGTCAGGGTGAATAGATTTCGCATAACCATGAATCTCCGCCCCGCAGCGTGGTGGTTTCTGAAGGCAGAAGGGCCGCAGTGCGGCCCTAAGTAGTGCTGGTTAGAAATGAGCCTGTCTGGAATTTTGTGTGTGAGGCATATCATGTCGCGGAAAGACAAAAGGGGTCAGCGTCAATAATTCCATGCCAGCATGCCCCGGCGTTCGCGCATCCAGCTTGATGGTGTTCCGCTGCATATTGTCCAACACGGCCACAATCGCGAGCCCTGCTTCTTTGGCGAAGAAGAATCGCCGGTGCCTCCGGGGCAGGGTAAGCTGGGTTGTAAAATAAATGACACTGGCCCCTTTACTCGCATGGTCTGCATCGTCGTCCTTCTGTGGCCTGAGTTGCGCTCCCTTGCGAAGCCTACTTCACGTTCGACCCCGTAAGACCATCGCTAATTGCATCTACATATTGTCTTGACTTCTGTGCATAATGCATCTACGATTTGCCGATGATCACCTATGATGGAACCAAGCGTCAAGCCAACATTGCAAAACACGGCATTGATCTGGCGGCGCTGTCGGATTTCTTCGATGGTGATTTGCTGACCCGCGAAGATGTGAGCGAAGCCTATGGCGAGTTACGTTTTCAGAGCGTTGGCTGGCACGCGGGGGAAATGCTATTCGTTGTCTGGACGCCGAACGACGAATGGCCTCATATCATTTCGGCGAGAAAGGCGGAAAAACATGAACGCGAAGCGTGGGCACGGTTCTGTAAATGACTCTCCGGCTACCAAGCCGGACGACTGGGATAATGCTTTTGTCACTCATTCGGTAGACGAACTGCGTAAAGTGGTTGCCGCACGCCGTACCCGTGGGCCAAACCGGCACCCCACCAAGGAGCAAGTCGCGGTGCGATACAGCCCCGAGGTACTTGACTATTTCCGCTCCACCGGAGCAGGCTGGCAAACCCGTATGGACGAAGTGTTGCGCGAGTATGTATCCCAACACAAGACAGCGTAACTCTGATCCGGTGAAGAAATTGGTCGGCGTCAATAATCCCATGCTACCTTGCCAGCATGCCCAGGCGTTCGCGCCTCCAGCTTGATGGTGTTCCGGCGCATATTGTCCAACACGGCCACAATCGCGAGCCCTGCTTCTTTGGCGAAGAAGAGTCGCCGGTGCCGCCGGGGCAGGGTAGATGGGGTCGTAAAATAAATGACGCTGGCCCCTTTACTCCTGTACTCCAGCCGACCGTTAAAAAGCTGCGCTTTTTGCCGTCGGCTGAGCTAGCACGTTAGCCATTTGGTTCAGCCAGTAACATGAATCAACGTGTCAAACTAGGTAACGTGTATCTTGAGCTTCCAGAAGGGGAATCAACATCGATTGAGCTTGTTCCCAAAGCCCAGCAATTGAAAGCCGAAAAGCCAGAAGACCCCGTGCCCTTGGAAGAACAACAATATATATACCGACCAAATGACCCATTCAGGTTCTATATTGATGAGGCTCGCGCCATAGGCAGTATCGGTGCATCACATAAACCATGGGTAAAGAAAACCTGGTTTGTTATTTTTGTAATTGGTCCCCTGGTGTACGGAGAGCTTTATGCCTTAGCCCTTGCACTACATGACGATAGTGGGGAGTCTTGGAAGGTATTTGCCAGAGCGAATGCCGTTATCATTCCAGTCTGGCTTGCCTTTTATTCCATCTGGAGCCGGAAGGTCAAGAGGAAGTAATTTTGCCCGCATCATTCATATGCACGATGGCTAAGCCTTCGTTTCAAGAGACGCTCAACTTGGACGTTGAAGCTGTAGAAAAGCTCCGTTTTGGAAATTGCATATGGACGAACGAATAAGTCGGCCCACCAAAATGGCGGCCATTGAGCGATCGCAGAGCGAGGAATGGTTTTGCCGCCCACTAAAATGTAGGGTCAAGACCCCTCAACTACTTTTTCTACAGCCTCGTTAAGTCTATATGGACGCCACGGAAACTCCGAAGCCCCAGCCGCGAAAAAAGAAAAAACGACCGGTGGAGCTTCCGGAGATACTTGAGAATACCAAGAGAGCGTCCGATGCTTTGTTGAAGCTGCAGCGCGGCGAAAAGATCACCAACAGAGATTTGGTTGCTTTGTTTAAATCTCACAGCACAGAGGGTGATTTGTCCGCAGCGCTGCAAACTTTAGAGCAAAATGAAGAAAATGATCTTCTGGAAAACATTTTCAACTTATATGTTGAAGAACCAAGGGTAGTTACTGGCTTTGCCGATATTTGGTGCCCAAATCTTGAAGCTGAAATGCTCTTGTACTTCAAGCAGTACCCAGACAAGTTGTACAGTCTGCATCCTCGAAAATTTGAAGAACTTGTCGCGTCCATTTTTAAGAATAATGGGTTCTCTGTTGAGCTAACGCCCGAAACCCGAGATGGTGGAGTAGACATCATTGCCGTTCAGCACTCAGCATTCACTGGCGAGGTCGTTAGCCTCATCGAATGTAAACGGTACGCCCCAAATCAAAAAGTCGGTATTGGTGTCGTACAACGCCTCGTGGGCGCGGTTCATCAAATGCGGGCAAACAAGGGAATCGTTGTCACCACCTCATTTTTTTCTAGGGATGCCATCCATGTTTCGGAGACATGTAAACACGTTCTTGCATTGCGCGACTACAACTCGCTTCAGGGGTGGCTAAATGATCTCCATCTTCCAAAACCGATCTAACACCACTGTCGAGAGGGACCGCTGCAAGCTGCGCTTGCAGTTCCCTCCGCTCCGCTTCGGCGGCCCTCACTTCCACTACAAGGGCTTCCCCAAATTTAGCAAGTGCTTTTACGTTTTTCAGTTCATCGCTGCTTCCTGATCGTGTTTCTGTTTCACTGCGCGTGCTAAGTCAGAAGATGGCGGACTGCGAAACTACAACCGGTCATGTTGGGCAACTTGCCCGGACCCTGATGAAAGACGCGCGCCGGGGCCTCAATCGTTGGTCGGGAATTCGTTCTTCCCCTAGAAGTGATCAGGCTCTCCCGGCGCGGGTCCAACCCGCTTCACATCAACGCATGCAGTGCATCGGTGAATCCTGGCCACCGCGCCTGCGGCGGCACCTGTGTTCCTTTCGTATCTCGTTCCTACAGACACTTTTGCAGTGGATCAGGCAACGACCGGCTGCAACCGGAAATCCTCGCCATATCTCAACACCGCCCAGGCCAGCCGGGCATTCTTCGCCGCGATAGCCACCACCGCCTTCCAGTAACCGCGCCGCTCGACCAGGCTGCGCGCCCAGCGACTGAAGCGATCCTGCTTGTCCCCCAGGCCACTGAGCACGGCACGCGCACCCATGACCAGCAGACTGCGCAAGTAGCGGTCGCCGGCCTTGGTGATGCGGCCCAGGCGGGCTTTGCCGCCGCTGCTGTATTGGCCCGGCGTCAGTCCGATCCAGGCCGCCACCTGGCGACCGTTCTTGAAGTCGTGGCCGCCACCGATACTGGCCAGCATCGCGCTGGCGGTGTGGGGGCCGATGCCGGGGAGTGTCATCAGGCGCTTGCTGCGTGCGTCGTCGCGCGCGGCCTTGGCAATGATGCGGTCGTAATCCGCGATGCGGACCTCGAGCGCGTCGGCGTGGGCCAGCAGATCGCCGACGCACTGGTTCACATAGCCGGGCAGGTCTTCCAGGCGCTCGATGATGTCGCGGCGCAGGCAAGCGACTTTCTGTGGCAGAACGATGCCGAATTCGCTGATCAGGCCGCGCAGCCGGTTATAGACCGCCGTGCGTTCCTCGACGAAGCCCTGGCGGGTGCGGTGCAGGCACAGGATGATTTGCTGGTGTTCTTCCTTGACCGGGACGAAGCGCATGTGGGGCCGGGTGACGGCTTCGCAGATGGCGGCGGCATCTGCGGCGTCGTTCTTGCCGCGCTTTCCACTCATGCGATAGGGCGTGACGATCCCACAAGGGGATACCGTCCCCGGCTCCGCCGGGGACATAATTTCGGCGCCATCAGTTTGACGGTATGGCCGTGCTGGCGAAACTGCCGCGCCCAATGGTGCGCGCCGGAGCAGGCTTCCATGCCAATCACACACGGTGGCAGCTGGGCTACCAGCGGCAGCAACTGGTCCCGCGATACTTTGGGCTTGACCAGCACGGCCTTGCCGTTATCATCAACGCCATGCACCGCAAAGACGTTCTTGGCCAGATCGATTCCTACCGTGATAATGCTCATGGACTTCCCCTTTCGTGGTTTGATGTGATGTCGAACTCCCATCATGGCACTCGTTGCCGTTCGCGGCTTCCGCCGCAGCCTCGGGACGGGGAAGTCCCTTTCATTCGTTGAATACCCTTTTCCCTCCAAAGTCGCGACGAAAAAATGGCGCTGAGTGTGTTGTGCGGGTGACAGCGCAAGCGCCTTGGGCTATGCTCAGTCGCTGATAAATTTCCCCCGGCATCCACCTAATTACCTGCGCCATGCAACTCATCCTCATTAGCGGCTTGTCCGGCTCAGGCAAGAGCATCGCCCTCAATGTGCTGGAAGACGCCGGCTATTTCTGCGTCGACAATCTGCCGGCGACCTTGCTGCAACAGTTGGTGCGCCAGTTGGGCGACGAGTCCTATGAGCGTGTTGCGGTGGCCATCGACGTGCGCTCGGGCGCCAGCATCGCCGCGCTGCCGCAGGAGTTGCGCGACCTGCGCGACACAACCATCGAGCTGCGCTTCATTTTTCTGGACGCGCGTGACGACACTCTGATCGCGCGATTCTCCGAAACGCGGCGCGGCCATCCGCTGGCCGATGAGCGCACCACCCTGGCCGAGGCGATTGCACGAGAGCGCGTCATGCTCGAGGAAATCGCCACTCTGGGCAATCGCATCGACACCTCCAGCCTGCATCCCAACGGCTTGCGCACCTGGGTGAAAGACTTCGTTCAACCGGGCGTTTCGGGCGGGCTCACCTTGCTATTCGAATCTTTCGGCTACAAGCACGGCATTCCGCTCGACGCGGATATGGTCTTCGATGTGCGCTGCCTGCCGAATCCGCATTACGAGCCGCAACTGCGCCCGCTCACCGGACGCGACGAGGCGGTGGCGAATTTTCTGGAACGCCAGCCCGAAGTCCGGCGCATGGCTGAAGATATTCGTCGCTTTGTGGCCGACTGGTTGCCGAATTATGTCCGCGATAATCGCAGCTATCTCACCGTCGCCATCGGCTGCACGGGCGGCCAGCACCGCTCGGTGTATTTCGCCGAATGGCTGGCGCAGCGTTTCCGCGATCAGGCGCGTGTGCTGGTGCGGCATCGGGCTATTCCTTGATGGCGGCAGGCTGGCCGTTATCGTTCGCACTTGATTCCTAAGCCTGAGAGAAGCTTGATTTTGTCCTTAGTCTATTTAGTATTTCGCCGCAACAAAAAGCCCCCGCACCATGGACCTCCCCATTTTTCCGCTGCAAACCGTGCTGTTTCCCGGCAGCGCGCTGCCGCTGCGCATTTTCGAGCAGCGCTACATGGACATGGTGAAGGGCTGCCTCAAAGACGAACAGCCCTTTGGCATCTGTCTTATCGCGGCGGGGGCCGAAGTCGGCGTGCCCGCCATGCCTTATCCGATCGGTGTCACTGCGCGCATCGTCAGTTGGGACATGCAACAACTCGGTGTATTGACGCTGGTCGTGCGCGGCGAGCAGCGCTTTCGCATACTCCAGCAGCGCACCACCCCACAGGGTCTGCTGCGCGCTGAAGTGGCGATGATTCCCGAGGCCCAGGTGCAGAGCGTGCGGGAATCCCTGCGAGTGCTATTGCCCTTGTTGCAAGCCATGGCTAGCGAGGTTGGCCCTGAACGCATGCCGCCACCGCACCAATTTGAAGACGCCGCCTGGGTCGGCTATCGCTTCGCCGAAATGCTGCCGATTCCGCCTTTTGCGCGACAGAAACTCCTGGAAATGGACGACTCGCAAAGCCGGCTCGAAATTGTTCACAAGTTTCTGGCGCAGCGTGGCTTGGTCACTTAGCTTGGTAACTTAGCTTGGTCACTTGAGGCTATCCGAGTGCCGAAAGTATCTTCCGTATCGGCGTCGGCAGCGGCGCGCTGTCGAGTTCTTGCAGGTCCACCCATACCAGGCCAGTTTCATGTGCCGCTGGCTGTTGCTTTGCCACCTCCACCAGCAGCGGCGTGATGGTGAGACGGAAATGCGTGAAGGCGTGGTGCACCACCGGCAGGGTTTTTATTCCTGCGTTTTTTTCGAGTTCGCAACCCAGCGTTTGTGAGGCAAAGACAGTCGCATCGAGCTGCGGCTCAGGTAACTCTGGCAGGGAATACAGGCCGCCCCAAATGCCGCTGGGCGGACGCCGTTCCAGTAACACACGGTTTCGTTGCCGCAGCACCAGCATGCTGACGGCCTTGTGCGGCTGCGCGCGCTTGGGGCGCGGTGTCGGCAGTGTCGTGGTGCGATCTTCGCGGCGCGCGATACAAAGGCTGGCGACGGGGCAGGCGGCGCAAATCGGTTTGCTACGTGTGCACACCGTTGCGCCCAAATCCATCAGGCCTTGCGTATAGGCGATGACATTTTCATGTTCGTCCCGTTCCGGCAACAGTGACTCGGCGAGCGCCCACAGGCGATTTTCCACCGCCTTCTCGCCATACCAGCCCTCGATGCCGAAGCAGCGCGAGAGCACGCGCTTGACGTTGCCATCGAGTATGGCGGCACGCGCGTCGAAAGCGAACACGGCAATGGCTGCGGCAGTAGACCGGCCTATGCCCGGAAGCGTCGCGATGGTTTCAGTATCGCGTGGAAACTCACCGTTGAAATCCGCCACGATGCGTTGCGCGGCCGCTTGCAGATTGCGCGCGCGCGCGTAGTAGCCGAGCCCGCTCCACAAGGCCATCACCGCTTCAGTTGGCGCCTGGGCCAGGCTAGGCAGATCGGGAAAGCGCTCGAGAAAACGCTGGTAATAAGGAATGACTGTCGCCACTTGCGTTTGCTGCAGCATGATTTCCGAGAGCCAGATGCGATAGGCGTCGCGCGGCCGATTTTCTTTTCGCTGCCAGGGCAAATCGTGGCGTCCGTGAGTATGCTGCCAGCGCGTCAGCAACGCTGCGAAGTCGCGCGTGTTCTCAGCCAAAATGGGGGTCCTTGGATAGGTTGGCTTGCCAGCGCAAGCGACTGACGCTAATCTTGGACCATTCTAAAGCACGCTCGCGTCGACGCCGTTAGTGACAACATGAACAAACCCGTGGAAAATTTGCAAGACGATACGCTGGCGCTGCGCGCCGCACTCGGCGCCTTCGCCACCGGTGTGACGGTGGTTACCGCGCTCGCACCCAATGGCCGGCATATTGGCCTCACCGTCAGCTCGTTTAACGTTGTATCCCTGGAGCCGCCACTCATCGTCTGGAGCCTTGCGCTGCGCTCGCACAGCCTGCTCGCATTCCGCGAGGCCGATCGTTATGTGGTGAATGTGCTGGCGCTGGATCAGGCCGAGTTATCGCAACGCTTTGCCATGCCGCAGGAAGACAAGTTCGCCAACCTCGATCTTGCCTACGGCCTCGGCGGTGTGCCGCTACTGCCGGGCTGCTGCGCCTGGTTTGAATGCCGCAACGAGGCGCAATATTCGGGTGGCGATCACCTTATCCTCATCGGCCAGATTGAACGCTATGTCCGCACCGACAAAGAGCCGCTGATATTCCATGGCGGCCGCTACCGCACTTTGCGAGATTTGTAGGGATAACAAAAAACCGGGCATTGCCCGGGTTTTTTCTATCCGCCGACCTTATTCCATTTCCATTTCAAAAGTGACCTGTAGGATGGGTGGAGCGCCCGGATCTTTGGTCGCGTAACCCATCAATTGGATACCGAATGATGGGTTACAGTCGGCAAACTACGCGGACCTCCACCCATCCTACGCCTTACGCCTGTCCTGAGATTGTCAACGGGGCGCACCTGCAAAATGGCACGGTTAAATTGAAATTAAGGCTGAAAACTTTTGAATTCGGACAAGAAAACGTGAAGTCTATCGTTGCCTGGCCATGGATAATTAATTCACTTTTAAATACTTGAGGTAGTCCCCCGGCTTTGCCGGGGGACTCACAAAGGTTTGACCTATGCTGCGGTCAAAGTGAATCTTCTGTCTCCATCACGAGAAGGGGATTCACAATGAAAGAGTATCAGAGTTTGAGCCACACGAAATGGGACTGAAAATATCACGTCGTATTTATACCAAAGCGGCGCAAGAAGGCGATATTTGG
>JAYUNL010000096.1:0-28136 GCA_043761745.1 Rhodocyclaceae bacterium
TAACAGCGACTAACGATGAACAAATCAATCAAAACAGCCAACCCGCTCGGCTGATAAAAAGAGCGGCTTAATCCCTCAACGAAAGCTTGCTAAGATCAGCGTTCCCAGTTGGCCAGCAGGTCGCGCAGGCGGGCCTCACCTTCCGGCGGCGTATAGATGACCTGGCCCTTGCGGTCATTGATCAATTGGGTGCCGGGGGTGCGGCTGATGTCGATCTCGGTCGCTTTGATGGTGCGACAGATTTCAACGGCAGTCGCGGTACACAATGGGCGTTGCGTCAGTGAGCGAAAGCCTCGATAGAGTGCGCTACGCTAGCGTAGCGCCTCTTTGGTCGCCACATCAGCTTGGTTTTCACTGCCTTGGGCGAATTGAAAGAGTCGATCTGTGGTGGTGACGATGTTTTCAATCTCGGAACTGTCTTTAGCTTCCAGCAGCGGAATCGTGTTGATCAGCATGGTCTGGTTCGGGATCAGTTCGGCCGCCTGCTTCAACTCAGCCAGGGCTGCGCGTGCCGTGATGCATTGCTTGAGCACCGCCTTGGTCTCCAGTTCGACCGCAGGCGGGAGCAGGGGTAACTGGTTGTAGGGCAAATCCGCCTGCCAAGTAGATTTACTGCCTTTCATGTTCCCTGAACCTGATTTTTGCGACATCTCGACAGATTATGTCGCTGGCGGCGACACGTCAATAAAATGTGTTGTCATAAAATGTGTTGTCATTGATCTGTTTTATCGACATGTCGCTGCGCCAGATATTGCGCCCCTCTGCTATCAAGTTCGGCTTAGACGTTGAAGCGGAAGTGCATGATGTCGCCGTCATGCACCACATAATCCTTGCCTTCCAGCCGCATCTTGCCGGCTTCCTTGGCGCCCTGTTCGCCTTTGCAGGCGAGAAAATCCTGGTAGGAAATTACTTCGGCACGGATGAAGCCGTGCTCGAAATCGGTGTGGATGACGCCAGCGGCTTGCGGCGCGGTGTCGCCCTTGTGGATGGTCCAGGCGCGCACTTCTTTCACGCCGGCGGTAAAGTAAGTCTGCAATCCCAATAGCACATAGCCGGCGCGGATGAGCCGGTTGAGCCCGGGTTCTTCCTGCCCGATATCGGCGAGAAACGCCGGCTTGTCTTCGTCGTCCAGGTCGGCGATTTCCGCTTCCATCGCCGCGCAGAAGGCCACCACCGGCGCCTTCTCACGCGCGGCATGTTCCTCCACACGCTGCAAGAGCGGATTGTCCGTGAAGCCTTTCTCGTCGACGTTGGCGGCGAACAAGGCAGGCTTGGCGGTGATGAGGCACAGCGGCTTGATAGTCGCCCATTCTTCCTTCGATAGATCCAAGGAACGTACCGGCTTGGCCTGATCGAGCACCACCGCGCATTTGTCCAGCACGGCGACCAGAAGCTTGGCCTCTTTGTCGCCGGCCTGCGCCGGCTTGCGATACCGCGCCAGGGCCTTGTCCACCGTGGCTTGATCGGCCAGCGCCAGCTCGGTCTCTATGGTTTCAATATCGGAAATCGGGTCGACCGTGCCCGTCACATGCACGATGTTGTCGTTGTGAAAACAGCGCACGACATGCACGATGGCGTCGGTCTCACGGATGTTAGCGAGAAACTGGTTGCCCAGTCCTTCGCCCTTGCTGGCGCCGGCAACCAGGCCGGCGATGTCGACGAACTCCACTGCGGCCGGCAGAGTGCGCTGCGGCTTGACGATTTCCGCCAGCTTGGCCAGGCGCGCATCGGGCACCTCGACGATGCCGACGTTAGGCTCGATGGTGCAGAAAGGATAATTGGCCGCTTCAATGCCAGCCTTGGTCAAGGCATTGAAGAGCGTCGATTTGCCAACGTTAGGCAGACCGACGATGCCGCATTTGAGACTCATGGTTTTCCTTCACTGTCACCCGGTACGGACACCCGGATGTTGAGCTTTTGCATGGCGACGGGATAGTCGCCCTGAGCCAGCGTGGGCCAGACCGCCAGTGCGCGATCCAGCGCAGCGTCAATCAGCTCACGCTCTTCTTTGCGGGGGCGTTTCAGCACGTAATCGACGACCTGATTGCGATCACCCGGATGGCCGATACCGATGCGCAAGCGCCAAAAATCCTGGGTGCCCAGATGCGAGGCGATGTCTTTGAGCCCGTTATGCCCGCCAAGACCGCCGCCGAATTTGAGACGCAAAGCGCCGGGCGACAAGTCCAGCTCATCATGCAACACCAGCATGTCGGCCGGCTCGATACGGTAGAACTTTGTCAAAGCGGAAACCGCTTGCCCCGAATGATTCATAAAGGTTTGCGGCAGCAGCAGCCAGCGCTGGTCCTGCGTGCGCCCGGCCAAACCGTGAAAGCGGGATTCGCGTTTGAGGTCAGCGCCCAGCATTGCCGCCAGACGCTCGCACAACCAGAAGCCAGCGTTATGCCGCGTGTCGGCATATTCCGGTCCGGGATTGCCGAGCCCAACGATGAGCCGCAGGGCTGCCACGTGCGCAAACGTTTATCGCGGCGGCACTGCCGTCGCGATAAACCTTACTTCTTCTCGACCTTGGCCACGCCAGCCGCCGGAGGCGCGGCAGCAGCGGAAGCGGCGGCAGCAGCAGCGGCTTCTTCGGCGCCAGCGACTTCGTCGGCCGTAGTGCCACGCGGCACAATGATGGTCGCCACCACAGGATTTTCACCCTTGCCCTTGTGCAGCTTGGGCTCAACACCTTGCGGCATCTTGATGTCGTTGACGTGTACGGAGTGGCCGACGTTGGCTTCCTTGAGATCGACCTCGATGAACTCCGGCAGATCCTTGGGCAGACAGGTGACCTCCAATTCGTTCATCACATGGCTGACGATACCGCCTCGCATCTTGACGCCGGGCGCGATGTCCGCATTGATAAAGTGCAAGGGCACCTTCATGTGTATCTTCTGATCGGCGGCAATGCGCTGAAAGTCGACATGCAATACCTGGGCCTTGTAGGCATGCATTTGCACGTCGCGCAGCAGCACTTGCAGCTTCTGGCCGTCCAGATCCAGATCCAGAACGGAAGCATGGAAAGCCTCTGATTTCAGGCTATGAAAAAGCTGGTTGTGATCAAGCTCGATCGGCTGAGCCGTTTGGTCGCCGCCATAAACAATGGCTGGCACTTTACCCGAACGACGCAGGCGGCGGCTCGCTCCGGTGCCCTGCAGGGAGCGCTTGGTGGCGCTAAATTCAATTTTCATTTGTTGCTCCAAAAAAAACCCGCCCGCGACCAGGCAGGGGTTAATAAAAGTTTAGACACGTAAACAAAATGCAGCGTAGCAACCCTGACGCGAAACGGCGGCGCAGACAGCACAACTAAGTACGGCAAGGCGGTGCAACAAAGTCAGGGGCATTTTGCTTGCGTTTCCTATTCCATGAAGAGCGAGGAAACTGACTCTTCGTTGCTGATGCGCAGCATGGTTTCGGCCATCAGTTCAGCAATAGAAATTTGGCGGATATGTTTGCAGGCCTTGGCGTCCTCGCGCAAGGGAATGGTGTCCGTCACAACCAGTTCATCGAGTACCGACTCGGCGACGCGCTGCACGGCGTTGCCCGAGAGCACCGGATGGGTACAGTAGGCCAGCACCTTGGCAGCGCCATGATCTTTCAAAGCTTGCGCCGCCTTGCAGAGCGTGCCGGCGGTGTCGACCATGTCGTCCATGATGACGCAAGTGCGGCCTTCAACTTCGCCGATGATATTCATCACTTCCGACACGTTCGCCTTCGGGCGCCGCTTGTCGATAATAGCCAAGTCAGATTCCAGGCGCTTGGCCAGCGCGCGGGCGCGCACCACACCGCCCACGTCTGGCGAGACCACCAGCAAATCCTTGTACTGGTTCTTCCAGATATCCCCGAGCAGGATCGGCGCGGCATAAATGTTATCGACCGGAATGTCGAAGAAGCCCTGGATCTGGTCAGCGTGCAAATCGACAGTAAGTACGCGATCGATACCCACCGCGCACAACATGTTGGCCACTACTTTGGCAGAGATGGCCACACGCGCCGAACGCGGCCGGCGGTCCTGGCGCGAATAGCCCAAATAAGGAATCGCCGCAGTGACGCGGCCCGCCGAAGAGCGCTTCAGCGCGTCCACCATGATGAGCAGTTCCATCAGGTTATCGTTGGTGGGCGCGCAGGTGGATTGCAGGATGAAGCAATCCTTGCCGCGCACATTTTCGAGTATCTCGACATTCACCTCGCCGTCGGAAAAACGGCCGACCGTGGCGCGGCCGAGCGAGATGTTGAGGCGCTTCACGACATCGGCGGCGAGCTTGGGATTGGCGTTCCCCGTGAATACCATCAAGCTGTCGTAGGCCATGAGCGCCCCTAGCGCAGATCTCGTTGAAATGAATCGGGCAGGTAATTCACCTGCCCGCGTGTTATTTGGCTGGGGAGGAAGGATTCGAACCTTCGCATGCCGGAATCAAAATCCGGTGCCTTAACCAGCTTGGCGACTCCCCAAGAGTACGATCTTCTTTTCAGTCGGCTTCGGTCACTCGGTCGCCAGAGCGTAAAGCGGATGCTCGTCCAGCCCGCGCGCCACCCAGGCGCGCATGCTTGTCGGTGCTTGCGCCAGTACCGCGCGCGCTTCCTGCTCGGTAGCGAAGGCGGCGAAAACACCAGCCCCCGATCCGGTCATGCGCGCTTCGGCGAACCGCCCCAGCCAATCGATTGCGTGCGCCACCTCAGGATAGCGTTTGCAGACCACGGGTTCCAGGTCATTACGCCCGAATAACTTGGCGCCGGCCGGTGTTTCTGCTCGATCGGATGCGACTTTTGGTGCGCCTTTTTCGCCCCAAGCCGCTGAAAAGTCCGCCATTTTGATGGGATTCGTATTTCGTGTCAATTCCGGCGCAGTGAAAATCGCCTGCGTGGGGACGCTCGCAGACGGCGCAACGACTACATACCAGGCCGGTGGAATAGCCACCGCTTGCAGCACTTCCCCCACGCCCTCGGCGAAAGCGCTGCGACCAAAAATGAAGAAAGGCACATCCGCGCCCAACTGCAGGGCCAATGCCTGCAAGCGCGGACGCGGAAAATGGATATCCCACAAGTGATTCAAGGCTAGCAATACAGTGGCTGCGTCTGAGCTGCCGCCGCCTACGCCGCCACCCATGGGCAAGCGCTTTTCCAGCGCGATATCGACACCAAGTCGGCAGCCGGATTCTTGCTGCAGCAACCGCGCAGCGCGCACGGTGAGATCGTCGCCCTCGGTCACCCCTGGCAGCGGATCAAGGCGCACCACGCGATCATCGGCACGCGGCGAAAAGCGCAGCGTGTCACCAAAATCGATCAGTCGAAAGACGCTTTGCAGCAGATGGTAGCCGTCGGCGCGGCGCCCGACCACGTGCAAGAATAGGTTGAGCTTTGCCGGCGCGGGATAGGCGCGCACCCAATCGCTCGTCTCGTTCACTTCACGCTCCACACATCGATCTTCAGCCGTACTTCGACGTCATCACGCACCGCGCGCAACAAAACCGGCAAAGCATCCGCCGCGTCACTTTCATAGCGCTGGTACTCGATGGCCCAACCTTGTTCGGATAGTCCCGCCAAGCGCCCTTGCGCATTGACCATGACCGCGCCATTGCTGGCTGCGCGGCCCAACACCCAATGCGCCATGCCGGCCACCGGGAGTGTCGCGCCGAAAATTTTGCCGCTCAGGGCGTCGAGGTCGGCCGCGGCTATTTCTTTGTGGTCTTTGGTGATCAGGCGCGCACCGGATAGGTTGGCGCTGAGTTGCGCATAGCCTTGGCCGAATGGGCCGCTGACGGCAATTTCGTCAGTTGTGGGCGTATGCTGCCAATCGAGTTGGGCGGAAAAATTCTCTTCGCCGCGACGCACGGCAATGCGGCCTTCCAATTGAAAAGTCGCGATTTGATCGCGCGGCAGACGCGCCACCTGCTCCAGGGGAGCAACCGGCTCCATGCCGGCACACGCCGCCAGCAGCGCCAGCGCGGCCATGGCTGCCGCCGCTCGCATCAAGGCGTAAGACGCTTCACCACTTCGATCAAAGCCTCGTTGCCCGGATGGGCCTTGACCGCATCACTGAAGGTTTTCTTGGCCTCATCGCGCCGCCCCATCACCCATAGCACCTCGCCCAGATGCGCGGCGATTTCAGGATCGGGACGCAGCATGAAGGCGCGCTGCAAACTACCTAGCGCCGCCTGAGTATCGCCCATACGGAATTGCACCCAGCCCATACTGTCGAGTATGAAGGGATCGTCCGGTGCCAGTTGCAAGGCCTTGGCGACAAGCTGATGCGCCTCGCTTAGCCGCTCATTGTGTTCGGCGAGCGTATAGCCCAGCGCGTTATACGCGTGGGCATGGTCCGGCTTAATCGTGATCAGTCGCCGCAACTTGGCTTCGAGGATGTCCACGTGCCCGAGCTTCTCGGCGAGCAAAGCGGTTTCATAGAGCAGATCCGGTTGATCCGGTTGCGTCTGGAGATGCGACTCAAGCAAATCATAGGCCGCTTGAACCTGGCCAGCCTCACGCAACAACTGCGCCTCCGCGACCAGTAGCTGCATGCGGTCTTCAGGTGTGGCTGTCTGCGACTGGCGCAGGTGGCGACGACCTTCGTCCAGTTTGCCCTGCCGGCTTAGTACCTGAGCGATGCGAAGTTGCGCTGGTAGGTATTGGTCTCCCTGCGTGACTTGACCATAGAAGCTCAGCGCGGCGTCGAACTGCTTGCGTTCTTCGGCGATCTGGCCGAGATACAAGCGGGCCGTGTTGGCTTCACCGTAATCGCTGTCGATCAGCTTGCGAAAATTCTCTTCCGCCATGGCGTAATCCTGCAATTGCAGGGAAAGTATCCCGACAGCATAGATCACATCAAGATTATCCGGATTATCTTTCAACAGCCGAGCAAACTCGACGCGCGCTTCCTCATACTTGCGTTCGCCCACCAGGCCGCTGGCGTACTGTTGCCGAACTTCGCGTGCCTTAGGATGCTTGGCGAGATAGCGACGCAGCGTATCCAACGCCTTTTCTGCGGAGGTGGTGCTTTGCATCTGTGCTTTGAGCATGATTGCTGCGTTCCAATCGGGACGCAGTGCCAAGGATTTATCGATCTCTTCCAACCCGCGCGGCAAGTCGCCGGCATTCTTCGCTGCCTGTGCGCGCGCCATATGCGCTTCGGCCAAGCCAATGTAGGGTACGGTGATCTCCTCGACAAATTTCTGCACCGCCCGCTTGTCCGGATAGCGCACGAATAAACGGTTGAGGCCTAGCAGTGCCGCGCCGACGTTTTCGCCTTCCAGAGTGAACAGCTTGGCGAGATGCGGTTCCAACTCATCCAAGCGATTCACATTGACCAGTAAACCCGTGAGCATCTGCCGCGCTAGTGGCGATTCGGGATCGATATCGACCCAAAGTCTCGCCGCTTGCAACGCCGCATCGAGATCGCGCCCATGCAAGGCGATCTCGGCCGCACGGCGGGCGATGCGCGGATCGCGGGTTGAGGCCGCCAGATCGACGTAGGCCGAGACCGAAAGACCGAAACTACCACTTTGCGCCGCCAACTCGGCCAGCACCAGTTGGTAGAGCACTGGCGCCGTCAGTTCGCGCAACGGTAGGGGCTCAGCGCGCGTCTTTTCTTTCTTCCTGGCGGCCAAGCCGTGGGGCGAAGTCGATTCGCCTGCCTGATCGGCATCGCTATCGCCATCATCCTCGTCGGCTGTAGCGGGCTCAGTAGCGGCTTGCGCGGAAGGGCTCACCGTTCGCGCCGGCGTTTGCGCGCAGCCGGCAACAACAAAGATTGGGCTCGCAATAGCGAGCATAAGCAAGCGTAAGTAGGATGTCATACCAGTGCGAAGAAATGGGTGGCGTCGGGGGCGTCGAGGGTGTACCAGCACACGCGAAATCTTGCGTATTGGAGGCGTAGAATGCGAAATCGTTCGCCGCATGTTATGGCTTTTCCCTCTCTGCGGCAAGCTGCCGCCTCAGCTAACACCCGATGCCCGAACTCCCCGAAGTCGAAATCACCCGTCGCGGGCTAATGCCCAGCCTCATCGGTAAATCCATCGATACCGCCGTCGTGCGCAACGCCATGCTGCGCTACCCCGTGCCGCCCCGACTCGGTCGACTGCTCGCCGGCCGCACCCTGCGCGGCATTGAGCGCCGCGGCAAGTATCTGCTGTTTCTGCTGGAGCACGGCACCCTGTTGATCCATCTGGGCATGTCCGGCAGCCTGCGGCTGGTTGAAGCCGTCGATCCGCCAGGCAAGCATGACCATGTCGATATCATTTTTGGCGACAAGGTGCTACGGCTGCGCGATCCGCGCCGGTTCGGCGCGATCCTGTGGGAGGCTGGTGACATCACGCAGCACCCGCTCATCGCGCCCCTGGGTATCGAGCCTCTCACGACGCAGTTCGATGGCATGTGGCTGCATGCCGCTACGCGTGGACGCAGCACGCCGATCAAGTTGCTGCTGATGGACAGCCACACCATCGTCGGCGTCGGCAACATCTACGCGTCGGAAAGTCTGTTCCGCGCCGGCATACATCCGCGCACGTCGGCCGGACGCTTGTCGCGGGCGCGCTGCGAGCGGCTGACCCTCGCCGTGCGCGAAACGCTGGAAGCCGCGCTCGCCGCCGGTGGCAGCAGTCTGCGCGACTTCGTACATAGCAATGGCGATTCCGGCTGGTTTCAGCAGCATTACACCGTGTATGGCCGCGAAGACGAAGCGTGTGGGCGCTGCGGAGCGACCATCCGCGCCGTGCGCCTGGGACAGCGTTCCACCTTCTACTGTCCGGCCTGTCAGCGCTGACGAACGGCGCCGGCCAAGCGCCAAGCTGAGTTGCGTCCTCGGCTTTGTGTGCTAAATTGGCGTTTTTACAGCACTTTCCGGAGTGACCATGGGATTGGTTCAGCATTTTTCCGCATACAGCAATTGGCGCGGCTCGGTGTCGGATCACCTGACGCGACTGCGTGACTGGCTGGCGCAAAACGAACTGGGCGACGCGCAAAGCGATTTACGCCTGCAACAGCTACTCGAACGCCTGCGCGAGGACAAGCTCATCATCGCCTTCGTCGCGGAATTTTCGCGCGGCAAATCGGAACTCATCAACGCGATTTTCTTCGGCAACTATGGTCAGCGCATTCTGCCTTCCAGCGCGGGCCGCACGACCATGTGCCCGACCGAACTGCTCTATGAAAACGGCAAACCGTCGGCCATAGAATTGCTGCCCATCGAAACCCGCGCCACGCACGCCAGCGTGACGGAATTCAAGCGTTTCCCAGAAGAGTGGCGTACGGTCGAACTGGATGCTGATTCGGCCGATGTCATGCATGCGGCGCTGCTACGCGTCGGCGAACAAAAGCGTGTCTCACAAGAATTGGCCGCCAAGCTGGGCTTTGCCATCGATGTCAAAGGCGAAGATGGGCTCAAACCCGACGCCGACGGCCTGGTCGAAATTCCCTGCTGGCGGCACGCCATCATCAACTTCCCGCATCCATTGCTACAGCAAGGACTGGTCATTCTCGACACGCCGGGCTTGAACGCTATCGGCGCCGAGCCGGAGTTGACGCTGTCGCAACTGCCGAATGCCCACGCCATACTGTTTCTTTTGGCCGCCGATACCGGTGTGACGCAATCGGATCACGCCGTTTGGCGCGACCACGTCAATGGCGTGCGCGGCCGCCAAAAAGGCCGCATCGCCGTGCTCAACAAGATTGACGGTCTGTGGGACAACATACGCTCCGACGCGGAAATCGAAACTGAAATCGCCAATCAGGTGAAAACCTGTTCCGACACGCTGGATCTGCCCGTCAGCCACATTTTCCCGGTTTCCGCCCAGAAGGGTTTGTTGGCCAAAATAAACGGCGACGCCGATCTATTGGCGCGCAGTCGGCTTTCGCAACTCGAACAAGCGCTCACCGCCGAACTGATTCCGGCCAAGCAGGAGATCGTCTGCGACAACACCGAAGTCGAGGTGGCCGACCTCATCGCTCGCACCCGCACCCTCCTGGAAACGCGGCGTAGCGGCGTGATCGAGCAACTCGCCGAGTTGTCTGGGCTGCGCGGCAAGAACCAAAGCGTCATCGAATACATGATGCGCAAGGTGCGCAGCGAGAAAGAGGAATTCGAGCAGGGCTTACAGCGCTATTACGCGGTGCGCAGCGTGTTCTCGCAGCTCACCAACAACCTGTATTCCTATCTCGGCATGGACGCCTTGCGCGACGACACGCGCCGCACCCGTGAAGCGATGCTGGAGGCCAACTTCACCAAGTCCATGCGAGATGCCATGCGCGGCTTTTTCCGCAAGGTGCGGCGCAACCTTGATCGGTCGACCGATGAGATCACGGAAATCATGAAAATGATGGAAGCCATGTACGAGCGTTTCTCCACCGAACATGGCATGAAACTGCCGGCCCCGCCGCCTTTCTCGCTCATGCGTTATGAAAAGGAAATCAGTCGGCTGGAAGCGGGCTTCAACGAACACTTCAACACCTTGTTGAACATGGTGACACTCGCCAAACAAGGGCTTACTCAGCGCTTCTTCGAGACGGTGGCGCTGCAAATGCGCCGCACCTTCGAGCAGATCAACCGCGATGCCGACAATTGGTTGCGTGCCATCATGGCGCCTCTGGAAACCCAGGTGCGCGAATATCAATTGCAGTTGAAACGCCGACTGGAAAGCGTCAAACGCATCCACCAAGCGACGGATACGCTGGAAGACCGCGTCCAGGAATTGGCCCAGATGCAGGCCGATCTGGAAAAGCAATTGGCGCAACTCAACGGCATCGCCGCGCAACTCAGCACCACGCTGCACGAGGACAGTCAAGCCATCGCCGAGGCGGCCTGAAGCGGGTCAGCCCTTGGCAGCCATTAATTGCTTGTATTTTACTTGTAGCTGATCCGGGCTTTCTGCGTGCGCCGGATCCAGCTTGATGCAACTCACCGGGCAGACCTCGACGCACTGCGGCTTGTCATAGTGGCCAACGCATTCGGTGCACTTGTTCGGATCGATCTCGTAAATTTCCTCGCCCTGCGAAATCGCTTCGTTGGGACATTCCGGCTCGCAAACGTCGCAATTGATGCATTCGTCAGTAATGATCAGAGACATGGTGGGTCAACCGAGTGTGGCGACTTTTTTCACCATGCGTGCGTTTACCTGCGGCTGCACGAAATGGCTTACATCGCCGCCCAGCACGGCGATTTCGCGCACCATGGTGGCGGAAATGAACATGTACTGATCCCCTGGCGTCAGGAAGATGGTTTCAACATCGGGATACAGATTGCGGTTCATGCCGGCCATCTGGAATTCGTATTCAAAATCCGACACGGCGCGCAGGCCGCGCAGGATCACATGGGAGTTCTGCGTTTGCAGGAAGTCCATCAGCAAGCCGCTGAAACCCTGGACGACGACGTTGGGGTAAACGGCCAGCACCTCGGTGGCCATATCCACTCTTTCCACCAGTGTGAAAAACGGCCGCTTGCCGCGACTGTCGGCAACGCCGACGACAACGCGCTCAAACAAGCGGGAGGCGCGACGCACCAGATCTTCGTGACCGCGCGTGACTGGATCGAAAGTGCCGGGATAGACCGCGATGCTTGTACTCATTCGTCTTGCGCCTCCAGCAAATGATAAAAGACCTGGCCCGCGCGCCCTTCCCGCACGCAACGCCATGCACCGATGTGCGCCAGCGCATGTTCGGCTTCGGCGTAGATCAAGGCGCCCGGCGCAAGCAGGCCGGCAAGCCAGGGTTCCACGCGCTCCATCCAGCCCTGGCGATAGGGTGGATCGAGGAACAGCACATCGTAGCGCCTAGTGAGCAGCGTAGGCCGCGAGACGAATTTTAGCGCATCCATCCGCAGTATCTCCAAGCGAGCATCGCCGCCCTCACCGGCGAGGCCGCGCGCATTGTCCTCTAGCTGAGCATAAACGCGCGCATCGTTCTCGACCAGGGTGACGTGAGCCGCGCCGCGCGAGGCCGCCTCGAAGCCCAGCGCGCCGCTACCGGCGAATAAATCCAGACAGCTAAGCCCCGTCAGATCCTGACCCAGCCAGTTGAACAAGGTCTCGCGCACCGCATCGGGTGTGGGTCGCAGGCCCTTGGCGAGCGGCACATTGATCAAGCGGCGCTTCCATTCGCCGCCGATGATGCGCACGCGCGACATGTTCAGCTCAACAACAACCGCGGATGAACGCGGAGGAACGCAGATGAACGCGGATCAATCCGGCCGTCGTTTGCGCCCAAGCGCGACATAGGCTCGCACGCGACTACATCGGCAATACCTACCATCGTCTTCACCGAGTCAAATGATCCGCGTTCATCCGTGTAATCTGCGGCAAAAACTTATTCGCCCGCGAGTATCACTGTCACGAGATGCTCGGGTTGCACCTTGCGTTGGAAAGCAGTGCGAATATCAGCGACGGTGACCGCCTCCACCTTGCGTGGAAAGTCGTCAAGATAGGTCAGCGGCAATTCATAGAAGCCGATCACCGCCAGATACTCGAGAATTTTTCGATTACTGTCGAGACGCAAGGCAAAGCCGTCGACCAGATTGCGCTTGGCGGCTTTTAACTCTCGCTCGCTGGGCCCATCCTTGAGGAACAGCGTCAGCGTATCCTGCGCCACCTTGAGCGCATCCGTGGCCTGATTGCGCTTGGTTTGCAGGCCGATCTGGAACGGCCCGGGCTGCTTCTGCGCCTGGACGTAGCTATGCACATCGTAGGCAAAGCCGCGTTTCTCACGCACCTCTTGCATCAGCCTGGAAACGAAACCGCCGCCACCGAGGATGTAGTTACCGACCAGCATGGCAAAGTAATCGGGGTCGCCGCGCCGCATGGCCGGCACCCCGATATGGATATGCGCCTGGGTGGCCGGGTGAGCGATACGTTCGACACTCTGTAGAGGCAGCTTCACCTCCGGCAAGGTCGCATCGACGCGGTTCTGCGGCAAACCTTCGGTCAGCGTGCTTGCGATGTGCTCGGCTTCGGTGCGCGACACATCGCCGATGATGGAAATCACCGCGCCCTGTGCGCTGTAGCGCGTGCGATGGAAAGCCACCAGGTCGTCGCGCGTGATGCTGGCCACGCTGTCGACCGTGGCGCTCACTCCGTACGGATGGCCAGGGTAGAGCAGGGCAGAAAAGCGCTTAGCTGCAATACTGTCTGGTCGCGTATCGGCTTCGCGTATGGCCGCGATGCTGCGCGTTTTCTCGCGTGCCAGCACGTCTTCAGGGAAAGTTGGCTGTAGCAAGACCAGGCGCAGCAGCTCAAGGGCGGCATCGCGCTCACGCTGGGATGAGAGTGTACGCAATGACAAACCGGCGCGATCCAGATCACCCGAACCGGCGAGATGCGCGCCGATATCGACCAGTCGCTCGGCGATTTTCTCTTCATCCAGCGAGCCGGCGCCGGCGTCCAGCAGTCCGCGCGTCATTCCGGCGAGGCCAGATTTGCCCGGCGGATCGTAGGCCGTACCGGCGGCGAAATCGACCTGCACATCGAGTATCGGTAACTCATGGCTTTCGACGAAATAAACGCGTGCACCTGAGGGCAGGTTCCAATGCTGAATTTGCACACCCGCTTGCGCGAGCGTCGTCATTGCCGCAAGCAGTAAACCGAGAACAATTCGTATCATGGCAATCCCATTTATACCGCGGGAAACGCGGCTCTCTTGTTGCATATTGGTAGCACTCAATGTCTATGCGCCTCGGCAGGTGAGTCGGCAGGTGCTTCGGCGACGCTTTCCGGCAAGGGCTGCGGATCGAGCACCGCGACAGTCAGCGTGCTGTCGTCGAAATACTTTTTCGCTACGGCTTGCACTTCATCGGCGGTAACGCTGCGTATCTTATCGAGCACGGTGTCGATGTCGCGCCAATGATGGCCGGACGACTCAAAATGGCCGATCTCCATGGCCTGCGCCATCATTGAGTCGCGCTTGTACACTTGCGCGGCGATGGTCTGGATTTTCACGCGTTCGAGTTCTTCTGCGCTCACCCCTTCGCTCTTGATGCGCTCGATCTCCGCGCGCAAGGCCGCTTCCAGCTCGGCCACGGTTTTGCCTTCGGCTGGCGTACCATCGACCATGAACAAGGATTCGCCACGCACTGGCGAATCGTAGCCCGCGCCGGCTGAGATGGCGATCTTCGAACCACGCACCAGATTGCGCGCAAAGCGTGCGGCATCGTGGCCATCCAGCACCGTGGCCAGCACTTCCAGCGCGTAGGGTTCGCGATCTTTTTGCACGTCACGCAGCGTCGGCACTTTCCACACCATCGTGAGGTAGGGCAGCTTGGCCGGCGCTTTAACCACCAGGCGCTTGATGCCGACTTGCGGCGGCTCTGACTGTGGCTTGCGCACCGGCAGTGCACGCGACTTGATCTTGCCGTAGTACTTCTCTGCGAGGCGGAAAACTTCATCTTTATTCACGTCGCCCACAATCACCACGTAAGCATTGTTGGGGACGTACCAGCGCCGATACCAGTCCTGCGCATCCGTTGCTGTCATGTTTTCGAGATCGTTCATCCAGCCGATGATGGGGCGGCGGTAGGGATGCGCCTGAAAGGCCGTCGCCATCAGCCGCTCATTCAACAAAGCGTGCGGCTCGTCGTCGGTGCGCATGCGCCGCTCTTCCATCACCACCTTGATCTCCTGGGCGAACTCTTTGGGGGCCAGCACCAGATTGGCCATGCGGTCGCCTTCCAGCACCATCATGTCGGCGAGCTTGGCTTTCGGCACCTGCTGGAAGTAGGCGGTGTAGTCCTGCGCCGTGAAGGCGTTGTCCCGCCCGCCCGCCGCCGCCACGCGCTTGTTGAATTCTCCGGGGCCGACGGTCTTGGTGCCTTTGAACATCATGTGTTCCAGCACGTGGGCCACGCCTGTCGTGCCGTTGAATTCATCAAGGCTGCCGGCGCGATACCAGACCATATGCACCACCGTCGGCGCACGATGATCTTCTCTGACGATGACGCGCAAGCCGTTGGATAAGGTCTTTTCAAATGGGCCCGCCGCATGGGCTAAGGCGGTCAGAAAGATCAACGCCAGCGCGAGGAGTGGCGAGTTTCGTCTCAACATGGGGTTTTTCCGCTTCTGCTAGAATTGACGAGGCTGCATGTTAGCGGGTTTTCCGCGCCCGCGTCACCAACAGACAAGCCCCTCCATGTTTAGTTTCTTGAAGAAATCCGAACCCAACCCCGACGTCATTGCGCAGCCTCGTGCCTCCTGGACCGAGCGCCTTAAATCCGGACTCTCGCGCACCCGCGCCCAGCTAGGCGGGCAAATCACCGGCTTGTTCCGGCGCGGCAAGATCGACGCCGAAATGCTGGAAGAACTCGAAGCCACGCTGCTGATGGCCGATGTCGGCGTTGCGGCGACGCAGTATCTGCTCGATGAATTGCAAGCCCGCGTCAAGCGCGACCGGCTGGAAACCGGCGCCCAGCTTCAGCAAGCGCTGAGCGACATACTCACCGAGCTATTGTTGCCTTTGCAGCAGCCGCTAGACGTCTCAACCCACAAGCCCTACATCATCATGCTGGCCGGCGTGAATGGCGCCGGCAAAACCACTTCCATCGGCAAGCTCGCCAAGTATTTTCAGGCGCAAGGCAAATCGGTGCTGCTCGCCGCCGGCGATACTTTTCGTGCCGCCGCACGCGAGCAACTGATAGTCTGGGGCGACCGCAACCAGATTACCGTCATCTCCCAAGAAGGCGGCGACCCGGCCGCCGTGATTTTCGACGCGATCAACGCCGCCAAGGCGCGCGGCATTGATGTGGTGCTGGCCGACACGGCCGGTCGCCTGCCGACTCAGCTCCACCTCATGGAGGAAATCGCCAAGATCAAGCGCGTCATCGCCAAGGCAGCGCCCGGCGCGCCGCACGAAGTGCTACTGGTGCTCGACGCGAACATCGGCCAGAACGCCTTGACGCAAGTGCAAGCCTTCGACGCCGCCGTCGGTGTGACCGGCCTGGTGGTGACGAAACTGGACGGCACGGCCAAAGGCGGCGTCATCGCGGCCATTGCGCGCACCCAACCCAAGCCTCTGCGCTTCATCGGCGTGGGCGAAGGCATTGACGATTTGCAGCCGTTCCGCGCGCGCGAGTTTGTTGAGGCGCTGTTTGAATCGCCAGCCACATGATTCGCTTCGAGCAAGTTTCCAAACGCTTCCCCGGCGGCATCGCGGCGTTGGCAGATCTGAATTTCACTATTGAAGCGGGTGAAATGATCGTGCTGTCAGGTCGCTCGGGCGCCGGCAAAACCACCTTGCTGAAGCTCATCCCCGCCATTGAGCGCCCCACTCACGGCTCGGTCACGGTGAATGGCCAGAATGTCGCCGCCTTGAAGCGCGCTGGCGTGCCCTTTCTGCGCCGCAAGCTCGGCCTGGTATTCCAGGATCAAAAACTGCTGTTCGATCGCAACGTGTTTGACAATGTCATGCTGCCGCTGTCCATCGCCGGCGAGTCGCCGCGCGATAGCCAGCGGCGCGTGCGCGCGGCGCTCGACAAGGTCGGCCTTCTCGAACGCGAAAAGGCCATGCCCGTTGCCCTCTCCGGCGGCGAGCAGCAACGGCTGGCCATCGCCCGGGCGGTGGTGAATCGCCCCGCCATATTGATTGCCGACGAACCGACCGCGCATCTGGACGACGATTACGCCCGCGACATCGCCGGCATGTTTCGCTCTTTTAATCAGGTGGGCGTCACGGTCATAGTCGCCACGCACCACGACGCATTGTTCGCACCCTTCATGACGCGACGACTGACGCTCGAGCAAGGCAGGCTGACATGAAGCGCTGGCTGATTCAGCATCGAGAAGCCGCAGCGGATGCGCTGCGACGGCTCGCCGCCACGCCGCTCAATACCTTGCTGGGCGCCTTGGTGCTGGGCATCGCCATGGCCTTGCCGGCCGGTGGTGAAATGCTCTTTGCCAACCTGCTGGGGCTGGCGCGTAACAGCGCCGCCACACCGCAGTTGTCTGTCTTCATGACGCTGGATGCCGGCAAGAAGGATGCAGCCGACGTCGAGGCCCGTCTGCGCAAGCACGCGCTGGTGCGCGACGTGCGCTTGGTGTCGCGCGAGGAAGCCTTGCGCAGACTCAAAGCCAGCGAAGGGCTGGGCGATGTCATCGACAGCTTGCCGCGCAACCCTTTTCCGGATGCCTTCATTGTCGTGCCGCGAGCGGAGTCGCCCGAAGAACTAGAAAGCATGCGAACCGACTTCGCCAAGTTCAACAAGGTCGAGCATGTGCAACTCGATTCCGCCTGGGTAAAAAAGCTTGATGCCTTGCTGCGGCTGGCGCGCTTCGCCATCGCGCTCCTGGCAGTGTTGCTCGGCGTAGCCTTGATCGCTGTCACCTTCAACACCATCCGCCTGCAAATCTTCACCCGCAGCGCCGAGGTCGAAGTCAGCCGCCTGCTGGGCGCCACGGACAGTTTCATACGCCGGCCGCTGTACTACTTCGGCGCGCTGCAAGGCTTGGCCGGCGGCGCAGTAGCGTGGATACTGGTATTCGCGGCCGCGCTGCTGCTCAAAGGCCCTGTGGGCGAGCTGGCCGCGCTTTACGGTCTGGAGTTTTCGCTGCGGGCCCTGCCCCTGGCCGAATCGCTGGTTCTGCTGGGTACAGCGGTAATCCTGGGCTGGCTGGGCGCTTGGCTGTCACTCAGACGACACCTGCGCGCGGGCGAAACCGCCTGAATAAGCCCCGCTGGGGAACCGGACGCCCGGTTAGCACTCTAATCGCCCGAGTGCTAAACTAGCTTCGAAGTATGAAAGGGAGGTAAGCCATGAACGCATTAATGATGCCTGTACCTTCGGCTCTCGGCAGCCTGGAAAGCTACATCCAGGCGTCAAACCGTTTTCCGATGCTGAGCGTAGAGCAGGAGTTGGATCTGGCGCGTCGTTTCCGCAAGAGCGACGACCTGGAAGCGGCCAGCCAGTTGGTGCTCTCACACCTACGCTTGGTGGTGTCGGTTGCGCGCGGCTATTTGGGCTACGGCCTGCCGCATGCCGATCTGATCCAGGAAGGCAACGTCGGCCTGATGAAGGCGGTAAAGCGCTTCGACCCCGAGCGCGGCGTGCGGCTGGTGTCATTCGCCATCCACTGGATCAAGGCGGAAATCCACGAGTACATCCTGCGCAACTGGCGGCTGGTTAAGATCGCCACCACCAAAGCGCAACGCAAGCTGTTCTTCAATCTGCGCAGCCTCAAGCAAGGCCTCAACACCATGAGCCCGGATGAAGTCGGCGCCATGGCCAAGCAATTGGGCGTCAAGCCGCAAGAAGTGGTCGAGATGGAAACCCGCTTCACCGGGCAGGATATCGCGCTGGAAGCCAACAGCGACGAGGACGATGATCGTTTCGCCCCCATCGCCTACCTGGCCGACCCGCATGCCGATCCTTCCGAAGCGCTGGCGCAACAACAATCGCAACGCCTGCAAGACGATGGCCTCAAGGCCGCGCTGGCCGGTCTGGACGAGCGCAGTCGTCGCATCATCGAGCGGCGCTGGCTGTCCGAAGGCCACGAAGCGACCCTGCATGAACTCGCCGACGAATACGGCATCTCCGCCGAGCGCATCCGCCAGATCGAAGCCAAGGCCATGCAGAAAATGAAAGGCGCGCTAGCCCACATGGTCTGAGCCAACCAAGTCGGCTGTCTAGCCGACGAAGAGACAAAGGCCATCGCGGTTACCCGCGATGGCCTTTTTTTTAGCGGCGATGCCTTCAACGTCGAGTTTGCGGACTATCGTTAGAAAGCACTATGGCAAGTGGCTCACTTCAAGGATGCGCGTCATTTTGCGAGCTGGTTCGGGCTGACGCCACGCGAGTTCAGTTCGGGCAACACGCGTGTCCTCGGGCGCATCTCGAAGCGGGGGGACCGCTATTTGCGCATGTTGCTCACGCATGGGGCGCGCTCGGTGCTACGTGCGGCCAGTACGGCACGGGACGTGGGCCGTCAGCTCGATGGGCTGCGCAGCTGAGCCACCACCCCCGTTCAGGCACGCACCAATCACAACAAGGCGGCCTGTGCGCTGGCCAACAAGCTGGCGCGCATTTGTTACGCGACCTTGCGCGATGCGACACCGTATGGCCTGCCGGCGCCCAGGCAGCAGCGCAAGATCGAGCGCCTAGCGTTTGCAGTGGCCGCCTAGTCTGTAAGGAAAAACAGTTTGAGTTTCACGTTCCCGCGCTTGCTTTGAGACTGATCGCCCATCATGGCTAA
Source organism: Rhodocyclaceae bacterium (assembly GCA_043761745.1). Taxonomy (GTDB): domain Bacteria; phylum Pseudomonadota; class Gammaproteobacteria; order Burkholderiales; family Rhodocyclaceae; genus Desulfobacillus. The sequence continues at coordinate 19,155 of JAYUNL010000096.1, forward strand.
ACGGGTCGTACCCTCACGGATTAACGCCGATGACCGAAGAGAATCCCCTTGCGGGAAGACCTAAAACACCCGTTCGCACCGACAAAATGATTGAGAACAGGCCCTAGCGCTTCGGCCCCGCCCTCAAGCTTTTGCGCGCGGGTGCCGATAAATTGGCTGCGCAGTTTAACGTTAGCCCAGGGTGCCGTAAAGGCGCGGCGTCGCGACAACAATACAGAGCCCATGAACGCAACCTCCGATACTATCGCTCGCGCCTTTGGCACATTGGCTGCCTGCGTCGCCTTGGTGTTATTCGCTGTCACCGGCGCCGTCCACATGCGGGGCGGCGCCTTGGCCGCCGCCGTAACGCTAGCTATTCTGACCAGCGGCTTGCTGGTTGGCGTGCTATGCATCGCCATTCACCAATATCGCCGCCTCCTGGGCCAACACGAAGCGCTGAGTCAGGATTACGAGGCGCTGCTGCATACGACACCGGAAGGCGTGATCATCAGCGATGCGAGCGACCGTATCACGCGCATCAACGCCCAAGCAGAAATGATGTTTGGCTACACGCCAGGAGAAATGCGCGGCATGCAAGTCGACCAACTGATTCTCGATGCCGACCGCGCCGATTTTGAAGGAGTACGTGAGGATTTGTTCCATGATCCGGGAGCGTACCAATTTGGCAAGCAAATGATTCGCGAACGGCTGAGGCGCAAGGATGGCAGCACGTTTTCCGCGCGCCTCAGTCTGCGGCCGATGCATACGGCGCATGGTACCGCCGGCCTGGCCGTCATCCAGGATGTGACAGCGCGGCTGCACGACGAGCACGAGATGGAGACGACCAATCGCGCCTTGCAATTGTTGAGCGAGATCAGCCGTATCCGGCGCAGTGCGGCCAGCGACGCGGATTTGTACAAGGCGATCTGTCAAACCATCGTCCTGGTCGGCGGCTACCCGCTGGCCTGGATCGGACGCGCCGAGCAGGATGCGGCACACAGTGTGCGTGTGGTCGCGCGCCACGGCGAAGACAGCGGCTATTTGCGCAGCGCGCGCATGATCTGGGACGCCGCCGGCACCGGGCATGGTCCGGCCGGCAGCGCGATCCGCACTGGCGAACCGCTCATCATTCGCGCCAACGCCTCGCGCGACGCCGAGTCACGCATGAACGCGCCGCCCGAATGCGGCTACCAGTCCGTCGCCGGCTTTCCGCTGCGTATCGATGGGCTCACCGAAGGCGCGCTGGTGATCTACTCCGCCGCCGACAACGCCTTCGGCGCGGAAGAGTATCTCCTGCTGCAAGACCTCGCCGACGAGGTGGCGCATGCCGTCAGCGCATTACGCGCCGGCATCAGCCGCAGCGAGACCGAACAGGCCCTGCGCCGCAGCGAGGCGACACTGGAACGCGCCCAGCAGATCGCCCATGTCGGCAGTTGGGAATGGGATCTCGCCACCGGCGCGCAGCGCTGGTCGGCCGAGACCTGTCATCTTTTCGGCTGCGGCGTCGATGTGGCGCGGCCCAGTTTGCGCTTCATTTTGAAGCACACCCATCCCGACGACCGGGCGCATGTGTGCGCGCAAGTGAAACTCGCGCAAAGCGGCGAAGTGAGTTCGGTCACGGCAAATTTTCGCATCGTCGGCGACGACGGCGCCACGCTCTGGGTACACGCCAGAGCCGAGGTCGAATTTCACGACACCGGCCCGTTCCGCGTGGTCGGCGTCATGCAGGACGTTTCCGAACGTCGCCACTTCGAGGAAAAGCTGGCCCAGATCGCCAGCCATGATGGGCTGACCGGACTGCCCAACCGCCACCTGCTCAACGACCGCATGGAGCAAGGCTTGTCTCACCACCGCTATACGGATCGATTGCTAGCGCTGGTGTTCGTCGATCTGGATCGCTTCAAACTGATCAACGACACGCTGGGGCACGATGCCGGCGACCAGTTGCTGATGGAAATCGCCAAGCGTCTTTCCACCTGCCTGCGCGACGGCGACACCGTGGCGCGCCAGGGTGGCGACGAATTCGTGGTGGTGCTGAATGACCTCGCCAAAGCGGAGGACGCGGCTTTCGTCGGGCAAAAAATGCTGGATGCGCTGGCGCCGCCTTGCTACCTCTTAGGCCATGAGGTGGTCCCCGCGGCGAGCATAGGCATCGCGCTTTATCCGCGCGACGGCAGCACCATACAGGAACTCATGATGAGCGCGGACAAGGCCATGTACGCGGCCAAGCAGGCCGGTCGCGGCCAGTATCGCTTCTTTGATGTGGAAATGAATCGCGCCGCCTCCGATTGGCTGGAAGTCGGCGCCCAATTACACCACGCGTTGGAACGCGATGAATTCGAACTGCACTACCAGCCCAAGGTGGATTTCCGTTCGGGATTGGTTACCGGCGTCGAGGCGCTACTGCGCTGGCGTAGCGCCGAATTGGGCATGATCGGGCCGGATCGCTTCATTCCCATCCTCGAAGAAACCGGCCGCATCCTTGAAGTGGGCGAATGGGTAATTATCGAAGCCTGCCGCCAGGCGCGCATCTGGCATGCGCAGGGCCTGGGGCCACCGCGCGTGGCGGTAAATCTCTCGCCACGCCAGTTCCAGCAGCCCGATCTCGCCATGCGCGTGAAAACCATCCTCGAACAGGAGCAGGTACCCGCCAACTGGCTGGAACTGGAAATCACCGAGAGCATGGTGATGTACAACGTCGAGCGCGCCATCGTCACGCTACAGGACTTACGCTTCCTCGGTTTGCGGCTTGCCATCGACGACTTCGGCACCGGCTACTCTTCGCTCGCCGCGCTGAAACGCTTCCCGGTCGATTGCCTGAAGATCGACCGTTCCTTCGTGCACGATGTGCCCCATGATTCCGACGACGTCGCCATCACGCGCGCCGTGATTCTGCTCGCCCACAGCATGGGGCTATCCGTGGTAGCTGAGGGCGTGGAGACCGAAGCACAACGCACATTCCTGATCGAAGCTGGCTGCGACGAAATGCAGGGCTATCTCTTTGCGAAGCCCATGCCGGGAAAGCAACTCTCGGAACTACTCTACAAGCAGCGCGAGAAGGCGGCCGCTTAACGAAGTAAGGAAAAATCAGGGCTTGCCGATCAAGCCGCCAGTCGGTGAGCTGGGCGAAGCAAGGTAAAGTTTTTTGGGCATGCGCCCCGCCAAATAGGCAGCGCGCCCCGCTGCCACCGCCATCTTCATGGCACTGGCCATCAGCACCGGATTCTGCGCGCTGGCGATAGCGGTATTCATCAGCACGCCATCGCAGCCCAGTTCCAAGGCGATGGCCGCGTCTGAGGCCGTGCCCACGCCCGCATCGACCAGCACCGGAATCTTGGCGCTGTCGATAATTAGGCGCAGATTCCATGGGTTAAGGATGCCCATGCCGGAACCGATCAGCGATGCCAAAGGCATCACCGCCACACAACCGATTTCTTCCAGCCGCTTGGCCTGAATAGGATCGTCCGAGCAATACACCATCACCTTGAAACCTTCCTTCACCAGCGTTTCCGCCGCTTTCAAGGTCTGCGGCATGTCCGGGAAGAGCGTGTGCTGGTCGCCCAGCACTTCGAGCTTGACGAGGTCGTGGCCGTCCAGCAGGTCGCGTGCCAAGCGTAAGGTGCGCACCGCATCTTCAGCGGTGTAGCAGCCAGCGGTGTTGGGCAGCAAGGTGTATTTCGAGGGGGGCAACACCTCCAACAAGCTTGGCTCGTTGGCATTCTGGCCAATGTTGGTGCGGCGTATGGCCACGGTAACGATCTCCGCGCCTGAGGCCTCCACCGCTGCGCGCGTCTCGGCGAAATCCTTGTACTTGCCGGTGCCGACAAGCAGTCGAGAGGTATAGGTTTTACCGCCGATGGTGAGCGTATCTTGGGACATTGTGCTGTGACGAGTGAGAAGGATGAGCGGCAGCCGGTCAACCACCGCCGACGGCGAAGACGATTTCAACGCGGTCGCCGTCGGTCAGCTGCGTCGTTTGATGAGCACTCTTGGACACGATATTACCGTTACGCTCGATCGCGACGCTCTTGCCTTCCAGCTTCATGCTACGCAAAAGCTCCGTCACCGTCGGCGCAGCATCGAAGCGATGCGTGAGGCCGTTTACCCTGATATCCATGACTGAAATTTTAACATGCCTCAGGTAACCCGCCCGGGCGCTAATCAAGCAGGGGATTGGTAAAGTGCTGCAAGTACCACTGCCCGAAAAGCGTAGCCGCGTAGGTATTGATATGGTGCGCATCGTCGTAGAGTGGCGTTTCATCAAAGACGGTGAGGCAGTGTGACCCTTGGCATTGCACCGTCTGCGGGTCGACAAAACGCACCGAAGGGTACTTGGCCCGGATCCGATCGAAAAGACGAGCGACCTGGGTTTTTTGTGCGAGCGCATACGTATTATTCCTTTCGATCGCACAATCGGTGTCCACTGCCTTCCTCAGCTTGATATGCCGGTAGAAGCAACTTTTTTTGTCGACGCCATCCTCGGCCACGGGCTGCAAGATGACCGGGATAGCGCCGCTCGCAATAATTCTCTCGATAGCACTATTCAGAAGCTCGAATTGTTGCGGGTCATAGCCTAGCCAATGTTCGCCGATCAGCACATAGCGAAAATGGCCTTGCTCAATAAGCCGGTAATAGGTCGCTGTGTCCTGCGCGCAATTAGGACTGCTTGCGCTCGCCGGCGCCCCAGGCAGCATTAAGCATGCAGTACTGGTTAGCCCATACACTTTGAGATGAGCCTGCTGCGCAAGCACGTCGACAAAACGCAAATAGTGGCGCCCATGTGAGTCACCGATCAAAAGCGCCCGTTTCTCGGCGCGCAAATCACCGATGGCACACTGCTCAAGATCGTTTCCATTGAAGTTGTGGCATTGCGGCTGATGCGTATCGATGAACGGCCGCATATTGCTGTACGCATGCGCGGCCTCATCGCCCAAACGTTGCGGAAAGCCGTCATTCCAACGAGTCAAGGTTGCCGCCACCAGCACCATCACTACCGGCAGGAAAAAGAACAGGGCAAACGAGCGGCCTAACCCTATCTTCATACGCCGCCCCGGCTCCTCGATGTAGGCATGGGAAAAATGCGCCAGCAGCATGACTGCGCCTATCAGAACGATAGCCCAAGGAATCGAAGGCTCGATCTGCAAATACGTCAGGTAGGCGATCAGCGGCCAGTGCCACAGGTAGGCGGAATAGGAAATCTTGCCGGTATGCAACAGCCAGGTGCTTGATAGCCATCGGTTGCCATGTCCGAAGACGATCAAGGTTGCTGTCAGCAGACAAACCAACAATGCGTTGCCGCCGGGGAAACTCGTGGCGGGCGTGAACCGTATCGCCAGCAGAATTAGCGCAACGATACCCAGCAGCACAATCAAATCGGCGCCACGGCTGCGAGTCGCCGGCTTGATCCGCGTCGCGGATGCGCCTATCAGCAACTCGAAGAATCGCGCGGAAAGATGGAAGTAGTGATCGGTGGCGTTGGTCGTAACCACGATCGAATAGGCGCTCAATGCCAACGTCGCGGCCAACAATATCGCCGTCTGCACACGCGCAACAAGCTTGTGCTGAGCCAGCAGAAAAACTATCGGAAACAGCAGGTAGAACTGCCATTCGATGGAGAGGGACCAGGTGTGCAACAAAGGCAATTCGCGCGCATTCGGGCCGAAGTAGTCTTTGGTTTCTCGATCGAAAAAAAGATTCGCTTTGAACAGCAGCGCATCCCGCAGGCTATGCAGATAGCGTATGAAGTCCTCGGGTAGAAGCAGCGCCGTCGCGACTATAGTCGTGACTGCCGAGAAAACCAGAAACATCGGCAACAAGCGCTTGATGCGCCGATTGTAGAAATCCACCAGGGGCTCGACCACACCCTCCTCGGTAGCAAGCAGGGAGGTGATCAAGAAGCCGGAGATGACGAAGAAGACATCGACGCCGATGTAACCACCCGTCAGCGGCGGCAGCTTGAAGTGATAGGCCAGCACCAGCAGGATGGCGATGCCGCGCAGGCCATCGATATCTTTTCGGTAGGTCAGTACCCCGCCACGCATACTCCGATCACGCCTCTGCTTGGCGAAGGTTCAAACCGCGATAGCTCAACTGGCGACGGGCCGCACGCGGCTGGCGACGAGCTTGGCGCGAACCCGAGCTTCGTCGGTGTCGGCGCCGGTGGCGACGGCGACACCCATGCGCCGCTTTTTGAAGCTCTCGGGCTTACCGAACAGACGCAAGTCACTGCCGGGTACGGCGAGCGCTTCAGCAACGCCCTCGAAGGCGATGCCTTGTTGCTCCAAACCGCCGTAAATCACCGCCGAGGCGCCTGGAGCGCGCAGCGACACATCGACAGGCAGGCCAAGAATGGCGCGCGCATGCAGCTCGAATTCCGAAAAGCGTTGCGATGCCAGCGTCACCAGCCCGGTGTCATGCGGACGCGGACTCACCTCGGAGAACCACACCTGATCGCCCTTGACGAACAACTCCACGCCGAAAATGCCGCGCCCGCCGAGGCTGTCCGTCACGGCCTTGGCGACTTCGCGCGAGCGGCTGCGCGCCACTTCGCTCATGGGCTGCGGCTGCCACGATTCAACGTAATCGCCATCCACCTGCACATGGCCGATGGGTTCGCAGAAATAGGTCTCGACCTGGCCGCCTGCGCCGATTGCACGCACGGTGAGTTGGGTGATCTCGTACTCGAAATCGATGAAACCCTCGACAATGACGCGGCTTTGCGCCACGCGCCCGCCCTGTAGGGCGTAGTCCCAGGCCTTCACCACATCGTCCGGGCCGCGCAACAGCGACTGGCCCTTGCCCGAGGACGACATGGTGGGTTTGACGAGGCAGGGGAAGCCAATCCCACCACCTTTGCCGTCATCGATGGCGGCTTGCAACTCGGCCAGCGAGCTGGCGAAAGCATAGGGCGAGGTGGGCAACTTGAGTTCTTCGGCGGCCAGGCGGCGTATGCCCTCGCGATTCATGGTCAGTTGCGCCGCGCGGGCGGTGGGAATCACTTCGGCCAACCCTTCGCGCTCGACTTCGCGCAGCATGTCGGTGGCGATGGCCTCGATTTCCGGCACGATGAGATGCGGCCGTTCGCGCTCGATGATGTCGCGCAGAGCCGCGCCGTCAGTCATGTTCACCACATGGGCGCGATGCGCCACCTGCATGCCAGGCGCATCGGCGTAACGATCCACCGCGATGGTCTCGACGCCCAGGCGCTGCAAGGCGATGATGACTTCTTTGCCCAACTCACCCGCGCCCAACAACATGACGCGCGTCGCCGAAGGACTGAGCGGTGTGCCAATTTTCAAGCGTTGACTCCGAAGCAAAACCACATAGGGGCGCAAATCTTAGCATGCAGCCACGACTGCTCGCCTCCCTGTCGCACCGCATCAGATTGAACCCTCCACGACAGCGCTTAGAATAGCTGGGATAGTTCGTCACAAGGCACTCTACGGTGAAATGTATTTTTAAGTGTCTTCTGGCTCTTCTGGGAATTTTTCTACAGAATGGCAGCAAGATTGACATCTTATAAGGCCACACATGACACAACAGATGCATTTCGAGGGGCTCACGCTCACCGTTGACTCCGTGGAACGTGCCATTGAATTCTATGCAGGCAAGCTCGGACTCAAGGTAGAGCACCAAGCCTTGCCCGCTTTTGCGCTGATTCGCGCTGGAGAAGGTGGGGGCGGAACTATTGGCCTTATTTCTATCCAGGAGTCCCAGAAGGAAGGAGCAACTAGCAGCACTGCGGCACAAAAACGTGCAGTCCACGTGGAGTTCAGCGTGGACAATCTTGACGAGCTATATGAAAAGCTCAAAGCCAAAGGTGTGAAATTTCATTTGCCACCTCACGATGAGCCTTGGGAGCGATCCATGACGGCGTTCGATCCGGACGGATATGCGGTTGAATTTGCGCAAGGTCGTCGTGGCCACAATGCAACCGAGCCCATATTGCAGCAAGACGGGCCGATTTTCTGAAGCGTGAAAAACTGTGGGTTCAAGAGGTCGCAAGTCGTCACCGCCCCTGCCGGGAGTATTTTCCCATTGTGGAGATGCCCGGACTCCTTAGGTGCTGTTTGACGGCGCTACACCGCTGATACAATAGTGGCCGATGCGGGCGTCGTATAATGGCATTACCTCAGCTTCCCAAGCTGATGACGAGGGTTCGATTCCCTTCGCCCGCTCCAAGAAACAGGGGGTTCGCAAGTGTTCTCCTTGCTCTTTTTAGGACGGGCGCGGGTAAGGTTCTCCCGCTCAACCATGCGGCCCAGGCCACGTGCTTGGCTGCTCCGCACAGCCCGACAGGCTCCTGAGTTTTCCGCCATGCTATCCGGGCAAACCCTGACGCATTTTCATTCAAGTTTCCCCGGTTTCGGCCGTTAACAAAAAAACTACAGCGGGATGGCCGGGCAAGGCGCGGGGGCCGGACATCAAAACGCAATTGACTCCCGTCATGCTCGGGTCAAGCAAAACGCTGTCAGTACCAGAACCAATAAGCCAGTCTACCAAGGAGGAATCATGGATAGCCAGGGCACTGTCACTCTCGCGCAGTTCTGTATAGACCAGCAGGGCGCATTCGAGCCCGCCGAGTGGATCGCGCGTGGCGCAGTTGACGGTAAGTGTATCGCGGTCGCCGCCCATTACTTGTCGATGACAAGCTGGTATGGCCATGACGAAGAGCTCGGCCACCTGGCCCTTGATCTCGACCCGGAAATCACCAAGAACGCGGTATTCGAGCGCGAAGTGCGAGACAGCGTATTCTCCCTCGCCCAATTTTCCCGCATGGTGCGATATGGCATCGCGCTACGGAAACTTGGCGGCGAAAGCAAGCCAGCCTTTGCATTAACCCCGGAAGGCGAGGCAACGCCTCATTTTGTGCGCGTTTGAACGGCGGCGTTAATACCAATTCTAAAATTAAGTGACCTCCGGCAAAGCCGGAGGTTTATTGCTAGGGCGCCTCAAAGGCTTGGGTAACCCATGAGCCGCCTTAAGGCGGCTACAGCCCTAATT
>JAYUNL010000097.1:0-42476 GCA_043761745.1 Rhodocyclaceae bacterium
CTGTGATCACGGCCGCTTTCAAAATTCGGCCATCTTCTCAAATCAGTGTGTCAGTATTCAATCGGCGTCTTGTGTCAATTTACATCCGGCAGTGACAGGGGTTGAGTTGTTAGAACCCTTGAAGTAACAGGTCTATTGCAGCCACGATTTCATCGCGGCGGTGGTCAACGCTGATTACTGCGTTTTTGAGCACCTTGACGGGAACTGCGGCCATGTACTGCGTCACCATCGAATACTGCTTGCCGTCGACGTTGAACAACGGATTGAGTGTTTTCGCCGGTTTTGGCGCTTCGTCCAGCGGCAACAAGGGAATCACCACTCGCGTGTTGAAGTGACTCATGGAGTTAGCTTGCACGTTGAGGAGATACCCCTTGCCAGACGGATTGGGATACACACTGAATCGGTCCATTAGAACATCCTGTATTTCTCTAACGGCAGACCGTGCTTCTCCACGAACGCATTGGAGCTTTCAATGGCTTCCCTATTCTCCTTCAGCCAGCGCTCTTCGCGCTTCTCAGCTACTGCGTGGGCCAGCCCAGCTTCAGCGGCCTGGGACACGTTGATGCGCAGTTCTTTGGCCTCGGAAAGAAGGTTCTCTGCCAGTGATACGTTGGTTGCCTTTTTAGGGGCGCTTGCGTAGTTGATGATCGCTGCCATAATTCGACTCCTTTCAAACGTATAGCCAGAATGTTGCCATAAATGCGCATCATTTACAACATCAGAGATAGCCATATTATGCTCCGTTGGCGCCTTCTTGCAACTAGGCTAAGATTTTGCCAAGCTGCTTCGCAGCCGAGTCTGTTGCGTCAAACGCAATCATCGGTCCTTCGAAACGGTTGTACTCGGCATTGTCGTTGGCGAGGTCGCAATGCTTGCCCTCGACCATCTCTTGGTGCGTTACTTCCGGGGAACCCACATGAACCTCCGGAGAGTCCCGAAACCATCTCGCGCTTATTGCCCATTCGAGCCACCCGCACGCAGCCGTTTTTCGTTTGAGCAATCGCTTCAGGCTTTGCTGTGACCGCTTGACCTTATTCCATCCCGCCATCGTTCTTGCCCCGGTAAGTGATTCGTGTCGGGAGCAATTCTCCTCATCTCACGGGCGAACGGAACAACGCAATGGGTAACCGGTTACTTTCGGCCGGTCGAAGCACCGAGGCCAGAAGTGAAAACGGCCTCCCGAAGGCGACTGTCGAAGAGTTTTGATAGCTTAGACGTGTCTCAAGTGGCCGTCCTCTTTTTAATCAGGTTGTTCGCGCCGGCGCAAAACTAGTGAAAACACTGTCGGACCGCACTGGCAAAGATGTGAGGATCATGCTTCCCCCAGCGGTACGCCCCGCCTTGCCAATTTCGGATCCGTCGGAACATTCGGTTCTGTTGTTGGGCGCCTTGCGTAAGACTGCCGAGGCACAGGTGAATATTGACACCCATATGTGGGTTGAATTGCCTTCTCTGCGTCATGGCTAGTACAGCGTGACCACCACAACTTGGCTTGGAACGCACATGGGCGCTTGGTCACTACCGGTTCATACCGGCTCACGAATCAAGGTTATTGATTGATGCACTAACTTGATCTTGACCCGGTTCTGCGCATGCGGTTCGCATGAAAGCCGCACTAAATACGTGAGCATTCAAAATCATCTCCTCGAAAAATGAGAAGACAATTCGGCCAGAACGGTTGGATTCTTACCTTGTATTTGCGGTAAGCCCCATTTTCGCAACTCGCTTGGAGAAAATTTTATGACAGCAAAAAATACCAATGACACGACCCAGACAGACGACGTTGAAGAACTTCGTAGGGCCTTGGAAGCGACGACTCGGCGCGCAGATGAATTTGAGTTGGCTACACGGCGCCTGGCAGAAAAACATGAAAAGCTATGGGCAAGATTAGCCATGGAACTGCTGGCATTTCAACACAGATCAACGTGATGCCAGTCATTCAATCCAACATGCGTACGGTCAATGATGCTGCAACTGACGAACAATCAGTGGCGCCAGCGCCATACGTAACAATTGCGCTGGCCGCGAGAGTGACTGGTCTTTCTGAAAAGGCAATCCGCCGTAAAATTGAAGATGGCAAATGGATTGAAAATCGGGAATTCCGGCGCTCACCCGACGGCGGAATATTCATCAGCATGCAGGGGTACAAGAGATGGGTAGAACAGGCAACGGCGTAGAGATCAGGCCGAACAGTGTTCGGCTGCGCTTCGTTCTGGCCGGCGGCGAGGTGGTCAAGGAAACTCTCACGGTGAATGGCAAGCCGATGGAACCGACACCGCCGAACATCAAGGCGGCGATCCGCATCGCCGGCGAGATTCGGCGGCGCATCGAGGTCGGCAACTTCAAGTTCAACGATTTCTTCCCCGACTCGCCGCGTGCAATGGAAGGACAGGCAAAACCCGATACGTTCGCCATCTTGGCCGACCTGTGGCTCAAGGCACAAGGCCGCTTGTCCGACGCCACCCGCGACCAATATCGCACCGCTGTGCGCTTTTGGAAGAAGTTGCTGAGCGAGAACATCCTAGTCAGGGACATTGACCACAAGTTGCTCGCCGCAAAAATTGGCGGCTACCCCTGGCCATCGGCCAAGACACACAACAACTATATGATCGCACTGCGTGGAATCCTCGCGTTGGAATACCGAGGCAGCAATGCGGCCGACAATCCCATTGGCGGTATCGAGAACATGCCCCTCGTCAAGAAGCTGCCTGACCCGATGACGATGGACGAGCGCGACAAGATCCTGGCCGATCTGGTCAACCACTACGATCCGCGTGTCCACGCCTATTTCAAGTGGATGTTCTCAACAGGAATGCGGCCGGAAGAGGCTATTGCCCTGCGCTGGTCGGACATTGACTGGAATACGCAAGTCGCCCGCGTGCAGCGTGTGAGGACGTTCAAGGGAACCGAGCGTGACGGCAGCAAGACACACCAGGAACGTGACGTGGATCTGGTGCCCGAGGCGCTGGCCGCTTTGCAAGTGATGAAGCCCTACACCTTCATGCAGAAGGGTATCGTCGAAGACCAAGCCGCTGACATCTTCCAGAACCCCGTCACAGGAAAAGCATGGCACGACGAACGCAGTCAGCGAGACAACTACTGGCGGCCGGCGTTGAAGCGACTGGGCATTCGCTGGCGCAAGGCGTACAACACACGGCACACCTACGCGACAATGGCTCTCATGGTCGGGGTGCCGCCCGCCTACATCGCTGCCCAACTCGGGCACAGTATCCAGATGCTGCTCGACAAATACGTCAGATGGACGCCTGCGAACGATAAAGGAAATGCCAGATTGATGTTGGCGCAGGCGATGAAGGGGCCGAATTGTTCCCCGGAATTTCCCCCACAACCCAGAACTCCCCGTAGAACCGCGCTACGACTGGGGAATTTTGGTAGGCGCGATTGGACTCGAACCAACGACCCCCACCATGTCAAGGTGGTGCTCTAACCAGCTGAGCTACGCGCCTAATGTGCGTTGTGATAGCACTTAAGGACGCGCAGTATAGCCGAAATCAGGAGGGCTTTCAAAATTATTTCCTTGTCATAGTCCTGTCCTACGCGGCGGGGACGGTCAGCCATAGACACTGGCCTTTACTCTCTTTCGCGATTTCATTCAGGACGCGCTCGTGCTCGGCCAGTTCCTCTGCGCTGGCGTGCAAAACCCGCAAGGGTAGGCGCTCGCCGGCCGGCACGCCCTGCAAAGCCATGCTGGGCGCGGCTTCCAGCTCGATGATGAGGCTTTCCTGGCCGCGCGTCATGGCGAGATAGACGTCGGCCAGAAGTTCGGCGTCCAGCAAAGCGCCGTGCAGGGTGCGGCCGGAATTGTCGATAGCGTAGCGGTCGCAGAGCGCATCGAGCGAATTGCGGCGACCAGGGTGCAATTCACGCGCGAGCTTAAGGGTATCGACAATGCCGGCGCAGTGTTGCTCCAGCGGCGCCAAGCCGGCCAAGGCCAATTCATTATTTAGGAAGCCAACGTCGAAGGCGGCGTTGTGGATGATCAACTCGGCACCGCGCACGAACTCGATGAAGCCAGGCACGATCTCGGCGAACTTCGATTTGTCCTGCAAAAATTCATTGGAGAGACCGTGCACCGCCATGGCACCCGCTTCCACTTCGCATTCCGGGTTAAGGTAAGAATGAAAACGCTGACCCGTTGGTTTACGGTCCGACAGTTCGATGCAACCGATTTCGATAACCCGATCACCCAGGCGAAATTCCAAGCCCGTGGTTTCGGTATCCAGTACCACTTGTCTCATAGCCCCGCGCTCCTGATCGTTTCTATGCCGCGACGCGCCAGCGCATCGGCGCGTTCGTTTTCCACATGGCCGGCATGGCCCTTTACCCACAGCCACTCGATGTCGTGACGCGCGGCGAGTGTATCAAGCTCGCGCCACAAATCGACATTCTTCACCGGCTGCTTGTCGGCCGTGCGCCAGCCGCGCTTCTTCCAGGCGTGGATCCATACGCTGATGCCTTTTTGCACGTATTGCGAGTCGGTGTGCACGCGGGCGCGCACCGGCCGTTTGAGTGCTTCCAAGGCGCGGATCACGGCAGTCAACTCCATGCGGTTGTTCGTCGTATCCGACTCGCCGCCGAAGAGTTCTTTCTCATGACCGCCCGTACGCAATATGGCGCCCCAGCCACCCGGGCCGGGATTGCCGCTGCATGCGCCGTCTGTGTAAATATCGATCTCGACTGGATCCTGTGATGTCATTGTTTCTCTGTCTGCTGAATCGCCGGCGCCAGTGCTTTGGCGCGCGCCTTGCGATCCTGCCAGTTGGGTGTGAGCAAGCGCATGCCGTGTTGGCGTTTGATGCCTTGCAAAAGATAGCTGGCGCCAGCGATAGGCCACCAGCGGTTGCCCGCGAGCTCCATAAAGCGCCAGCGTCGCAACCAGGCTTCCTGCGTCACGGCCGGGGCGTAACAGCCAAAGGCGCCGGCTTGCGTCTCGAAACCCAGCAGCTTGAGCCAATCCTTCAAGCGCCGCACGCTGAGATATTGTCCACGCCAAGGGAATTCGCCCTTGTTGGTGTTTTCTCTGCGGCCCCTCAACAATCGCTTCGCTCCCCATAGGCTGAAAGGATTGAAACCGGCGATCACCACGTGGCCCTCCGGAACCAATACCCGTTCGACCTCTCGAAGCACTTGATGCGGCGTCTCGGCGAACTCCAGTACATGCGGCAATACCATCAGATCGATACTGTTGCTCGCAAATGGCAGATGGCGAAAGTCGCCCTGGACGGCGATACTAGGGGCGCTGCCGGCCCCGTCACAGACAAACCGCAAGGGCATCCGATTGGTGCGCAGGAAATCGCATTGCGGCAGGCCGATCTGCACGGCGTTAAAGCCGAAAACGTCAGCCACGATATGATCGAAGCGCGCCTGTTCCCAGGCCAGGACATACTGTCCTTGCGGCGTTGCCAACCACGTATCGAAACCGGGAATTGACATCAGCTTGCAAGCAGAAAATCGAGCGAGATAACAAACAAGATGCCGAACAAGATGGAAATCATAGGACTGCCTGCTTTCCGCGATAACTATATCTGGCTGCTGCTGCGCGGCGACCATGCGGTGGTGGTCGATCCGGGCGATGCCGCGCCTGTTTCCCGTTTTCTCGCACAAAGCGGCGTGAGCTTAGCGGCCATCTTGCTCACTCACCACCATGCGGATCACACGGGCGGCGTCGCCGATTTGCTCGCGCAGCGATCGGTCCCAGTGTATGGCCCAGCCAGCGAAGCCATCGCGGAAGTCACCGCGCCGCTGCGCGAAGGCGATCGCGTCGACCTCCCGGAACTCGACGTGGCCTTGCAAACAATCGAAGTGCCTGGTCATACGCGCGGACACATTGCTTATTATGGCGCAAACACTTTGCTCTGTGGCGACACGCTGTTCGCCTGCGGCTGCGGTCGGCTCTTCGAAGGCAGCCCCGAGCAGATGTGGCAGTCGCTCTCCAAATTGGCCGCGCTGCCCGCCGACACTCAAGTCTATTGCGCGCACGAATACACGCAAGCCAACATCGCCTTCGCGCTGGCGGTCGAACCCGGCAACACGGCCTTGCAGGCGCGTGCGGCGCGGGTAGACGCGCTGCGCGCGGAACTCAAGCCCACCGTACCATCGACCCTGGGAGAAGAGCGCGCGACCAATCCATTCTTGCGCTGCCGCGAGCCAGCCGTGATCTTGGCTGCGGAAAAGCAGTGTGGTACGACACTGAATGGCGCAAGCGCGGTATTCACCGCCTTGCGCAGTTGGAAGAACAACTTCTGAGCGGCTGGGTGTCTTTATCGGCCATCGTAGGCTGCTCAATCACTGCGACTGCGGCATCTCGGCCACATGCACACGATTTTTTCCCAAACGCTTGGCTTCGTATAGCGCCCAATCGGCCGAGGCCACCAAGGCTCCCTCGCCACCCGCCAACTGCGGCAACACCATGGCAACACCGATAGAGATAGTCACATAACCCAGCGACGAACCAAGATGCAGCGTGTGCATCTCCTCAACGGCGGCGCGCATGCCTTCCGCCACCTGCAGCGCGCCCAGCAAGCTGGTCTCCGGCAGGATGGCGCCAAACTCTTCACCGCCGTAGCGCGCCACCACATCGGCCGGACGGCGCAACCTGCCGCTTAGCGTTTCAGCTACTGCGATCAGGCAAGCGTCGCCAGCCGGATGCCCGTAGGTGTCGTTAAACTGTTTGAAGCCATCCACGTCGCACATCAATAGCGCCATCGGCTTGCCATCGCGCGAACAGCGACGCCACTCGCGCCGTAAGCTTTCATCGAACTGCCGGCGATTCGGTATGCTCGTCAATTCATCGACGGCAGAGAGACGCTTCAATTCACGGTTAGCCGCATCCAGACGCCGTGTCAGCGTCAGTTGTGCATGGCGCATTCCCACAATGCGGCGCATCGCGCTGAGCTTGGCGCCCAGCACCACCTGACTCACCGGCTTGAAGATGTAATCGTCGCCGCCTGCGGCAATGCCGTCCTTCAGGTCTTCGTCCTTGGTGCGCCCAGTCAAAAATATGATGGGGGCCCAGTCGCCGGCCTGCTCGATGGCCCGGATGCGTCGCGCTACCTCAAAGCCATCGATGTCCGGCAGGATGATATCCAGCAACACCATGTCGGGTCTGTGTTCTTCGAACAGACGCACCCCCGTCAAGCCATCGCTGGCCCCGATGGGGGTGATGCCCATTTTCTCCAGCGCCCGACAAACCAGCGCCAGACCCGTGGCGGTATCTTCAACAACCAGTGCTTTCATAAGCCGAATGCCCGACAAGGAAGACGCGAACACCGCCACGATAATGGATTGTTGGCATAACGCAACCCTTCATTTACGACTCCGCACCCCCATCGCCCTGCGGAAAATTGACTGCCACTGGCCTCATCAGTAACATTGCCGTTTTCCAAGCAGCTGGCCCCATGACGAAATTCAACTCTGCGCTGCCGGGGATTCTGTTCTGCTTCGCACTCATCCCGGCTCATGCAGCGCAGTCCGAAGACGCCGCCACGACAGCCACGATTACCACGCCGTCGGTCGCCACGTCGGAGACGACCGGGGTGGCTACAGAGCTGTACGATCCGCTGCCGCACATCGCAACCCTAGACCTCACGCTGCCGCCCGACGATTTGTGGGAACGCATCCGTCATGGCTTCGGTATGCCCAATCTTTCCAACGAGCTGGTCAGTCAACAGCAAGCCTGGTATCTGGCCCGGCCCGAGTATTTGCGGCGCGTGGTGGAGCGCAGCCGCCGCTATATGCACCACATCGTCGCCGAGCTGGAAAAGCGCGGCATGCCGACCGAGCTCGCGCTGCTGCCCATCGTCGAAAGCGCCTACAACCCCATGGCCTACTCGCCAGCTCATGCTTCTGGCATGTGGCAGTTCATTCCGTCCACCGGAAAAAACTATCGCCTGGAGCAAAACTGGTGGGTGGATCAGCGCCGCGACATCATCGCCTCCACCAGCGCCGCGCTCGACTATCTGCAAACGATCTACGAGTTGCACGGCGACTGGCATCTGGCACTGGCCTCCTACAACTGGGGCGAGAACGCCGTCGCCCGCGCCATCGCCAAAAACCGTGCGCGGGGCCTGCCGACCGACTACATGAGCCTCACCATGCCGACGGAAACACGCAACTACGTGCCGAAGCTGCAAGCCCTCAAGAACATCATCGCCCAACCGGATCTGTTCAAGGTCAAGCTTGATCCGATCGCCAACAAGCCGTACTTCGTGACGGTGGAAAAGCCCGCCGACATGGACGTGGCAATCGCGGCGAAACTGGCGGAAATCTCCAGTGAGGAGTTTCTCGCCCTCAACCCGGCCTACAACCGCCCGGTGATGCCGGCCAAGGGCAACTTATCGTTCGTGCTACCGGCGGAACACGCCGAGATATTCCAGAGCAATCTCGAAACCTTCGACAAGCGCCTGACCAACTGGCGGCCTTACACGCTGAAAAATGGCGAGACGCTGAATACCGTCGCCGCCCGCCACGGCATCAGCATGGCGCATTTGAAGCAGGTGAACGGCATCAGCCCGAAGATGAAAGTCAGGACAGGCAACACGCTGCTGGTGCCCGCCGGCGCCGAAGCACCCGGCGATTTGTCGTCGGTAAATCTGCCGATGGTCAAACCCAATGTGCCGAAGCTCGCGAAGCACGGCAAGTCCAAAGGCAAGAAAAAAGCGACCGGCCGGTCAGTCAAAAAGAAACTCCCTGCGAAAAAGCGCGGCAAGAGCAAGTAATCCGCAGGGGTCTTAGCGTGAAATACCGCCCTCGGAGCGCCGTGTGATATTGAGCGTAGCGAGCCAATCAGGAACCCCCCGCGAGGGGGGCGAAGGGGGGTGGGCGTTTAAGGGGACGGGCGTTTGAAAGGGGCTGACTTTCATGATGCGGAGTGCTGTTCCCGCATCATGAAAGTTAGGTGCTTTCCGGATATAGGTGGCAATGCACCAGCCGCGTCTCACTCAGCCGTGTGGCCGCCGGATATTCCTCGCGACAACGCGCCATGACCTTCGGACATCGCGGATGAAAATGGCAACCGGTCGGCGGATTGAGCGGCGAAGGCATATCGCCCTTGAGCACGATCACCGGACGGGCCTCGTCCCTGGCGTTGGGTCCAGCCGCATTGATCTCCGGTATGCGCGGCACCGCCGACAGCAGCGCTTCGGTGTAGGGATGCTTGGGCGCGCGCAGGATTTCTGCCGTCGTGCCGCGCTCGACAATGCGGCCCAGATACATCACCGCCACCTCGTGCGCGAGATAATCCACCACCGCAATATTGTGCGTGATGAACAGATAGCTGAGTCCGAGCGACTGCTGCAATTCCTTCAGCAAATTGAGTATCTGCGCCTGCACCGAGACATCCAGCGCGCTGGTCGGCTCGTCGCAAATCAGCAGCCGGGGGCGCACGGCCAGCGCGCGTGCAATGGCGATGCGTTGACGCTGCCCGCCGGAAAATTCATGCGGATAGCGGCTCAGCATGTCGGCGGCAAGCCCCACTTGCGCCAGCAATAAGGCTATGCGCCGCTCGCGCGCTTCGCGCGTGGGCTCGACGCCCAATGCCGTCATACCTTCCTCGATGATGTCAGCAACGCGCATGCGCGGATCGAGGGAGGCGTAAGGGTCCTGGAAAATAATCTGCATGGCCGCGCGCAAAGCGCGCAGCCGGCGCGGCGCTAGCGTGGTCAGCTCGTCGTTGGCGAAACGCACACTGCCGCCCGTCGGCTTGATAAGCTGCAATATGGCTTTGCCCGCCGTGGTCTTGCCGCAACCGGATTCGCCAACCAGCGCCAGCGTCTTGCCGGTGGCGAGCGACAAGCTCAAGCCATCGACCGCTTTCACCTGCCCCACGACGCGTTTCAAGATGCCTTTGCGCACCGGGAAATGCACTTGTAAATCGCGCACATCGAGCAGGGTATCGCTGGCCGCTGATACCGGCTGCGTAGTAACACAGGCCGGAGAGCCGCTTCCCGCCTTGTTCTCCAGCCTGCCACCGACGCTGGTGGTTGGCGAAGTATCGTAGAGATGACAGCGCACCAGCTGCGCACCTGGCAACTGATACCAGTGCGGACTCTCGACATGACAGCGCGGCATGACCTCAGCGCAACGTTCAGCGAAGCGGCAGCCAACGAAGTCGCGCGTGAGCGGCGGTACGCTGCCGGGTATGGTCTCCAGCGCCGCGCCGCGCCGCTCGCTATTGGGCAACGCGGCAAACAACTTGCGCGAATAGGGATGGCGCGGCGTGGTGAAAAACTCGGCACGCGTCGCCACCTCGACCAACTCACCCGCATACATCACGCCGATGCGATGAGCGAGCTGATGCACGATACCCAGATCGTGCGTAATGAGCAGCATGGCCATGCCGCGCTCGGCTTGCACGCGACCCAAGAGGGCCAGCACTTGCGCCTGGATGGTGACGTCCAGCGCCGTGGTCGGCTCGTCGGCGATCAACAGACGCGGCTCGCCGGCCAGCGCCATGGCGATCATGACGCGCTGTTTCATGCCGCCGGAAAGCTGGAAGGGATATTCGTCGAGGCGGCGCCGCGCGTCCGGTATGCCGACGCGATCGAGCAACTCGGCGGCACGGCTCATCAACTCACGCGGCGCAATGTCGCTGTGACGCACCAGCACCTCGGCGATCTGCTGGCCCACGGTGAGCACCGGGTTGAGGCTGGTGGCGGGCTCCTGAAAAATCATGGCGATGTCGCCGCCACGCACATCGCGCATTTGCGCTTCGCTTAAGGCGAGCAAATCGACACCGTCGAAATGCACACTGCCGCCGGCGATGCGCCCGGCATCGGGCAGCAAGCGCAGGATGGAAAGCGCTGTCATGGATTTGCCGCAGCCGGATTCACCCAGCAGCGCAAAGGTTTCGCCGGCGTCAACGTCGAAACTGATGTCGTCGACCGCGCGCACGATACCGTTGGCAATATCGAGCTGCGTGCGCAAATTTGCCACTTGCAACAGCGGCGCGCTCATGACGGACGCACCTGAGCCGTAGGCACCTGAGCCGGGCGACGCGGACGCAAACGCATACGCGGATCGAAACCGTCGCGCACCGCATCCGAAAACACATTGGCAGCGAGCACCAGGGTGAACATGAAAACGAATGCCGCCAGCAGCGACCACCAGACAACCGGATCGCGCGCCAACTCCATGCGCGCGGTGTTGATCATGGTGCCGAAGCTGATGGTGCTGGGATCGACGCCGATGCCGACGTAAGACAGCACGGCTTCGGCCAGCACCAGGCCAGAGAAATCCATCACCAGCGAGATCAGCACGATGTGCATCACATTGGGCAGGATGTGACGGCTCATGATGCGCAGCCGCGAGACACCGAAGGCTTGCGCGGCTTGCACGTATTCCAGCTCGCGCAGCTTGAGTGTTTCGGCTCGCAACAAACGGCACAGTCCGGTCCAGTTGGTCACACCAAGGATCAGGCAGAGCGCCAAGAGACGCGCATCGGCACGCTCCAAGCCAGTGGCGAACCAGGCCGGATGCATATCGATCACCACTTGCATCATCAACACCGCCGCCGCGATGAGCAGCACGCCAGGGATGGAGTTCAAGGTGGTGTAGAGATACTGGATCACGTCATCCACCCAGCCGCCCAGATAGCCCGCCGCAATGCCCAGCGCCAGCGCGAAGGGCAACATCACCAGCGTCGTGACTGTGCCGATTACCAGCCCGGTGCGTATGCTTTTCAGCGTGAGATAGAAAACGTCCTGACCCACCTTGTCGGTGCCGAAGACATGGTAGTGGGTGGACCAAGCGGCCAGCGGGAAGAACAGCGCCAGCATTATGGCCAGGGTAATGAGTGCCGCGTTCCAGGCAAAACGCGTCTCGCCGCTCCACACGTTGCGCCAGCCCTCGCGCAGACTGATGCCATAGCCACGCGCGATCAGCGCCGCCACCCCCAGCCACAGCAGCGCAGCGGGCAACAAAGCCAGCAAGGCCGTCGTCGCGACATCGCGCGGCAGATCGTCCGGCGACTGCAAATGGCTGCCACCATACTTGAGGCGCGGGAAAAGACGGGCCTGCTCGCCATTGGGGAGTTCCACCGCCTCTTTGGCGAAGGACTCAATGGCGAAAGGCGCCGAATAGGTTTTCTCGGTACGCGTCTTGAGCGGCATGGCGATAGCATCGAGCACGCTCAACTCCTCCACCGCGTATTGCGCCGGCTGATCGCGCCCGCCCTCCAGGCGCAGTCGATAGTGCAGCGAGTCAAGCAAGCCGACGACGACAAACGCCAGCAGGACCATCGCCGCCGCCATGCCGATGCGGCTCTCTCCCACACGGCGCCAGGCGTTCAGCAGATATTCCTTGCGCCGTACGTAGACCCCCACCGCAACGATGCAGGCGACCAGCAGGAAAATCAGCGCATCGGTCCACAACACCACGGGCAGGAGCGTGTTGATTGCACTCATTGCACTCATTTCAACTTGACCCTGGGATCGGCCAGCGTGTAGGAGATGTCTGTGAGCAGCAAGCCGACGATGTAGAGCAGCGAACCGATGAAGACCATGGCGCGCACCACCGCGAAGTCCTGCGCGCCGATCGCGTCGATGGTGTAGGAACCCAGTCCCGGAATACCGAAGAAAGACTCGGTAATGAGGCTGCCCATGAATAGCAGCGGAATCACCACCACCACGCCGGTGAGGATGGGCAGCATGGCGTTCTTCAGCACATGACGAAACAGCACCACGATTTCGGACAAGCCCTTGGCGCGCGCCGTGCGCACGTAGTCGCGGTTGATTTCTTCGAGAAAGACGGTGCGATACCAGCGCGTGCTGCCGCCGATGCCGGCGATCACACCGACGATTACCGGCAAAAGTAAAAAGCGCGGCGCATCGAGCCCCGGGGCATAACCAGAGATCGGCACCAGATGCCAAAGTTTTGCGACCAGAAACTGGCCGCCGATAATGTAGAACAAACTGGAGATCGACATCATCGCCACGCAAAGCACCACGCCGACAAAATCCAGATAGGTGGCGCGGAAAAACACTAGCAGCAAGGCGAAGGAGACGGCGACAAACAAGCCCAGCACGAACACCGGCAAAGCGATGGCCAGGCTGGGGCCCATGCGCGACTTGATCTCTTCGGCGATATTGCGGCCATCGTCAGAATGACCAAAGTCGAATGCGAACATCTTGAGCGACTTCTCGAAGAAAATCGTGTGTGTGATTTTCTCGGCGCCGCCGGCATCAACGTTGTAGAACAGCGGCTGGTCGTAGCCGCGCTCGGCCTTCCACTTCTGTATCGCCTCGGGCGTGACGCGCTTGATGCCGAGTTGCATGCGCGCCATATCGTCCGGCGAATTAACGACGAAAAATAGCGCAAAGGTGATGAGATTCACACCAATGAGGATCGGTATGGCGTGCAGCAGACGGCGCAGAATATAGGCGATCATGCGGCCGCCCGCGCTTTCTCATGACGCCGGTAACCGCGATACACCGGCAGCAATACCGCGATCAGTAGCAGCGCGACGAGACCGAGCGGCCACAACACCACGCGATTCCACTCGCCACGTTTCTGCTCGCGCAAGGCCACATCGATGCGCTGATACTTGAGCGTGTTATGCGCCACCTTGTTGGGCTTGCGGTTGTGCAGCCAGGCATGCGAGAGCGCATAGGTCTTCGGGTAGAAGCCCCAGATCCAGGGCGCATCCTGTTGCAGGATCGCCACCATGCGATCGATGATGGTCTGGCGCGCCGGTCCACTCTCCATATTCTTCATGCGCTCGAACAAGGCGTCGAATTCCGGGTTGGCATAGTTGGAAGCATTCTCACCGCTAAATACAACCTTGCCCTGCGGCCCGGCGAGCAGAAACAGCATGTTTTCGGGATCAGGATAATCGGCGTTCCAGCCCCAGCGAAAGAGCTGCACCGTGCCCTTGCGTACTTTTTCCTGAAAGCGGTTGTAATCGGTGCTGCGCACATTGAGTTGCACGTCGATCTTGGCGAACTGCTTGGCCATCCAGTCGATGCGCGCCTTGTCGCCCAAACCCGCCGCCGTGGTGTCGAGATTGATGACCAGCGGCTCACCGGTCTTCTCTTCGCGGCCGTTGGGGTAGCCGGCTTCGGCAAGGAGTTGCTTCGCCGCCGCGATGGGCTTGCGTCGCGGGCCACCATCAGCCCAGTCATAGACGATGGGGTCTATCCCGGCACGGCCTTCCACATAGCCAAAAATACCCGGCGGGATGGGGCTCATGGCCGGTATGCCGCGCCCGTTGAGAAACACCGAAATAAACTCTTCCTGATCCACAGCAATGGCCAGCGCCTGACGCAGCTTGCGCGCGCGCTCTTTGCCTTTCGCGTCGCTGCCCCCGCCTACCAGCGGATCGAGCATATTGAAGCCGAGATAGGAGATCGACGTATCCACCGAAGCCGACAGAGCTATACCCTGGGCGCGCATGCTGTCGGATACCGCGATATCGCCCTGGCCGCTCATTTGCACCGCTTGATCGAAATTGTCGGATGAAATGCCGGCCGCATCGAAATAGCCCTGCAGAAATTTGTTCCAGTAGGGAATGCTTTCCTTTTCGCGCACGAAGACGATGCGATCAATGAAAGGCAGCATCTTGTCGGCGTCTTCCAGCAGGCCCGCTGCGCGGTCGCCTGATTCGCCTTCGGTGGGATAGCGCTCGCCGCGATAGTTGGGATTGCGCGCCAGCACCATGCGCGCATTGGGGTTGTTCTCCACCAGCATGTAAGGGCCGGTGCCGATGGGATACCAGTCCAGCGTCAGATTGCGCTCCGCCATGCCGGGCTGCGCGTGAAAGCGATCCGCCTCCCAGGGCATGGGCGCGAAGAACACCATGGCCAGCCAATAGGGAAACTGCGGATACTTGCCGCGCAAGCGAATTCGATAGGTGTAACGATCCACCACCGCCACGCCGGCAAGCGGAAATTTGCGCAGGTCCAACCACTCATCGCGGCGCTCCGGCGTTAAGGACTGTTGATGGCGCTTGAGCGCTTCACTCAGCTCCTTAAGGCCAATAATGTAATCGGTCATCAGACCGAAAATCGGCGAATGCAGACGCGGGTGGGCGAGGCGTTTGATTTCGTAGACGTAGTCCTCGGCGAGCAGCTCACGCGTGCCCGTCTCGCGAAAATCGCCCAGCGCGCGGACATCCTTGAGGTCGCCCAACGTCAGATGGTGATAGCGCAACTCGCCTTGCGCATCGCGCGCCAAAGCGGGATGCGGCTGATAACGTATGCCCGGCTGTATGCGAATTTCATACACCGTCGCGGCGATCTGCCGCTCATCCACAGCGGCGGACAAGGGCTGGCCATCGGCGGCGACATATTGCGGCTTGGGCATGTCGGCGGCCGTGCCCGGTATCAGCGTGTAAGGCCGCTGGAGATAGTGATATTGCAGCGGCGGTTCGTAGATTTGCGCCGTGAAGTTCGCTTCGTCCTCGCTATAGGACTGCACGGGATCGAGATGCTTGGGCCGCTCGGTGAAGGCGGTATAGAGGACGTTGGCGCCCTTGTCCTGGGCCGGATAGGGATCGTTCCACACCTTGCCGCAAGCGGCGAGCAGGCACAGCGAGATCAAGCAAAGGGGCTTATGCATCGTCGGCGAAGTGTAGCGGATGACCCGATTGGCGTCACCTGCGCGCTCCGCTATAATTGACAGTCATTTTTCATTGCGCAAAACGAAAAACCCATGGGATTTCTCGCCGGAAAACGCATCCTGATCACAGGCCTGTTGAGCCACCGTTCCATCGCCTACGGCGTCGCCAAGGCGATGCAGCGCGAGGGCGCCGAACTCGCCTTCACCTATCAAAACGAGCGTTTCCTGGAACGCGTCACCAAATTGGCAAAGGAATGCGGCAGCGCTCTGGTGCTGCCCTGCGATGTGTCAAGCGACGAAGAAATCACCGAGCTATTCACTAGCTTGGGCAAGCGCTGGGACGGGCTGGACAGCCTCGTGCATTCCATCGCCTACGCGCCGACCGAGGCGCTGGCCGGCGATTTTCTCGATGGTCTGTCGCGCGAAGCCTTTCGCATTGCGCACGATGTGTCGGCCTACAGCTTTCCCGCCCTGGCAAAGGCAGCGCTGCCCATGATGGAAGGGCGGCCGGCGTCGCTGGTGACACTCACCTATCTGGGCGCCGTGCGCACCATGCCGCATTACAACGTCATGGGCATGGCCAAAGCCAGTCTCGAAGCCTCGGTGCGTTATCTGGCTTCCAGCTTGGGGCCGCGCGGCATCCGCGCCAACGCCGTCTCGGCGGGCCCGATTAAAACGCTGGCCGCCGCCGGCATCGGCGATTTCGGCAAGCTGCTGGCCTACAACGAGAAGCATGCGCCGCTGCGCCGCAACGTGACCATCGAGGAAGTCGGCAACGCCGTGGCCTTCCTGTGTTCGGACCTCGCCAGCGGCATCACCGGCGAAATCATGTACGTCGATGGCGGTTTCAATACCACCGCGCTGGGCAACGCCGACGCTTAATTTACCGCCAAAAAAAACGGGCTGCCGATCACTCGGCAGCCCGTTTTCTTTTCGTGTCTGGCTTACTGGCGTTCTTTCGACTCCAGCGCGGCTTTGTTGACCTTGACCGGATAGCGACCGCGTAGCGCCGTCAGATAGGCGTTGAAATCTTCGCCACCCGAGAACTGCGCGAGTTGGCCGCGCAGCGCCTTGCCGCGCGGATCGTCATCCTTCGCCACACCGGGCCGAATTGCCGAGATGCGATACAGCGCGTAAGCGCCACCGGGCAGTTGCACGCCGGTATAGGATGGCAGCTTGTCCGGCGCGGCCTTGAAGATAGCCTTCAGGCCCTCAGGCGCCAAGCCCTTCGCGCCCTGGCGCGTCAGTGTCTGCATCGGGCTCCAAGTCAAGCCGACGTTCTCGCCCTTCGCTAGTTGAGCCTGCTTCGCCTCGCCTTCCTTCTGTGCGAGCTTGGCGGTTTCTTCCGCAGTCAGTTGTTTTTCGATTTCCGCCTTCACCGCTTCCAGCGGACGCAACTCAGCCGGTTTGTGTTCAATGACACGAGCCGACACCAGGGTGTTGGCGGCCACTTCGACGGCTTCGGTGTTGTGTTTGTTCTTCAGCCCGTCATCAGAGAAAAGTGCGGACATAAGCTTTTCGTTGCCAGCGATCTGCCCGGCCGCCGCACGATTCGCTTTATCAAAGAATCCGGTTTGCTTGATCTCCAGCTTGAATTTTTCCGCGGCCGGTTTAAGACTGTCTGCCTGTTCATAGACGGTATTCGAAAAACCCTCCGCCACCTCAGTGAATTTCTTTATCGCCGCCTGGGTCTTAAGTTCTTTGGTAATTTCGCCGCGCACTTCCTCGAAGCCCCGACCTTTTTCGGGACGGATGCCAGTCAGCTTGATGATGTGGTAACCGAAGTCCGAATGCACCACAGCGCTCAACTGGTTTTCCTTCATGGCGAAGACAGCGTCATCAAACGACTTGACCATGGCGCCACGCGGGAAGAAGCCGAGATCGCCGCCTTTGTTGGCCGAACCCGGATCCTGTGAGTTTTCCTTCGCCAGCTTGGCGAAATCATTCGGGCTTTTCTTTAATTGCACCAAGAGCGCTTCAGCTTTATCGCGCCCGGTTTTTTGCGCGTCTTCCGGCGCACTCTTCGGTACTTGGATAAGAATGTGGCTGGCACTGCGCTCCTCGGGCTTCACGTACTTGGTGACGTTCTTCTCGTAAGTGCTCTTGACCTCATCCTCCGCAACCTGCGTCTGCTCATTCAGCGTATCGAGACCCAACACCACATATTCAACACGTATCCGATCCGGCACTTCGAAAAGCTTACGATTCTTTTCGTAGAAATCCTTGATCGCCTCGGCGGTAAGCTTCACCTGCCCGGCAAACTGCTCAGGGCGAATCAGCGTTTCGCCGACGTCGCGCTCTTCCAGTTGTACGGCGACGACGCGTTCGACGGCGGCACGCGAAACGATGCTGCCTTCCGTAAGGGCCGTGACCAATTGTTGCGCCAGTAGTTCGCGACGCAGTTTGGCCAAAAACGCTTCCTCACTCAGGCCCTGGTTACGAATCAAGGCGCGTACACGCTCGATGGAATATTGACCGTTTTCCTGGAAAGCCGGCACACCAGCGAGAAACTCGGTGAGTTGAGCATTGGTCAGCGTCATATTGGCTTTCTGCGCCGCCAACTGAACGAGCCGCTGGCTCACTAGCGCATCAAGCAGGGCTTGGCGTGCTTCGGGCGACTCCAACATGGCGGGATTGAATTCGCGACCGTACATGCCGCGCAATCTTTCCTGCTGCTCGTGTAGCGCCTGGGCATATTCCTGCGGCGTGATACTGCTACCACCGACCGTGGCCACATCGCTGCCACCGCCACTGCTGCGGATATAGGATTCCACACCCCAGAACGCGAATGGGAGTGTGATCAAGACAAGAAAGCCCTGGACGATTCTTTTGTTGTTGCGAACCGCGTCAAACATGCTAAGTCACCAAGAATATTGGAACACCAATAATAAAAAAGGCGAACTCACGTTCGCCTTTTTTGCCTTACTTACAGCGTGCCTCGGACGAGGCGCGCTTTCCGTTTTGGCGGAGTGGACGGGACTCGAACCTGGCCCCTACGAAACAATGGGGAATTCTAAGTCATACAGGGTAATTTAATCAAGGGCTTCTGAAAAGTGCCTGATTTTCAATTCCCCTGAATTCCCCTGAATTCCTCAATTTTGGCACTGGGATTGGCACTGGGATTACCCATTCGTCATTTTCTTGAGCTTCGCTTGGAGCTTTGCGTTAACTCGGGATAGGAAAGCCTTGCCCCCATCGCAGTTCGCGGAACAGCCTGATCGTCAGTCAGGCAACAAAAGCGTGTGCCTACCCGGTAGACGTTTCACATGCAATCGGAAACGTAGACCCGAATCTGTACGCCGCCTTGCTGACCAAGATTTCCGGCCCGGTATCTTTGCGGCGCACTGTGCGCATGATCTCGGCCCGGCGTGTGGACGATACATGGTCCGCCATCGCGCAATCATACAGCTACCGACAGATTTCGATTCACGCTTCCGATAGCGTGTTAATCCACCCACGAGTAGATCGAATTCTCCGGCAAGTTATTTACTTTCGATACGCATGTACATACACTACAGATACGGGGTAATGGGTTTATTGGTGAATGACTCAGTTGGAAACGGAGCGAGGTTGATCAAGCGTTACAATTGAAAGGGAGGATGTATGTCCAGAATTGAGGCAGTTGACTTTTTTTGCGGCGTGGGTGGCCTAACGTGCGGATTGGAGGATGCCGGCATCAAGGTGCTGGTAGGGTTCGACATTGACCCCGTCTGCGCCTATCCCTACGAGGCCAATAGTGCCGCCAGGTTTATCAAGAAAAGTGTCGCCGACTTGACGGGAGACGACATCAATCCGTTGTTTTCAACAGGGGCCACACGGCTCTTAGCCGGATGCGCACCTTGTCAACCGTTCTCGACACTAGCGAATGGCACTGGCGCGCGTGACGAGATCAAGTGGGGTTTGCTTGAGCAATTTGCGCGTTTGGTACGCGAGGTGCAGCCCGAACTGGTGACCATGGAAAATGTGCCGCGTGTCACGAATCATGCACCCTACCGTGCCTTTATCGCGACGCTTGAATCGCTCGGCTATTCAGTTGATCCTAGACGTGTCCGCTGTGCCGACTATGGGATTCCGCAGGAGCGGCGGCGCTTTGTGCTCGTGGCTTCGCGTCTGGGCGACATTCGCCTGCAACCATCCGACGCAAATATGGTGACCGTGCGCGATGCCATTGCTGGTCTGCCTGTCCTGGCTGCGGGCGAAAGCGACCGTCATGATCCGCTGCATAAGGCACGACGCTTAATCCCCGTCAATCTACAGCGCATCCGTGCATCGCGTCCCGGCGGCACCTGGCACGACTGGCCGGAGGAACTGCGCTCGCCATGCCACCGCACGGAACGAGGGGCGTCGTATCAAAGCGTCTACGCGCGCATGGAATGGGACAAGCCGGCGCCGACAATTACGACGCAATGCTTCAATTTCGGCACCGGACGTTTCGGCCACCCGGAACAGGATCGAGCGATCACCTTGCGCGAAGCGGCTATCCTCCAGTCATTTCCACGCGACTACAAGTTCGTCCCGCCTGAAAGCGAGGTGCACTTCACTTCGGTTGGGCGCATGATCGGTAACGCCGTGCCGCCACGTCTAGGTACCGTGGTCGGGCGCACCTTCATTGACCATCTGGAGCAACACCATGGCGGATGAACCGCTCAAGTTTCATATAGAGCTTAACGTACTGAACCATCTCGGTATTGGGCTCTACAGCTCGACACCTTCCGTGGTGACGGAAATCATCGCCAACGCTTGGGACGCAGACGCAACAAAAGTTGAGATTACGCTTGATCCAGATAACGACAGGATCGTCGTCGAAGACAGCGGGCATGGCATGACGCGGACGGATGTGCAAAGTAAGTTTCTGCGGGTGGGCTATAGCCGTCGAACACATGAGCCAACGAAAGAAATGAGTCGCAGCGGCAAACGGCGTGTTATGGGACGCAAGGGCATCGGCAAGCTGGCCATGTTCTCGCTGGCGAATTGGATCACAATAATTACCCGCGCTGAAGGCGAAGACGCCGTAGCCTTCAGCATCAATGTAACCGATCTGCGTACGCAAGCTGCCGCCGCTGAAACCGTTGCCGAGTATCCGGTTCAGGCCGCAGAGGTACCCGCCGACTTTACGATGGCTCACGGCACACGCATCGTGCTGACTGAATTGAACACGCGCATCAACAAGACCCAAAAATTTCTGCGCCCACGCCTGGCGCGTCGCTTCGGAGTTTTCTCCGACAGCTTTCATGTTCGGCTGAACGAACAGGATATTAAGCGATCCGACGCCGGTTACTACGGTGACGTGCAATTCCTGTGGTGTTTCGACGAGACAACAAAGTCGGAAATCGTGCCGCTGGCCACGACACTAGCAAGTTATACGGACGTGAATGGCACTACGCTGCCATGCTTCGAGTTTATGCCGAAGCAGATCGCAGTCGAACCAACTGAGGCCGACGCGAATACGCCCAGCTTGCATGTCGGGGGATTCATTGCCAGCGTTGATAAGCCATTAAAGCTGGGCAAAGGCGATGAAAGCCTCAATCGCATCTCGGTGTTTGCCAACGGCCGACTATTCCAAGAGGACATCCTGCCGGAGTTAGGGGATGCACGCTATTTCAACAGCTACTTGGTCGGCGAAATCCATGCCGATTTTCTAGATCAGGACGAGGTCGATCGTGCTACGGCGAGCCGGGAGGCGATTCGCCACGACGACGATCGTTTTCAGGCCCTTCGTCGCCATTTGGGTACGGTGTTCCCCAGGATTCGAGATCAATGGGACGAGTGGCGCGCGGCACAAGGGTATAAGAATACGCCGGACCGCAACCTGCATATCGAAGAGTGGATCAACGCGATGAAGGACAAGCGCGATCGCAAACTGGCCGACAAGCTAATGGTCTCAATCGGAAAACTCAACATCAATAACGACGAGGCACGCGACACGGACGCCAAGCGTTACCTTTACCGCAGTGCGATTGTCGGATTCGAAAAGCTGCGGGCGCGCAATCAACTCGATGATCTGGAAAAAATCACCGATGTAACAAGTCCGGAATTTCAAGCGATTTTTGCATCGCTCGACGATATTGAAGAGAGTTATTACCTCGAAATCGTTCGCTCTCGCTTAGAAATTATCCGCAAGTTCGATGATGAGATCGTTGATGCCAAGAAGCAGGAAAAGGTGGCGCAAAATTATCTGTTCGACCATCTTTGGCTACTCGATCCATCCTGGGATCGAGTAATGGGCAGCGAACAAATGGAGGTGACGTTAACCGCCGAACTTAAGCGAGCGTGTCCAAATGAGGAAGTAGGGGCGCGTCTGGATATTGCTTATCGCACAACGGCGGGCCGTCATGTCATCATCGAACTCAAGCGCCCAGGCTCGTCCGTAAGAGCAGATAAGCTAGAAACTCAGGGGCGGAAATATTTGGAGGCAGTCGAAGGGTGGTATCGCGAGCATCCTGACATGGCTGGGTTGGGGGGACGCTTGCCTCCGATTGATGTGTATTTCTTGGTCGAGAGAGCGCCGGAACTCAATGACCGGGAATCTAAGTCGTGGGCTGCTTACAACCTCAGGGTCCTGACCTACAAGGGGTTGATCGCGAATGCCCGCATGTCCTATCAAAGCTATCTCGACATTCGCCAGGATATCGCGGGGCGCCTTGGCACGCTGTTGGAGAAGATTTGATATTCCGTTACCGAGCCTCTGGTCTGTAATGCTCTCATGCCGTCTAAGGAAGTAGCCAGTCGTATGGCTGGAGCTAAGAAGCCGATCGGAAAGAAATCGGCAAGCGCAATTCATTCTGGGCTTGGCCAACAGAAAGCTACTGAACGAGCGCGTAAAGCCGTTGAACGAGCGCGGAAATCTATGGCCAAACTCAAAGCCAAGGGAGGCGGAGATAAACATTGGCGATTATCCCCTAGCGCCATGGAAGATCTTCGGTACATCAAAGAAAACTCGACTCGGGTCCGTACCGAGCAGAAGATCATTGCCGACTTACTAAGGATGGAACGGAAGAGGCTGGAGGTTGACCGATCCTGATCGCATCCCTATGTCAGTGTTGAATCGAAGTGGCCTCGACAGCGGCAGGCAATCGCAGGGGAATCGAACTCATTGAGTTCCTGCATTGTGTGGCTGCTACATAACTCCGGAATTGATTCTTGAGCAAAAATCCCAATAGCATTTTTTGTGGCACTGAAAATGGCACTGACGAGCGTCTCATAGTCAGTAACATACTGATCTAAAACAGTTTCATTGGCGGAGTGGACGGGACTCGAACCCGCGACCCCCGGCGTGACAGGCCGGTATTCTAACCAACTGAACTACCACTCCTAAAACCTTTGTCGCACAGTGCTTGTCACCGACACTGTCTGGTGGGTGCTGACGGGATCGAACCGCCGACATTCGCCTTGTAAGGGCGACGCTCTACCAGCTGAGCTAAGCACCCGCGTTGTTTCTGCATGCGGGTTAGCCGACGAATCACTGACTTACTCGGCCTACGAAAGTCGATTAGTTTACCGCATCTTTAAGTGCTTTGCCAGCGCGGAACTTCGGTACCTTCGCTGCTTTGATCTTGATGGTCGCACCGGTACGAGGATTACGACCGCTGCGCGCGGCACGCTTGCCGACGTAGAAAGTTCCAAAGCCCACCAGGGTAACCATCCCGCCTTTTTTCAAAGACGACTTCACCGCGCCTATGGTCGCTTCAAGCGCACGCCCGGCAGCCGCTTTGGAAATGTCGGCCGACTTGGCAATTTGATCGATTAGTTCTGACTTGTTCACGTATGCCCCCTCTCGTTTGATGGTGTGACAGAAAAAACCTGCCGACGATTTATAACAAGCCGGAAAACCTTGTGTCAAGCGGTTTCCCGAGCATTTATAAAAAAAGCTCGAAAAAATAAAAACGTCGTTTCCACATTCGCCGGGTGGCGATGAGAGAAACGACGTCGGTAACGACGACTATGGCGTCGGAAGCGCTTAGTGGGTGATCAGCCCGGTGACCGGCAATACCTCACCCGCTGGCGCAACCGCCGCGACCTCGGTGGATTCTGCTACCGGCTCGGGCTTGCGTTCGAGTGCAAGTTCAAGCACCTGATCAATCCACTTCACCGGTATCACTTCCAGCGCGTTCTTGATGTTCTCCGGTATATCGACCAGATCCTTGACGTTCTCTTCCGGGATCAGCGCCACACGGATGCCACCGCGATGCGCGGCCAGCAGCTTCTCCTTCAAGCCGCCGATAGGCAACACTTCGCCGCGCAGCGTGATCTCGCCTGTCATGGCGACATCGGCGCGCACCGGTATGCCGGTTAGCACCGAGACCAACGCCGTGCAGATTCCGATGCCCGCAGACGGACCGTCCTTGGGCGTTGCGCCTTCCGGCAAGTGGATGTGAATATCGCTACGCTGATAGAAGTCTTCAGCGATACCCAGCGTCTTGGATCGCTTGCGCACGACCGACAGCGCCGCTTGTATGGACTCCTGCATCACTTCGCCGAGCTTGCCAGTGGTGACAGTCTTGCCCTTGCCCGGCAGCACCACGGCTTCGATGGTGAGCAATTCGCCACCCACTTCCGTCCATGCCAAGCCGGTCACCTGCCCAACCTGATTCTGTTTTTCGGCGATGCCAAAGCTGTACTTGCGCACCCCGAGGAACTTGTCTAGGTTTTTGGCATTGACGATCACTTTGCTTTGACGACGCTTGAGCACCAGCGACTTCACCACCTTGCGGCATATCTTCGAAATGTCGCGTTCGAGACTGCGCACGCCGGCCTCGCGCGTGTAGTAGCGCACGATGTCGCGCAAGGCGTCTTCAGTGATGGAAATTTCTTCCTTCTTCAGCCCGTTATTCTTGAGCTGCTTGGTCAAGAGATAGCGTTGTGCAATGTTGATTTTTTCGTCTTCGGTGTAGCCCGACAAGCGTATTACTTCCATGCGATCCAATAACGCCGCGGGAATATTGAGGGTATTGGCCGTCGCGACGAACATCACATCCGACAAGTCGTATTCCACTTCAACGTAGTGATCAACGAAGGTGGAGTTCTGCTCGGGATCCAGCACTTCCAGTAACGCAGAGGAAGGATCGCCGCGGAAGTCCTGGCCCATCTTGTCGACTTCGTCGAGCAGGAAAAGCGGATTCTTCACACCGACCTTGCTCATGTTCTGCAATATCTTGCCCGGCATGGAGCCGATGTAGGTGCGACGGTGGCCGCGTATTTCGGCTTCGTCGCGCACACCGCCCACCGACATGCGCACGAACTTGCGATTCGTGGCGCGCGCGATGGATTGGCCGAGCGAGGTTTTGCCAACGCCGGGCGGACCGACGAGGCACAGGATTGGCGCCTTGAGCTTGTCCACGCGCTGCTGCACGGCGAGATACTCGAGGATGCGTTCCTTGACCTTGTCGAGGCCGTAGTGATCTTTCTCCAGCACCTTTTCCGCGACGGAGAGATCCTTGCTGATACGGTTCTTTTTCTTCCACGGCAAAGCGATCAAGGTCTCGATGTAGTTACGCACCACCGTGGCTTCGGCCGACATGGGCGACATCATCTTCAGCTTCTTCAGCTCGGACTGCGCCTTGGTAAGCGCCTCCTTGGGCATGCCGGCAGCCTTGACCTTCTTGTCCATCTCGTCGAGGTCGGCGCCCTCTTCACCCTCGCCGAGTTCCTTCTGGATGGCCTTGACCTGTTCGTTGAGGTAATACTCGCGCTGGCTCTTTTCCATCTGACGTTTAACGCGCCCACGGATGCGCTTTTCGACTTGCAATATGTCGAGTTCCGATTCGAGCTGGCTCAGCAGACGCTCCAGACGAGCGCCAATATCGAACAACTCCAACACTTCCTGCTTCTGTTCCAGCTTGAGCGGCAGATGCGCAGCGATGGTATCGGCCAGGCGGCCGGCTTCGTCTATGCCCGCAAGCGACGTCAAAATTTCCGGCGGGATCTTCTTGTTTAGTTTCACGTATTGATCAAATTGCGCGACGATGGCGCGACGCATGGCTTCGATCTCATGCGTGCTTTTGTCTTCCACGGGCACGGGACTAACGTCGGCCACGAACATCGCGCGTTGATCCGTGACATTTTTTACGCGTGCCCGCTGGTTGCCTTCCACCAGCACTTTCACGGTGCCGTCGGGCAGCTTCAGCATCTGCAGGATGGTCGCGATGCAGCCGATGTCATACATATCCTCGGGACCAGGCTCATCCTTGGCCGCGGATTTCTGCGCTACCAGCAAAATACTTTTACCAGCATCCATGGCGGTTTCGAGCGCCTTGATGGACTTCGGCCGCCCAACGAAAAGCGGGATGACCATGTGCGGGAATACCACCACATCCCGCAAGGGCAACAGGGGCATTTCTATGGTTTCAGCGGGGAGGTCGGGTACGCTCGACATGATATTTTCCTTCCAATGACAACTGTTGGTCCCACATGGGGCCTACGGCCGGAAATTCAAGAAGTTTAGCGCCGGCTGCAACCCGGAGGCCAACCAGCGACAGGGGGATCAGTTGGAACTGGCGACCTTGGGCTGGTCGGCGTAGATCAGGATCGGCTTGGCAGCGCCGTCTATCATGGCTTCGTCGATAACAACCTTTGTGACATTTTCCATGTTGGGAAGTTCATACATGGTATCCAGCAGCACCGACTCCAGTATGGAACGCAAACCCCGCGCACCGGTCTTGCGCTTCAGGGCGCGCCGCGCGATGGCTTGCAGCGCCTGCGGACGAATTTCCAGTTCCGCGCCTTCCATGGCGAACAGCTTCTGATACTGTTTAATGAGCGCGTTTTTTGGCTCGATCAAAATCTCGATCAGCGCAGCTTCGTCCAACTCGTGCAAGGTGGCCAGCACGGGCAGGCGGCCGACGAATTCGGGAATTAGACCGAACTTGATCAGATCTTCCGGCTCGACCGTGCGGAGTATTTCGCCCACCGCCTTGCGATCGTCCTTGCTTTTCACTTCGGCGCCGAAGCCGATGCCGGCCTGCTCGGTGCGATTGCGGATGACTTTATCCAGGCCGTCAAAAGCGCCGCCGCACACGAATAGAATATTGGTGGTGTCGATCTGAACGAAGTCCTGGTTCGGGTGCTTGCGCCCGCCTTGCGGCGGCACCGACGCGACCGTGCCTTCGATTAGCTTCAAGAGCGCCTGCTGCACGCCTTCGCCAGAGACATCGCGCGTGATGGATGGGTTGTCGGACTTGCGCGAGATCTTGTCGATCTCATCGATATAGACGATGCCCTGCTGCGCCTTTTCAACTTCGTAATCGCACTTCTGCAAGAGCTTCTGAATAATGTTTTCGACGTCCTCGCCAACATAGCCGGCTTCAGTAAGCGTCGTCGCATCGGCCATCACAAACGGCACATTGAGCAGGCGCGCCAGCGTTTGCGCCAGCAGCGTCTTGCCGGAACCGGTGGGGCCGATGAGCAGGATATTGCTCTTGGCAAGTTCCACTTCGTCACTCTTGGAAAGATGCTTGAGGCGCTTGTAGTGGTTGTACACCGCGACAGAAAGAATGCGCTTGGCGGGGTCCTGCCCGATAACGTACTGATCGAGGATGGAGCAGATTTCGCGCGGCGTGGGCAGATCGCCCTTGAGGCCTTTGCCACCGTGATCGGCGGCAATCTCGTCACGGATGATGTCGTTGCACAGCTCGATGCATTCGTCGCAAATGAAGACAGAGGGGCCGGCGATGAGCTTCCTGACCTCGTGCTGGCTCTTGCCGCAGAATGAGCAGTACAGAAGCTTTTCCACACCGCTTTTCTTTTCCGTCATTTCTGTCTCCGTAATTCCACCCAACGCGCCATCAGGCGGCCGTCTCGACGCGATTCGACAGCACCTTATCCACCAAGCCGTAATCCACCGACTCCTGAGCGGACAGGAAATTGTCGCGATCGGTGTCTTTGTCGATGCGCTCGACCGATTGACCGGAATGCTTTGCCATCAGTTCGTTCAGCCGGGCCCGCAGATAAAGAATCTCTTTCGCGTGAATCTCGATGTCCGAGGCTTGGCCCTGAAAGCCGCCCATGGGTTGATGGATCATGACGCGCGAGTTGGGCAAACAGAACCGCTTGCCCTTGGCGCCTGCGGTTAGCAGAAACGCGCCCATGCTCGCCGCCTGCCCAATGCAAAGCGTCGACACATCCGGCTTGATGAATTGCATGGTGTCGTAAATCGCCAAGCCCGCCGACACGGAACCGCCGGGCGAGTTGATGTAAAAGTAAATGTCCTTGTCGGGATTTTCCGATTCAAGAAACAGCAGTTGCGCGACGATCAGGTTGGCCGTCATGTCATTTACCGGCCCGACCAGAAAGATTACACGCTCCTTGAGCAAGCGCGAATAGATGTCGTAGGCCCGCTCGCCCCGACCGCTTTGCTCGATGACCATGGGAACCATGCCCAAGCCGACAGGATCCCACGACTGCGCGTTCTGAGTATCGTATTTCATGTGTTCTTCCGCGGCATCATGCCGCATTTCCCATGAGTTCGTCAAAAGTCACCGGCTTGTCGCTGGTAGCGGCGTTGTCCACCACCCACT
Source organism: Rhodocyclaceae bacterium (assembly GCA_043761745.1). Lineage (GTDB taxonomy): Bacteria > Pseudomonadota > Gammaproteobacteria > Burkholderiales > Rhodocyclaceae > Desulfobacillus. The sequence continues at coordinate 28,086 of JAYUNL010000097.1, forward strand.
GCGTCACATTTTCCTCGATGGCGAGGGCTTCGACTTGCGCCAGACGTTGCTGCTGCGAGTAGTACCAACGCACAAATTCCGGCGGATTCTCGTAGCTTTGCGCCATTTCCTCGATCATGGCGCGCACCTGCTCGGGCTTGGCATGCAAGCCGTGAGTCTTCACCACTTCGGCGATCACCAGGCCCAGTTTGACGCGGCGCGCCGCCTGCTCGGCAAACCAGGCCGGCTCGATGGGCACATTGCTGGCATCGATGCCACGATTGTTCAAATCCTGGCGAGCCTCGTCGGCCAGCGCCCTGGACTCCTGCTCGATCAGCGCCTTGGGCACTTCGATGGGATTGGCTTCCAGCAAGGCGTTCATGGCCTGCTCTTTGACTTTCGCTTTGATGCGTTTTTTCACTTCGCGTTCGAGATTATCGGTGACCTCGGCGCGCATCTTGACCAGATCGCCGTCTTCGACTCCCAGGGCCTTGGCAAAATCGGCATTCACTTCAGGCAACTGCGGCGCCTCGACGCGTTTGACCACCACTTCGAAACTGACCAGCTTGCCGGCCAGATCGGTAGATTGGTAATCCTCAGGAAAGGTCAGATCGAAGGTCTTGCTCTCGCCCGCCTTCATGCCTTCGATGGGTTTTTCGAAACCCGGCAGCATCCCACCCGCGCCCAATATCATCGCGTGATCGTTAGCCTGGCCACCCGCGAAGGTTTCGCCGTTCAGGCGCCCGGTGAAATCCACCGTGACGCGATCGCCATTGGCTGAGGCACGATCAGCTGCTACATAGACGGTGCGCTGCTTGCGCAGCACGTCGAGGGTCTTTTCGACCTCGACCTCACCCACCGCAAGGATCGGCCGCTCGATTTTCTTGGCAGCGATATCCCCCAGCGCAAAATCGGGATAAACCTCGAACACAGCGGAAAATTCCAGCTTGCCGCCACTATTTGCACCGACGTCGGCGCCGGCGTTTTTCGCTTCGATGCGTGGATAGCCGGCAACACGCAAGTTCTGGTTGCGCACCACTTCGCCAAAGGCTTGATCCACCGCGGCGCCGATGGCTTCGGAACGGGCTTGCGCGCCGTATTGTTGAGCGACCATCTTGAAAGGCACTTTGCCCGGGCGGAAGCCGGGCATTTTGACTGTGCGCGCCATCTGCTTGAGGCGCTGTTCGACGTTCTTGTCGATATCCGCCAACGTCACCGCCATGTCGATGCGGCGTTCGAGGGGGCTTACGGGTTCCTGGTTCGTCTGCATGAGAGTCCTGATACTGGGTTGGCTAGCCGCAGGCTCGACGCCTGCCGCCAATGTGGTTCCTGAAGCATACGCTGGCTTTGCCGGATGCTGGTTCTGTCGTTCCGCCGCTGTCGTTCTACCAAACTGGCGCGCCATTCTAACATGCACCGGCGCCCTCGTCGGCAGTCCCTATTGGCGTCAGTCCCTATTGGCGTCCTGCCTCGATTGCGCCGTGGATGTGCACGGAACTTTCTCGGGGCTTCGATGCCCTGGATGGCATCGGCTCACGCCTTGAAGCTGCCCACCGCGACTTGCAGATTGTGTGCGAGTTGTTCGAGCTGCCGCGTAGCAGAGGAGGTCTGCGCGATCGCATTGCTGTTCTCCTCCACCATGCGTGCGATCTCATCGATATTGCGAGCGATGACGTTGCTGCCAGTACTTTGCTCGCGCACCGCGCCGGCGATTTCATCGACACCGCGACTGGCGTCCACCACCGACTCACGCGCCGAGGCGAATATGCGCTCCAGGTCATCCAGATGCACCTGGCTGGTATCCAGCGACTTCGTACCGGCGTCGAGCGAATGCTCAACGACCTCGGATTGCTGGCCGAGTACTTTGGTCACTCCGTCGATGTCGTTGGCCGCCTTGGTAGACAGCTCGGCAAGTTTGCGCACTTCGTCAGCCACCACCGCGAAGCCTCGTCCCTGCTCCCCCGCCCGCGCCGCCTCGATGGCGGCGTTCAAGGCAAGCAGATTGGTCTGATCGGCCAGATCCTTCACCAGCTTGGTCATGTTGGTGATGGAAACGGTGCTATTCACGAATTCGTTCACCGACGCGGTGATGTCGTCGAAAGAATGGCGCACATGCGCGATTTCCTTCAGCAGCCGTTGCAGCGAGGCCCCGCCCGCTTCGGTGTTGTCCAGGCTCTGGCGCGAGGTTTCCTTGACATGCTGGGCGTTCTCGGAAATCGAGGCAACACTCACCGTCATCTCCTCCATCGTCGCCGCCACCGCCGAAGCGGCATCCGCCTGACGGCTGGAGCCGTCGGCCACCACGTGTGCATTGGCGGAAAGCTGCTTGGACGCGACCGATACCGCATTAGCCTCATTCAGCACCAGGCGTACTGCCTGCTGAAAACTGCCGATCAACTCGTTGAAGGCCGACGCCGTCTCCGCCACCTCGTCGTTGCCCGCCACTTCCACGCGCCGGGTCAAATCGCCGCCCCGTAGCTCCAGCGCGGCGGTCTTGATGCGATGCACCGCCAAAACGATGCTACGTCGCACCAGCAGACTGACCGCGATGCTGAGCAGAATCGACAAAGCCAACACGCCGACCTGCAACTTTTCCACCACCGCCGAAGTCGCCGAGGCGGTGTTGTAGGCCTCGTCGCTGAGTTTTTCCTCCAGCGCAAGCAAATCACCCAGGTCCTTGCTGAGCGCGGCGAATTCCTGCTCGGCCAGACCCATCATGGTCGTCGCCATCTCGAAATCGACCACTGCAACATCCACCACGTTGTGCATGGATTGCTGATAGGCATCGACATGCTGACCGGCAGAATCGAGCAGGGCCTTTTCCTCAGGTGTGGTGTCGCCGGCCTTGGTGATGGCGCTGAGGTTGCTGCCGAGTTGCTGGACACGGCCTTGCAACTCCTTGCCCATCGCCTCCAGGCGCTTGCCAGCCAAATGAGCCGCGCCGGAAGCCATGATGCGATAGCTGGTTGCATAGGTTTCCTGCGCCTTGAAAGCCGCTTCGGAGGCGAGCTTAAAGTGCTTGAAGCGGACCTGGTAAATATTGCTCAGTGCGCTCTGCTGTTGACGGACACCGTAGTAGGAAGTCGTCGCCAAGACCAACAGCAACGCGAGCACCATCACCGGCGCAAGCAACAATTTTGCGCCTATACCCAGACGTTCCAATACACCCATGACCCATCCTTTCTGGTTTAACCGCCGGCCAAAAGGGCGGGGGACGTATCAGAGCAGTTTTACGGCAGGGGGTTTAGGAAACTTTAACGGGAAAACATTGGGGGCAGAACGCCCGGAAGGCCCGCAAAGCGGCGACATTCGCTACTACGCCGACGATCAACCTTGAATCAAACCTTGGAATGGTGCCCAGGAAGGGACTCGAACCCCCACACCTTGCGGCGGCAGGACCTAAACCTGCTGCGTCTACCAATTTCGCCACCTGGGCTGTCCAACTAAATACCCGTTAAAATGCGCGCCTCATGATCGAGACATCGCTCACGTTTTCCAACGGGCAGCGCGATTTTAGCCGACCGCCCCCTATACTGTCAGCCACTATCTGCATCGTTACAAAACAAACGCCCCGCATGGCCGTCGAGCATTACGAAAATTTTCCCGTCGCCTCGGTGCTCATGCCGGCGCGATTGCGCGAACCGGTGGCGGCGATCTACTGGTTTGCCCGCAGCGCCGACGACATTGCCGATGAAGGCGCGGCCACGGCAGACGAGCGTCTGCAAGGGCTGGCGCGCTTCAGTGCCGAACTTGACGCCATTGCTGTCGGATCGCCCACGCAAGACCCGCTGTTTCAGCGCCTGCGTCCGGTAATTGCAGCGCACGGATTACCGCTGCAGCCGTTTCACGATTTGCTCGATGCCTTCGCCCAAGATGTGGTCAAAACGCGTTACGCCGATTTTGCCGAGTTGATGGATTATTGCCGCCGCTCCGCCAACCCCGTGGGGCGCCTGCTGTTGCATCTCTATCAGGCCGCGACGCTGGACAATCTGCGTCAGTCGGACGCCATCTGCACCAGCCTGCAACACATCAACTTCTGGCAGGATGTCGCTATCGATAATCTCAAGCCGCGCATGTATCTGCCGCAAGACGAGCTGGTGCGCTTCGGTGTCAGTGAGACGCAAATCGCCGAGCAACGCAGTGACGAAGCCTGGCGCGCTCTGATGCGCTTTCAGGTGACGCGCGCGCGCGATCTGATGCTGCAAGGCGCACCACTAGGGCGCGCCCTGCCCGGCCGTATCGGACTGGAACTGCGCGCCATCATCGCCGGTGGCTTGCGCATACTCGATAAGATCGAGGCGGTCGATTACGACGTGTTCCGTCGCCGGCCGGTACTGACCACGCTTGACTGGCCGCAACTACTCTGGCGTGCCGCGTTTTCTTGACGGAGTCAAGCCGCAATGAATTCCTACGCCTACTACGCCATCAAAGTGCTGCTCTCGGCGCTGTTGATTGTCGCCATATCCGAAATTGCCAAGCGCAGTTCGCTGCTGGGCGCGCTGTTCGCTTCGATTCCTTTCGTTTCTATCTTGGCCTTCGTGTGGCTTTATCTGGAAACCGGTAGCGCCGAAAAAATTCCGGCACTCTCGCTCGGCATCTTCTGGCTGGTGATTCCCTCACTGCTACTCTTCGCGGTACTGCCCGGCCTGCTCAAGCTGGGCTGGAATTTTTGGCCCAGTCTGATCGTGTCCATCATGCTCACCTCGGCGGCGTATCTGTTGATGCTGCGTCTGTTAAAAACTTTCGGCGTGGAACTTTGATCGCCATGATAGGGTTGCTATGACGCCCGACGAATACTGCCAGCAGAAAGCCGCGAGTCCCACGCGCGCGGCCTGCCAATGCAACGCCAGACAATCTCGAACCCGAAAGTCGTCGTCATGACGCCCGATGAATATTGCCAGCAGAAGGCCGCGCAGAGCGGCTCCAGCTTCTATTACAGCTTCCTGTTTCTGCCGCCGGAGCGACGGCAGGCAATCACGGCTTTGTATGCCTTTTGCCGCGAGGTGGATGATGTCGTCGACGAATGTGCCGACCCGCAAATCGCGCACACTAAGCTGGCCTGGTGGCGCGTCGAGTTGGAGGCGATGCGGGCGGGCAAGCCCACGCATCCCGTCACCACGGCACTGGCGCCCGCCGTGGCGCGCTACAAGCTCTCGCCCGATCTGATCGCCGAAATCGTCGCTGGTATGGAAATGGATTTGCATCAGCACAGCTATGCCAGCTTTGACGATCTCCATCTGTACTGCTACCGCGTCGCCGGCGTGGTGGGCTTGCTGGCGGCGGAAATCTTTGGCTATGCAGACAGCGCCACGCTCGGTTACGCCAATGACCTAGGCACCGCTTTTCAGCTCACCAATATCATTCGCGATGTCGGCGAAGACGCGCGGCGCGGCCGCATTTATCTACCGCTGGCCGAGCTGGAACAATTCGGCGTCACGCCCGAGGACATCCTCGAGGCGCGCTACAGCGACAACTTCCGCCGCCTCATGGAGTTTCAAATCGAGCGTGCGGAACGCTACTACGAAAAGGCCTACGCGCAATTGCCGGCCAAAGACCGACGCACTCAACGGCCGGGACTCATGATGGCGGCGATCTACCGCACACTGCTCGACGAAATCCGTCGCGACGGCTGCCGCGTGCTAGACCGGCGCATCGCCCTCACGCCGCTGCGCAAGCTGTGGATTGCCTGGCGCACCTGGATACGCGGTTGAGAAAGCCGGCGCGATGAGTACGCCACAGCGTGTCGCCGTCATCGGCGGTGGCTATGCCGGCATGGCGGCGGCGGCGGAGCTGGCCTCGCGCGGCGTCGCGGTCAGCGTCTTCGAAGCCGCACGCATGCTGGGCGGCCGCGCCAGGCGCGTAGAAAAGCACGGCGTAACCCTGGACAACGGGCAACACATTCTGGTCGGCGCCTATGTCGAACTGCTGCGATTGATGCGCCTGGTCGGCGCTGATCCGGCGGTGAACCTCACGCGGCTGCCGCTGACGCTGGTCTTTCCCCGCACTTCAGCCTTCTCGCCAGGCTTCAAACTGAAAGCCCCGCGCCTGCCCGCGCCGCTGCACTTGGCCGCCGCCCTGCTCACCGCGCGCGGCCTGCCGCTGGTCGCGCGCCTCGCCGCTATCCGCTTCATGCGCGCCATGCAGCGCCGCAACTTCCGCTTGGCGCAGGACACCCCGCTCTCCGCCTTGCTTGATGCGTATCGCCAGCCAGAGAGCCTGCGCCGCTACCTGTGGAATCCTTTGTGCCTCTCCGCCCTCAATACGCCAACCGATGTCGCCTCCGCGCAGATTTTTCTTAACGTGCTGCGCGACACACTGGCGGCGAAGCGTGCCGCCAGCGACCTCTTGCTGCCGCGCGTAGATTTATCGGCGCTGTTTCCCGAGCCGGCAGCCGGCTACGTGCGCCGCCACGGCGGCGAAGTGTTGCTCGGCACGACCATCCATGCCGTGCTGCGTGAGACAGACCACTTCCGTTTGCAAGGTGACCCACTGGAGCGGTGCTTCGATCAGGTCATCTTAGCGGTGCCACCCTTTTGTCTTGCTGCGCTACTCTCGGCCATGCCGGAAATGAAGGCGACGACAGACTGCGTCGCAGCCTTTCAATACGAACCCATACTCACGGCGTATTTGCGCTACCCCAAGCCGGTGCGCTTCGCAGAAGGAATGGTGGGCATCGCGGGTGGCACGGCGCACTTTCTTTTCTCGCGTGAAAGCGACCGCATGGTCGTCGCCGTTATCAGCGCCGGCGGCCCGCACCTGGCGCTGGATCGTGAGGCGCTGGCCGAGCATCTGCATGCCGAAGTTCAAGCCATAGCCGGCCCATTGCCGCAACCGGAATGGACGCAGATCATTGCGGAAAAGCGCGCCACCTTCGCTTGTACACCCGGTTTGAAACGCCCCGACTCACGCACGGCCCTGCCCGGTCTTTTTCTTGCGGGCGATTACGTCGCTTCAGATTATCCGGCCACCCTGGAAAGCGCCGTGCGCAGCGGCGTTGGTTGTGCACGCATCATCACGGGCACAAGCCGAGATTGAACCGTTCTTTGACGCCGAAAGCGCTACGACGTACTACCTACGCGACCAACTCCCCCGCCTGCAACTTCAGCGCACGGCCGCAACGATTGGCGATGGCTTCGTCGTGAGTGACAAGAATCAGGGTGGTGTTTTGTTCGGCGTTGATGTCGAACATGAGATCGATGATGGCAGCGCCAGTGGTAGCGTCGAGATTGCCGGTAGGCTCGTCGGCCAGCAGGAGTCGCGGACGCGAGGCAAAGGCGCGGGCGATGGCGACGCGCTGCTGTTCGCCACCGGAAAGATGCTTGGGATAATGGCGCAATCGTTGCGACAAGCCCACGCGCGCCAGCATACGCTCGGCCTCATCGCGTGCGCCGGGTTTGCCGGCAAGCTCCAGCGGCAGCATGACGTTCTCCAGCGCATTCAGCGCCGGCAAAAGCTGAAAGGACTGGAACACGAAGCCCAGCATCTCGCCGCGCAAGGCGGCACGCCCGTCTTCATCGAGTGCATAGATGTCGGCGCCGGCGATGAGCACGCTGCCCTGGCTTGGCACATCCAAGCCGGCAAGCAGTCCCAACAGCGTCGATTTGCCGGAGCCGGACGCGCCGATCACCGCCACCGCCTCGCCCGCCATGACCTGGAAGGAAATCTCGTGCAGAATCACCAGGCGCCCGGTATCCCCATCGCCGCCGGCGACTTCCTTGCCGAGGCCCTGTGCTTCCACCATCACTGAGGATTCCATGCTTAGAGTTGTTGCCGCTGTATGCATTTTGATTTTGTCGCTTGCCGCGCACGCCGCCGCCAACATACTCGTCGTAGGCGACAGCCTTTCGGCAGGTTATGGGTTGGGCCAGGGACAGGCTTGGCCGTGGCTGCTCGATAAGCGTCTTAAGGACCAACACTACGATTATAACGTCATCAATGCCAGCATCAGCGGCGACACCACCGCCAACGGACGCACACGTTTCGCCGCCGCACTGGATCAGACCAAGCCCGCCATCGTCATCATCGCGCTGGGCGCCAATGACGGTCTGCGCGGTTTATCCATTGCCGCCATGCGCGACAATCTCACCGCCATGATCCGCGCCGCCCAGGCTCGCAAGGCGCGCCTGGTGCTGGTGGGCATGAAACTGCCGCCCAACTACGGCAGTGACTACACGCGGAAGTTTGAAGAGACCTACCCACAACTCGCCAAAGCGTACCGCACGGCGCTGGTGCCGTTTCTGTTTACCGGTATGGCACTGGAGAGGGATTACTTTCAGGTGGATGGCATCCACCCCACGGCGGCGGCACAGCCGATATTGCTCGACAATGTCTGGAAAGCCTTGTTGCCGATGTTGAAACGCTGAGATCCGGCGTTTAGCCCGCTTTCCGGCGAGACTCGTCCGCCCAGTAAGCGCGCCGATTGAATGGATCGTGCGAGTAGGCGTCTTCCTGGCGCTGGAAGTTGAATTGTGCCTTGTGCTCCTGGTGCAATTTCAGTAGCGCCTCAAAGGCCGCCACCGGAAACCCCTCGCGCCCCGCGCGGTCGGAAACGATCAACCGCTCAAAATAATCATCCATCTCGCGGTTTCCCCACATCAGCTTGATCGCCTCAGCGATCCGCGGATAATCGCGCTCGATGAGGCTCAGGGGCGCCTCGTCTTCCACAGGCTTCTCTTCGACCAGCCGTGGCAGTTTATTGAAGGGAACCAACTCGGGCACGTCAACAACCAGATCGACGGGCTCGTCAATCAGCAAGCTGGGGAAACTCAGTGTGGGCGTCTCAAAATTGGCCATGGCTTTTTTCCTCCCGATCACTAAATCGTGCTGCGGCTCGGAAAACGCTTCCAGCCTCTCCGATCCGCATAGCCGATTACATGAGGCATGTTAACCACGCCGGAGCTGCGCCACAAAGGAAAAATGTCACATTTTGCCGCTTCTGGGCAGCATTCATATTCGCACCCGAATAAAAAAGGGGCGCTGACGCGCCCCTTTTTTCGCTATCCGTGCAGGCCTACTCAGCCTTTCACCCGGTTGCGATATTCCCCGGTGCGGGTGTCGATTTCGATCTTGTCGCCGATGGCGCAGAAGAGCGGTACCGGCAGCTCAAAGCCGGTGGAAATGCGCGCCGGCTTCATGACCTTACCCGAAGTGTCGCCGCGCACAGCCGGCTCGGTGTAGATGATTTCACGCACGACGCCGTTCGGCAGATCCACCGAGATGGCCTTGTCGTTGTAGAACACCACTTCGCAGGCCATGCCGTCTTGGACGTAGTTGATGGCGTCGCCCATATTCTCTTTTTCCACCTCGTACTGATTGTAGTCGGCGTCCATGAAAACGTACATGGGGTCGGCGAAATAGGAATAGGTGACTTCCCGGCGCTCCAGCACGACGAGTTCGAATTTGTCGTCGGCCTTGTAGATATTCTCCATCGGCGAGTCCGTCAGAAGATTCTTGAACTTCATCTTGACCACGGCGACGTTGCGGCCGGATTTATTGTATTCAGCCTTCTGCACGACCATGGGGTCGCTGCCGATCATGATGACGTTGCCTGCGCGGAGTTCTTGTGCCAGTTTCATGCTGTGTCCTGCCCAAAAAAGGGATTGAAGCTGAAAATATAAGCGCGGGATTATAGCTTACCCGCGCAAAATCTCACCAAGTTTTCAGCCAGGCCGGTGGTTTTTGACAGCTCGCCGGCCCACCAATCCGCATGCGCCTGAAGCGCCGCCCGGTGGCGCCAAAAGCCCGTCCAGCCTGGCTCTACGGCCAGTTGATGGTTCCAGGCCAGCCAAAATTTCCGCACATCGGCGGCGGCTTCCGGCGCCAGACCGGCGCAATAAAGGTCCAAAAAGGCCAGGAGTTTCCGCTGATGGGCCTCCTCGTCTTGCGGATAAATGTGCCAGACCAGTGGCCGCGCCGCCCATTGGGCGCGAACGAAGGAGTCTTCTCCTCGCACGAAATTGCAGTCGCTAGCCCATAGCAGGCGGTCGTATTGCGCCTGCTCGACAAAGGGCAGGACGCGCACCTCCAGGTTGCCGCGCTGGTAAGCCGAGGCGCCGTTGAAAAAGCCGGCGATCGCCTCGCTCGCCACGCCCTCGGGCACCAGGCAGAGTGAGGGCGCGGGGCTTGCCGCCAACTCGGCGAATAGCCTGGCGGCGGCCGGATTGGGATAGCAGAACAGCGACAGCCGCGACTCTTGCGGCCCCCTAGACTCCCTGGTCGGCAAGCCCAGGCCGCGCCAGAACTCCTCCTGCGCAGCAGCGTTGCCCTGAAAGGCGCGCCGTTCTTCGCCCAGCGCGCTTTCGCGCAGCACGCCGCCCGTGCCCGGCACAAAGCCCGGAAAGAAGAAGTACTTGATCAAAGGTAGGCGCGGATGAGGCGACGCTAGCGCGTGACAGCCCACCACCCACGGTTCAGCACTCAGGTATTCGAGGTTGATCCAGACGGGCCGCTGCTCAACTTGGGCCAGCGCCGCCATGGCCGCGATATAGCGCTCCGGCAAATTGCAGGCAAAGGCTTCAATCACCACGGCCGCCGGCACCACATCCGGAAAGGGCGCCGTCCACCGACGGATTTCCACCCCGCTTTGGACTTGCGCGTCGAGGCCTGCGTCCAGCGTCGGGCAAATGCGGCGAAACGAGGGTAGATGATCCACCCACAGGCGCACCGCCAAGCCGTGCTCCTGGGTCAATTGACGCGCCAGCCGCCAGCACACGCCGATGTCGCCGTAGTTATCGACCACGGCGCAAAATATGTCCCAGCGCTGTGAGTCTCGCTGTCCGTCTGGTTGCCCGCCTGGTAGCCCGCCTCGTTGCCGCTCTGGTATCTGGCTTAATCCCACTCAAGCTCCCGCGTTTAACGCCGTAATTGTAAGGATCCGTGCGACCGGCTTCGCGTCACCGTTGAATCTATGCTGCAACGCCCTCTGCCCTCCATCGAATCCTGGGTGAGCTACCTCAACCAGGCCGACCTGCCCGTGCTCAAGCGCACGGCGCGGGAACTCGCACGCCTGCGCGAAAATGAAGAAAACGTGAATGGACGCCACATCGCGGCCGTCATTCTGCATGATCCCCTCATGACCCTGCGGGTGCTGGCTCACATCGAGACAAATCGCCGCCACACGCAAACGGCCGACATCACCACCATAGACCACGCCGTCATGATGATCGGCGTCACGCCCTTCTTTCAAAAATTCGAGTCGCTTCCATTGCTGGAAGATCAGTTGGCTGAGCATCCGCAGGCCATGGTCGGTTTGTTTCGCGTCATCGCCAGGGCGCGCCAAGCCTCGCTCTATGCCCGTGATTGGGCGGCGCTACGGCACGACCTGGATGCCGACGAAATCACCGCCGCCGCCCTGCTCCACGATACCGCCGAAATCCTGATCTGGTGCTTCGCGCCCACGCTCATGATAAGCATCCGCGCCATGCAACAAGAAAATCCCGGCATGCGCAGCGCGGACGCGCAGCAGGCGGTGCTGGGCATCCATCTGCTAGATCTGCAACTGGCGCTGGCGCGCGCCTGGCATTTACCGCAACTCCTGCAACAATTGATGGATGACGAACATGCCGAGCATCCGCGCGTGCGCAACGTCGCATTGGCGGTGAGTCTCGCGCGGCATTCGGCAAACGGCTGGGACAACCCGGCCCTGCCGGAGGATATCGCCGGCATCGTCAAGCTGATCGGCACGACCCGCGAGGCGCTGCTGGAGCGCCTCAACCGCATCTCGCTCACACCCGTGAATATGCCTGAAGAACCAACACAACCCTGAGTTAATCTTCGACTAGAATACGCCCCAATCCACTGCCAACGCTTTCCCCTATCTTCCCTGAGGAATCTATCCATGGGTATCACCTCTTTGCTGCTGCTGGGTCTCATCGTCGTAACCGTGATCTATGGCGTCATGCTTTACAACGGCTTGGTGCAGGTCAAACACACCGTGGCAAAAGCCTGGGCGAACATCGACGTGCTGCTCAAGCAACGTCACGACGAACTGCCCAAGCTGGTGGAAACCTGCAAGCAGTACAAGCAGTTCGAGCAGGAAACCCTGCAGCGCGTGATCGAAGCCCGCTCGCAAGTGCAAACGGCGCGCGAGTCGGAAGACATCACCGCCCTCGGCCAGGCCGAAGGCGCATTGCGCGCCGGCGTCGGCCGGCTCTTCGCCGTGGCCGAGGCTTATCCCGAGCTGAAAGCCAACGAAAACTTCATGCAACTGCAAAGCCGCATCATCGCCTTGGAAAACGCCATCGCCGACCGCCGCGAGCTTTACAACGACGCGGTGAACATCAACAACGTGCGCATCGAGCAATTCCCGAATGTCATTATCGCCCGCAACTTCAACTTCCCGGCCAAGCCGTTGCTGGAATTTTCCACCGAGGAAAAAGCCGACGTGGACATGAAACAGCTCTTCACCTGAAACATTTGCCATGCTGGGCTCGTTTCGGCGCGAATACGCCCGGCTGGTTACGTCGGGCGGTCAGCTTCTACTGCTCATTATCGGCGCCAAGCTTGAATCCCGCGCGGGCTGGCTGGTCTGCCTGGGCCTCATCGCCGTTTTAAGCGTTTTCACTTGGGCTTCCGCCTATCGGCGCGCCCGCGCCATCAGTGACACACCAACCTCACGCATCGCGTCGGCAGCGCAGGGTTATACCGAGCTGCGCGGCATCGGCAGGCCGTTGGGGGGCACACCACTACTGAGTCCACTGTCTTCGCTGCCATGCTTGTGGTTCCGCTATCAGGTTGAACGCAAGGACAAGCAAAACCGCTGGGTCAATGACAGCAGCGGCGAAAGCGATGCCTCTTTTCTACTCAATGACAGCAGCGGCGAATGCCTGGTCGATCCCGAAGGCGCAGAAATGCAGGTCTCGCGCAAGGACAGCTGGACGCGCGGCGATTACCGCTACACCGAATGGCTGCTGCTCGAACGCAGCCCCATCTATGCGCTGGGCGAATTCACCACACGCGGCAGCGTGGATCTGGAACTCGACAGCAACGAAGACGTGAAGGCACTCTTGGCCGAATGGAAAAACAATCCAGCCGAATTACAGAAGCGCTTCGACCTCGACCAAGACGGCCAGATCAACGCGCAGGAATGGGAATTGGCCCGCGCCCAGGCCAAACGCGAAGTCGCCACCATGCACCGTGAAGCGCGCAATAATGTCGAAGTAAGCATCCTGCGCGCGCCGACGGATGGTCGCCTGTTTCTGATTTCCGACCTGGACGAGAGCAAGCTGGAAGGAAAATACCGCCTGTGGCTTTGGCTGCATCTGGCGATTTTTTTTGGCTCGTTAATCGCCTTTGCGAAGGTGCTTCTCTAAGCCGCGTTCACCAGTTTGTAGACCGCTACGCCACCCCGCTGCCGCAGCTCACCGGTAAAGTAACCGCGCTTGCCAGTCTAGCAAGGCATGATGCAGGAGTTGCTCACCGGTAAAACGCGTCCCTCGTCCAGGCGAAGCACATTGGAAAGGCGCCCCGAGGCAATGGGGCTTTTGAATTTAGTTCAAAGCGCGTCCCCATCAGTCGCCAACCTCCCGTTGGTGACGGACGGCCAAGATCACTGTCGTCTCACCGTCATAGCGGTACAGTGCGATATAGCCGCTGTCACCGAAGTCGATCATCCACTCGCGGTACTCGGGCTCCATGTCCTCAACCGGTCGGCCGACGCCGGGCTGGTGCGCGAGCACTTCACCCCATCGCGAATGCCCCTCACCGCTCGCTTGGCGGCGTCAGTGTTCTTCTCCGCGAGGAAGCAGTAAAGGCGCAGCACCTCGCGTAGCGCCGGGGACGCCCAGATCAGACGCGGCATTCAGGCGGCTCAATGTCTTGACCTGCTTCGAGCTTGGCAAGCCACGCATCCGCCTCTTCGGCGGTGACGTGCAAGCCAGTGACTGGGTACTCTGCCCATGCCTTGATACCTTCCTGGCGGAAGGCCTCGCGCTTTTCTTCGCGTTCGACGTACTGACTGATCGCCTCTCGCATAAGCCAGTGCGGCGTGCGATGGCGAGCATCGGCCAAGCGCTTCACGCGCTCCTTGATCTCCGGGTCAATATTGATCGCCACAGGGCGAATGACAGCAGCAGTCATGGCAGCCTCCATGATCAGTATCGAAAGGTATTACCTTACCAGACCACCTTGCTCAACAGGGCCGGAGCTTCAAATCGCCCGTAGGCGAACCATCTCAAGCAGACCCTCGCCAGTATCGGCCCACCGCCAAACCTCCGTTCGCTGGAAAATCACGCAAAAGGAATCGGCAAACGGCGGCGACTTAGGATCAATGGTGGTAGAGTAGAGAACAGATTTTCACCTGCCCTCCCTCATCAAACCGTGCATGCGATTTTCCCGCACACGGCTTTCCGATGTTCTTCACGCCAAGGCATGCACATTAGCTCATCCTGCGTTTGTTAATGCGGCTGAGAACCG
>JAYUNL010000098.1:0-1842 GCA_043761745.1 Rhodocyclaceae bacterium
GCATCGCTACTGCCGCAGTGCTGCACCTCGCCGTGTCGATTCCGTCGATTGACTGGGGCGTCAGCCTGTCCAGCCAGTATTTGGCGGACGACATCGTGAGAAAGCCGCTGGCGATATTGCACGGCCATGCGACCGTACCGGAAGGCAACGGCCTCGGCATCGAGGTGGATGATGCCAAGATCGCGCGCTACCGCTACACCGGCGCAGACTGGGCGCGCTGATCCGCCGGACCTGCCGCTGACTCAACTCTTGTGGCACTTGAACGGCAGGTAGTCAGCCGGAATGTCCGTCTTGTTCTCGCCCTTCTACGTCATCGGCCTCGGTGCCAACGCGTAACGGCGGCCAGCTCGTAATTGTTTCCAACCTTAGCGTTCTGGCAATGCCGGTTGGCGCGTGCCAAGGCCCGGCGATGTTTGCCAGGCGCAACACCATCTGTTACAAAACCACGTCAACTGGCGGGAAAGACCTTGCGTTGTTCGTCCCAGGCAGGACAAGTTCAAAGCCGCCTACTTCTGAAATTCAATTACTGAAGGAACGTCATGATCAAGCAATCACTCATCGCCGCCGCTCTGGCCGTCGCGTTTACCGCGCCGGCATTTGCTCAAACCGCCACGCCTGGTATCGACCAGCGCCAGGCGAATCAGGAAAAACGCATTGAACAAGGCGAAAAATCCGGTGCGCTGACCAAGCGTGAAGCGGCCAATCTCGAAAAGCGCGAAACCAAATTGGCGAATGACAAAGCGGCGGCACAAGCCGACGGCAATGTCACCAAGGCCGAGCGCCGCAAGCTCAATCGCGAAGCGAACCGTGACAGCAAAGCGATCTACAAGAAGAAGCACAACAACCGCACTGCGCCGCCAGCCAAGTAATTCGGCGCGCGGTACACGGAAAAACGCCCGGCGCATGCCGGGCGTTTTTCATTTCGTCGATTGATGCAGACCGTTGGTACAGGCGGATCTGCGCAATTCACGGTCTCGAAACCGTTGGTGGAAGCACCTCTTGGCCATGCGCGCTAACCCTCTTTTGCAACCGGTAACGCTGCCACCGCGCCCTGTGAAATTTTCACAGCGTGCCCGCGCGCAGCCGCGCGCGGAACGTTCATGCGGCTACTGGCTGCGTCACCCAGATAGGCCAGCCACTTGGCGTGCTGGATCACGCCGTCAAACAGGTCACCATGAATCACCAGCAGGCGGCGCCCATCGGCGGTGATGTGCACCGCTTCGCCCACCACTTCGATACCGTCGAAATTCAGGCCCAGAAAATCGCGCAAAGGTTCATCATGATTTCCCGGCACGTAGATCACACGCGCGCCCTTGCGCGCCTTGCGCAACAGCTTCTGCACCACGTCGTTGTGTGCCTGACGCCAGTACCAGCCGCGTTTCAGTTGCCAGGCGTCGACGATATCGCCGACCAGATACAGGGTCTCGGCGTCGTTGTGTTTGAGAAAGTCGAGAAGGTATTCCGCCTTGCATCCGGCGGTGCCGAGGTGAACATCGGAAATCCAGATCGCGCGGTATTGGGTTTCCGCTGCGGATGGCGGCAGCTCGTGGGCTTCCACCCCGGGCACGAGGGAATCAAATAGCAGATCGGGCAAATCGGATGGGCGCACGGGTCAACGGAAGGAAGACACTTCAGCGAAGTGTGTCTTCCACGCATGACCTTGATATGACAAATCCGGCTTATTTTTTCGAGCGCTTCATGGCTGCACGAATGCCGCGCAATTTGAGGCTGGGTGGTGCCGTACTCGCTACCAGTGTTTCCATCAGGCGCGATTGCACACCGCCATTGCTCTGCACCTGCTTGGTATAGGCGCCACTCGCTTCCAGTTCCCACACTCCGGCG
>JAYUNL010000099.1:0-3364 GCA_043761745.1 Rhodocyclaceae bacterium
AGTTGGCCTTCGCGCTGAAATTTGGCGATGTCCGCCTTGAGGCGATCAATCTCTTCCTTGATGTGGGCCGAGCCCTGTACCTGGGCCTTCTCGGCTTTCCAGACTTCGTCGAGATCCGAATATTCTTTTGCCAGCCGCTTGATCTCAACTTCAATGAGATCGAGGCGCTTTTTCGAGGCTTCGTCCTTTTCCTTTTTCACCGCGAGCTGTTCGATCTTCAACTGAATGAGTCGACGATCGAGCTTGTCCATCACCTCAGGCTTGGAATCGATTTCCATCTTGATGCGCGCAGCGGCTTCGTCGATGAGGTCGATGGCCTTGTCCGGCAGAAAGCGGTCGGTGATGTAGCGATGAGAAAGTTCCGCCGCAGCGACGATAGCCGGGTCGGTGATGTCCACGCCGTGATGCAGCTCGTATTTCTCCTGCAAGCCGCGCAGGATGGCGATGGTGGATTCCACGCTCGGCTCATCCACCAGCACCTTCTGGAAGCGGCGTTCCAGCGCGGCATCTTTTTCGATGTATTTGCGGTATTCGTCCAGCGTGGTGGCGCCGACGCAGTGCAACTCGCCGCGCGCCAGGGCGGGCTTCAACATATTGCCGGCGTCGATAGCACCCTCGGCCTTGCCGGCGCCGACCATGGTGTGCAGCTCGTCGATGAAGACGATGATGCGGCCTTCGTCCTGGGCGATTTCCTTCAGCACCGATTTCAAGCGTTCTTCGAATTCGCCGCGATACTTCGCGCCGGCCAGCAGCGACGCCATATCCAGCGACAGCACGCGCTTGTCCTTCAGGCTATCCGGCACTTCGCCATTGACGATGCGCTGGGCAAGGCCTTCGACGATGGCGGTCTTGCCCACGCCCGGCTCACCGATCAGTACCGGGTTGTTCTTGGTGCGCCGTTGCAGTATCTGCATGGTGCGGCGGATTTCGTCGTCGCGACCGATGACCGGATCGAGCTTGCCCTGGCGCGCTCGCTCGGTGAGATCGAGGGTGTATTTTTTCAGCGCTTCGCGTTGGCCTTCGGCTTCCTGGCTGCCCACACTGGCGCCGCCGCGCACGGCTTCGATGGCTTTTTCCAGCGCGGATTTGTTGAGGCCATGTTCTTTCAGCAGGCGGCCGGTTTCATTCTTGTCGTCCGCCAGCGCCAGCAGGAGCATTTCGCTGGCAATGAACTGGTCGCCGCGCTTCTGCGCGTTCTTGTCCGTGAGGTTGAACAGATTGGAGAGATCGCGCCCGACCTGCACTTCGCCGCCGTGGCCTTCGACCTTGGGTAATCGCCCGAGAGCCTTATCCAGCGCGGCTTTCAGGGGCACGACATTGGCGCCGGCGCGCTGCAACAGCGAGCCGGTGCCGCCGTCCTCCTGGTTCAGCAGCGCCAGCAGCAGATGCTGCGGCTCGATGAACTGGTTGTCCTGGCCGACGGCGATGCTCTGGGCATCGGACAGCGCCTGCTGAAGTTTGGTGGTGAATTTGTCGAAACGCATGTCCCTGCTCCCTGGAAGATCGTTGCAGCTTAAATGGGGCGCCTCGCCGGCTTTTCAACCCGCCCAAATGGGTGCATGATAAAAACATTCATCAACCCAAGGAGGATGTCATGAGCCAGCCCACTGAGCAGTTGAACGAGTTGCACAAGAAGAACATCGACGCCGCCATGAAGCTAACCCAGCTCTCCATGGAAAACTCCAAACGCATTATCGAGCTGCAAGTGGAAACGGCACGCACCTTGTTCGAAGAAAGCGTGAAGAACGCCCAGGCGCTGGCCGAGGCAAAAGATCCGCAAGCTGCCTTGGCGCTGCGCACGCAGTTCGCCCAGGACACCGCACAGAAGATGATGGAGTCCATGCGCCACATGGGCGAGATCGCCACCACGGCGCAGGCTGAATTCACCCGCACCCTGACCCAACAGGTTTCCGGCGCTGGGCATGAGTTGATGGAGTCGTTTCAGAAAATGATGGCACTGAGCAATATTCCGGGCGGTAACCAGAGTGCGGTAGTGGCCATGCAGCACGCCTTTGACAATGCCAAGAGCGCCTTTGACGAAATTGCCAAAACCTCCACGGCGGCTTTCAGCAACATGGCGCACGTGACCGGAAAAGCCAAAAAAGACTGAGCTACCGCTTCGGCAGCACCGCGAAGAGCCGCGTCCTACTTGGCTTTCCAGCGTGCTGCCGCGTGGTCGTCACTCTCGCGGGCGTCGACCCAGCGCTCGCCTTCGGGCGTCTTTTCCTTCTTCCAGAAAGGCGCGCGGGTTTTCAGGTAGTCCATGATGTATTCGCAGGCGGCGAAGGCATCATGGCGATGCGCACCAGCGACAATCACCAGCACGATATTGTCACCCGGCTTGAGCGAGCCGTAGCGGTGTATGACGCGCACCGCCATGATGTCCCAGCGCCCGCGCGCTTCCTCGACGATGGCCTCCAGCGCCTTTTCCGTCATGCCCGGATAATGCTCCAAGGTCATTTCTGCCACGCCGGCGCCGTCATTGATATCGCGCACCAGCCCGACGAAACTCGCCACCGCGCCGATTTTAAGATTGCCGCGCGTGAGCGCCGCCGTCTCGGCAGTAAGGTCGAAGTCTTCGGTTTGTACGCTGACGCTCATGATGTTCAGCCGCCCGTCACTGGCGGAAAAAATGCCACCTCGTCACCATCCCTCAAGGCTGCATCGCCGAATGCCATATCCTGATTGATCGCCATGCGCAGATTCTTCGCCTGCGCCAGCGCGCCCCACGCGCCGCCGCGATTGGCCAAATATTGCAAGAGCGCGCCGGCCGTGGTGACGCCGGCTGGCAAGGCCAGCTCCTCGGTAGCCGCACCCAGCGTCTCGCGCAGGCCGGCGAAGTAGAGAATTTTGACTGTCATGGTAAAGGCTATTTTAGACGCGGATTGACGCGGATGAACGCGGATTTGAAAAACCGATTTTCCCTTTTCAACGGCCGAGTATGATGTCTTTCCATGCGGACACGACTATCAATCGACAGCGACTTGCTTGAGGACGCATTACTCGTCACTGGTTTGAACACCAAAGAGCAAGTGGTGGAGTTCGCGCTACGCACACTGTTGCGGCTCCTCGATCAAGCTGAAATACGTAAATTTCGAGGCCGACTTGACTGGCAAGGCGACCTCGAAGCGAAGCGAGTCGACCGGTAGTGTGGTCATTCCCGCACAAGCGAGAATCCAGCGTCTTGTTTCATTGATCGAACGCCGCTGGGTCCCCGCTGGAGCTTGCCCTCGACTCCGATCGGGGGCGAGGACGACAAACAATGCCGTGCCGTGCCTTGCCTTTAATCCGCGCTGATCTGCGGCAACGTAGTCGTAGGGTGGGCAGCTTTGCTGCCCACGCGTTCTTCGATTCGATCAGCTTC
>JAYUNL010000100.1:0-24361 GCA_043761745.1 Rhodocyclaceae bacterium
TCGGCAAACTACGCCGACCTCCACCCATCCTACGCCTTACGCCTGTCCTGCACACCGTCCGGGTGTCTCCATCGAAGATTGTCAACGGGGCGCACCTACAAAATGGCACGGTTAAATTGAAATTGGAATTAGTGGATTTTCTGGGATTGTGCGCGAGTGCCGCATGGAGTGCGCCGGAAGCAGTTGTCGAGGCCGAAGCGCGCGCCTTGGCAGGCAGGTTGAAAGCGGCTGGAGGCCACGCCCTTGCGTTGAGCCGCTTACCCGGCACGAGGTGGGGCCGGCTTACGGAGCGATCGAGTTGTTACCTGTGCCCAAGGTGAAACGGAATGTCGCGCCGCGGCCGACGGCGGATTCAGCCCAGACCCGCCCGCCGTGGCGATGAACGATGCGGGCAACCGAAGCCAATCCGATGCCGGTTCCTTCAAAATCCTCGGGGCTATGCAAGCGCTGAAAGGGCCGGAACAGCCGGTCGGCGTATTGCATGTCGAAACCGGCGCCATTGTCGCGCACGAAATAGACTAGGGTCAGCTCCATTTTCTCGACGCCAAATTCGATTGTTGCCTCGGCGATTTTGCCGGTGTATTTCCAGGCGTTGTCCAGTAGATTTTCAAGCAGCACGCGCAGCAGTTGCGGATCACCTTCCACGAGGCAGCCTGGCGCCACCTGTATATCGACGGTGCGTTGCGGATAGGCTTTCTTGTATTCATCGAGAATATCGTGTGCCAACTGGCTTAGATTAACGGTCTCGCGCCGCATGCCTTGCCGAGTGACGCGCGACAACTCCAGCAAATCGTCGATCAGTATGCCCATGCGCTGCGCCGCACGCCGCACGCGCGCCAGATAGTCGTGCCCTTGTCGATCCAGTTTTCCGCCGTATTCATCGAGCAGCAACTGGCTGAACCCGTCAATGCCGCGCAGCGGCGCGCGCAAATCGTGCGAGATGGAGTAAGCGAAGGATTCGAGTTCGCGATTGGCGGCACGCAGTTCCGACGTACGGATTTTCACGCGGCTTTCCAGTTCGGCGTTGAGGCGCAGGATCTCTTCATCGGCCTGCTTGCGTTCGGTGATGTCCTCGACGTTGCCGACATAGCAGAGCAATTGACCGCCTTCGTTGACCGCCATGGCTTTGACATGCACGTAGCGCACGCTGCCGTCCTTGCGCAGAAAGCGGTAATCGAGTTCGTAGTCGGCCCGACTGGCGACGTTGGCAAGCCAGGCCTGTCGCATGAGTTCGCGGTCTTCCGGGTGCACGTGCCCGGTCCATCGATCGCCCAGCGTCTCCTCGGCTTCACAGCCGATGATGCGGTGGATGGCGGGGTTGGTATACATCGTCTCGCCGTCCGCGGCGCCGAGGAAAATCCCGATACTGGAGCCCTCTGCCATGACGCGGGCGCGGGCTTCGCTTTGGCGCAAGGCTTCCTCGGCGCGCTTGCGGTCGGTAATGTCATAAACCAAGGCGATGACGCACTCTTCCGTATCCAGATCGAAACGTTCCGCCGAGACCAGCACCGTGTGTTGTGTGCCGGATTTGGAGCGGAAGCTGGCCTCGAACCCATGGGTTCGGCCGGTCGCTCTGAGTTCCTTGATCCAGCGGTCGCGCTCCCCTTCGCTCCACAATGCCAATTGGGTCGAGGTACGTCCGATCATTTCCTCGCGGTTCCAACCGAACTGAGTGAGGTAGGCTTCGTTCACGTCGAGATATAGACCGTCGCGCATGCGGCTCAGCGAAATTGGGATGGGACTGGCATGGAACATCTTGGATAGTTTTTCCTCCGACTTCCGCAGCGCCTTTTCCGCCTGTTGGCGATCCGTCACGTCTTCGACATTGCCGACATAGCACAACAGATGGCCACCTTCCTCGACAGGTGTGGTGCGTACATGCACGTAACGGATGTCGCCGTCGTTGCGCACGAAGCGATATTCCATGTCGCGCACGATGCCGTCGTTGACACACTCCAGCCATAGCGCATGGATGCGCGCCCGGTCATCCGGGTGGATGTGGTCGGCCCAGCGCAGGCCCAGCGTCTCTTCGGGTGAGCAAGCGATGATCTTGTGGATTGCCGGGTTGGAATAAATAGTTTGGCCGTCCGGCGTCAGCATGAAGATGCCCACGCTAGACCCGTCTGCGATGGCGCGGGCGCGGGCTTCGCTTTCACGCAGCGCTACTTCCGTTTGTTTGCGATCCGTGATGTCGATCGCCATGCTCAAGGAGCAGGGCTCGCCATCGAGTTCGATCAGCTCGGCGGAAATCAGTATTTGCCGGATTTTGCCATCGCGGGTAACGAATTCTATTTCATCGTTTCTCACGTCACCGGTTTGCAGCAAATTTAAAATAGAGCGCTCGCGTGCTTCGGGGGTCGGCCAAATACCGAGTTCCAGGGCGGTATGGCCTATCGCTTCCTCGCGCGTTCGGCCCATGAAGTTTTCCCAGGCACTATTCACTTCGACAAACCGGGCTGTGCTCAAATTAACGATGGCAGTAGCCAGTGGCGTGAGCTGGAAAATCTTGGTGAATTTTTCTTTGGAGTTGCGCAATCCCGCTTCCGCCCACAGCCGTTCAGTGACATCCATAGCCATGCATAAAGTGCAGGCGTCGCCGTCGAGGTCGATGGGTTCGGCAGACAGGATGACTTGTCGTTGCTCGCCGCTCTTGACGCAAAAATTGGCCGCCGAGTCCTTCACCCGGCCGTCCCGCGCCAGGTTCGCTATCCATGTGGCGTGCGCTCCGGTGTCTGGCCAGATACCAAGCTCCGCGTCCGTTTTGCCGAGTGCCTCGTCCCGCGTCCAGCCGAGCAGCTTCTCCCACGCTTTGTTGACCTCGACATAGCGTGCATCGCATTGACGCACTATGACCATCGCCATGGGATTGAGCCGAAACGCCTTGGCAAACTTTTCTTCGGAGCGACGCAGGTCGCCCTCGGTGCGCATTCGGTCGGTGATATCCAGGATCATGGCGTAAAAGCCCTCGACCTTGCCCTGCGGATCGACGTCCGGCATTAGCGTGATCTGAAGGTCGCGCTGCCGGCCGTCTGCGGCGCGACGTTGGCCTTGATAGGTGACAGCTTCGCCGGCCAGGGCTTGATCGAGTTTGTCGCGTATGCCGCCGAAGACGCTGGGCCCGAGGATGTCGCGCAGATTCATGCCGATCATGTTGGGTTCGGCATAGCCATAGAATTCGGCGTAGCGCTGATTGGCGAAGCGACAACGCAGCTCGCGGTCGCCGCGGAAGATCATCGCCGGCACGTTCTCGGCGATTTGACGCGCCTGACGATAGCGCTCGTCGTAACTTCGCAACACATAGGCAATCAGGGCTGCGGCGATGGCAACGATCATGACCTGGGTGATCCACAGCACCAGGGCGGGCTCGGGCGGTTGCGGCCTCAAGGGCAAAAAGCCGTAAAGTTCGCCAGCGGCGATAATAGACACTGCTGTCACAGTGAGCGCCGCTAACGCCACCGCATGGCGACGCCCCAACAGCCAACCGCCCATGACGACGATCAGCGCATAGGCGACGTTGCCAGGCGCGCGCAAGCCGGCGCTGATGATTGCCGTTGTCACCACGGTAAGCCATTCCCCGTACACCAGCAGGCGTATCGCAGCGAGGCGGCGCCCTCGCACCAGCAGGATCAGCGCAGTCGTTGCGATCAGCGAAATCAGCACCGGGCCCAGGGCGCGAATACCTTGTTCCGGTGCGACGATAAATAGCACGCCGCAAAAAATGATGTCGCCAACGAGGAGGAGGGAGATAGAAAGGTAAAGAAAGCTCAGGCCGCGCCGGTCCGTCGCGCGAAGACCAGCCATGTTCCGCACAACTTCCGGCATCTTGTACATGCGCTTTCTCCCCCCGCTGCGCTGTTTGCAGCCGATCTGGCCAGTGTAGGCCCCATATCCCATACGCAATGGCGACAATAGCAAATCGCCGGACGCTTGTGTGCCCGTGAGCAGACCGGGTGGCGGGATATAATGGGTCGCACCGTCACAGTGCCTCCTCGATGTCTCCGCTCCTTCATGGACTAAACCCGCAGCAACTAGCTGCGGTCACGCTGCCGGCCCAGCATGCACTCATCCTTGCCGGTGCGGGCTCCGGCAAAACCCGTGTGCTCATTACGCGCATTGCCTGGCTTATCCAGACCGGCCAGGTCGGGCCGCACGGCGTACTCGCCGTGACGTTTACCAACAAGGCCGCAAAAGAACTATTGACGCGGCTTTCCGCCATGTTGCCCATCAATACGCGGGGCATGTGGATAGGTACTTTTCACGGCTTGTGCAACCGTTTGTTGCGCGCGCATTACCGCGAAGCGGGCTTGCCGCAGCTTTTCCAGATACTTGATTCTTCGGATCAGCTCGCCGCCATCAAGCGCTTGCTGAAGAATCTCAATATCGACGACGAAAAGTTTCCGCCGCGCGAGCTGCAGTACTTCATCAACGCCCAAAAAGAAGCCGGCCAGCGCCCCACCGCCGTCGAAGCGTGGGATGACTACACGCGCAAGCGCGTCGAGCTTTATCGCGAATACGAAGCGCAATGCCAGCGCGAGGGCGTGGTCGATTTCGCCGAGCTGCTCCTGCGCAGCTATGAGCTGCTGGAACGCAACGAGATCATCCGCCGCCATTACCAGACACGTTTCAGCCACATTCTGGTCGACGAGTTTCAGGATACAAACGTGCTGCAATACCGCTGGTTGAAACTACTGGCAAGCTATGGTGAACGAAGCTCCAACGAACGCAGTCCGGCCGCCGGGCCGCCCCAAGGCCGGACGGCAAGCGGCGGAGCCGCAATGGCGCTGAACGTAAGTACGGAGCGCCCCGAGATTTCCTCGCGCAGCGAGCCGTTAGTCACCCCTCCAGCTCGGGAGGGGACGGGGGTGGGCAGCCCATCTTCCGCGAGGGAGGAGCTAGGGTTGGGCGGGAAAGTGTTCGCCGTAGGCGACGACGATCAATCCATCTACGCCTTCCGGGGCGCGGACGTGGGCAACATGCGCGATTTCGAGCGCGAGTTCCGTGTTGACAACGTCATTCGTCTGGAACAGAACTACCGTTCGCACGGCAACATTCTCGATGCCGCCAATGCCATCATCAAGAACAACGCCCAGCGGCTGGGCAAGAATTTATGGACCGATGCGGGTTCCGGCGAGCCCATCCGCGTCTATGAAGCCGTCAGCGATGGCGAAGAGGCGCGCTGGATCGTTGAGGAAGTGAAGTCGCTCTCGCTGGACGGCATGGCGCGGCGGGAAATCGCGCTGCTATATCGCTCCAACGCGCAATCGCGCATTCTGGAGCATGCCCTCTTTTCGGCCGGTGTGCCTTACCGCGTCTATGGCGGCTTGCGCTTTTTCGAGCGCCAGGAAATCAAGCATGCGCTGGCTTACCTGCGCCTCATCGCCAATGCCGATGACGATGGCGCTTTCATGCGCGTGGTGAATTTCCCGACGCGCGGCATAGGCGCCCGCTCGCTGGAGGCCTTGCAGGACGCTGCCAAAGCTCGCGTGTGTAGCTTGTACACCGCCGTATCGCACCTCAGTGGCAAAGCCGGTGCGGCCCTGGGCCAGTTTGTCGCGATCATCGCTCAACTCAAAGCGGCGAGCGAGGGGCTGAATTTGTCCGAAACCATCGAGCAGGTGCTGGAGCGCTCCGGCCTGCGCGCGCATTACCTCAACGACAAAGAAGGCCAGGACCGACTCGCCAACCTGGATGAATTGGTGAACGCCGGCGCCAGCTTTATTGCGGAAGAAGGCGTGGCCGATGCCGAAGGCGAATTGACGGGCGACCTCGCCGCCTTCCTCTCGCATGCCTCGCTGGAAGCCGGCGAGCACCAAGCAGGCGAGGGTGACGACGCCTTGCAGTTGATGACTATGCATGCCGCCAAAGGTCTGGAATTCGATGCGGTGTTCATCAGCGGGCTGGAGGAAGGGCTTTGCCCGCACGAGAATGCCGTCAAGCAGGACGATGGCCTGGAGGAAGAGCGCCGCCTCATGTACGTGGCGGTGACGCGTGCGCGGCGGCGGCTTTATATTTCCTTCGCCCAGACGCGCATGCTGCATGGCCAGACGCGCTACAACCTGCCCTCGCGTTTTCTGGATGAGGTTCCGCCAGCATTGCTGAAATGGCTGACGCCGCCGCGCGCGCAGGCGCGGAGTTCCGGGTTTCGGGTTGCGGGTGTCGAGTTGGAAGCTTCGGGCCGCGCTGCGGGATTTGACACGTCCTACGCCAGAGCGGACAGTGGTTCGTCGGGCTTGCGCGTTGGCCAGACGGTGGCCCACGCCAAGTTTGGTCAGGGCGTCATCCTCAACGCCGAAGGCAGTGGCTCGGATGCGCGCGTGCAGGTGAATTTCGGTCGCGCAGGGGTTAAGTGGTTGGCCTTGGCGATTGCCAAACTGACACCCGTTTAGCATAACGTCCAGGAGCAAACCATGAGCCGCGCTATACGTTTTCATCAAGTCGGCGGTCCGGAGGTCTTGCAGTGGGAAGAGGTGGTCGTGGGCGATCCGGCGTCCGACGAAGTGCGCCTGCGCCATCACGCCGTCGGCCTTAACTTCATCGACATCTATCACCGCAGCGGGCTTTATCCCGTGCCGCTGCCTTCCGGCATCGGGCTCGAAGGAGCTGGTGTTGTTGAAGCTCTGGGTAGCGCCGTGACAGATTTCAAGCCGGGCGACCGCGTCGCCTATGCGGGCGGCCCGCTTAATCCGCTTGGCGCTTATGCGGAGGAACGGCTGATGCCGGCGGATCGCCTGGTCAAGCTGCCGGACGGCATCAGCTTCGAGCAGGGTGCGGCGATGATGCTGCAAGGCATGACAGCGCAATATCTGCTGCGCCGCGCTTACCGCGTGCAGCCGGGCGACACCATCCTGATCCATGCGGCGGCGGGCGGTGTTGGCTTGATCGTCTGTCAGTGGGCCAAGGCGCTCGGCGTCACGGTGATCGGCACGGTCGGCAGCGATGAAAAGGCCGCGCTGGCCAAGGCGCACGGCTGTGATTACCCCATCGTGTACAGTCGCGAAAAATTCGCCGAGCGCGTCAAGGAAATTACCCAGGGCGAAGGGGTGCCGGTGGTGTATGACTCCATCGGCCGCGACACCTTCATGGATTCGCTGGCCTGCCTGCGCCCGCTGGGCATGATGGTGCTGTTCGGCGCCGCCTCCGGGCCGGTGCCGCCCTTCGATATCGGCCTGCTTGCGAAAATGGGTTCGTTGTTTCTGACGCGCCCATCGTTGTTTACCTACATCGCCCGGCGCGCTGATTTGCTGGCCACGGCCGCCGACCTGTTCGAGGTGGTGCTATCTGGCAAGGTCAAGATCGAAGTCGGCCAGCGCTACGCCCTGTGCGATGCCGCCCGCGCCCAGGCTGATCTGGAAGGGCGCCGTACCACCGGCTCGACTATCCTGCGGCCATAGTGATAAAGTGAGGCATGCTCAAGTCATTCCTCATCGCCAACCCCAAGGGCGGCTGTGGCAAGACCACCCTTTCCACCAACCTGGCTGGCTACTTCGCGCGCTGTGGTCATCGCGTCATGCTGGGCGACATCGACCGCCAACAGTCCTCGCGCGAATGGCTCAAGCTGCGGCCGGACAGCCTGCCTGCCATCAGCAGTTGGGACATAGACGCCGGCGATCCCGGCCGCGCGCGCCTGCCCAAAGACACCACCCATGTGGTGCTCGATACGCCGGCTGGCCTGCATGGCAAAAAGCTGGATCAAGTGCTGAAGATGGTCAGTCGTGTCATCGTGCCCTTACAGCCGTCGATTTTCGACATCATGGCGACCAAAGATTTTCTCGATGTGTTGCTCGAAGAAAAAGCGGTACGCAACCATCATGCCTTCGTCAGCATCATCGGCATGCGCGTCGATGCGCGCACCCGCGCCGCGCATGAGCTGGAGCGGTTTCTGGAGGGAGTGGGCTTGCCCGTGCTGGCCAATCTGCGCGACACGCAAACCTATGTCCAAGCGGCAGCGCACGGCCTGACGATCTTCGATCTGTCACCCGCACGCGCCGAGAAAGACCTGGAGCAGTGGCGGCCTATCATCGATTGGGTGGAGTCGCCGCTGGACTAGTGGACCACTAGCGCCTCGCCGCGCGTTGTTGATTTTGAGGAGGCGGCCATGATCACCGTACGCAAAAGCGCCGAGCGCGGTCATGCCCAGCATGGCTGGCTCGACAGCTATCACACCTTTTCTTTCGCCGATTACCACGACCCGAAGCAGATGGGCTGGGGTCCGCTACGCGTCATCAACGAAGACATTATTGAGTTGGGCAAGGGCTTCCCCACGCACGGCCATCGCGACATGGAAATCTTCACCTTCATCCTCGATGGCGAGCTGGAGCACAAAGACAGCATGGGCAACGGCGCGGTAATCCGCCCCGGCGATGTGCAGCGCATGAGCGCCGGGCGCGGCGTCATGCATTCCGAATTCAATCCTTCCAAGACGGCGCGCGCACATTTGCTGCAAATCTGGGTCGAGCCGGACGTGTCGAATCTAACACCTTCTTATGAACAGAAACACTTTTCGCCCGAGGAACGGCGCGGCCGTCTGCGCCTGCTTGCTTCCAACGACGGACGCGAGTCCAGCGTCGTCATCCATCAGGATGCCGCCATCTACGCCAGCTTGCTGGCAACTGGCGAACGCGTCACCCACGAGCTCGCGCCGGGCCGGCGCGCCTACCTGCAAGTCGCGCGTGGCGATGTCGCCCTCAACGGTGCAGTACTCAGCGCTGGCGATGGCGCCAAGATCACGGACGAAACCACGCTCGCCATCGAAGCACACGGTGAGGCGGAATTTCTGCTTTTTGACCTTCCCTGATTCGGCGCGCTAGCCCGCCTGCTCGAAAACGCGGCAGCGCTGCGAAGTGCGATGGTAGGTTGTTCATGGCGCGTTAAAATAGCACCATGCCTTCCCCAGTCTCCCCCGCCTTCGTTCACCTCCGTCTGCACAGCGAATACTCCATCGTCGATGGCATGGTGCGCGTGAGCGCGGCCGTTGCCCGCGCGGCCAAGGACGGCATGCCGGCGCTGGCTATGACCGATTTGGGCAACCTCTTCGGCATGGTGAAGTTCTACAGCAAGGCGCGCGGCCAGGGCGTGAAGCCCATCATCGGCTGTGATGTGTGGATTGCGCCGACGGTCGATAACAGCTCGCGTGCCGGCGCAGCGCAAGCGGGCGGGCGTTTGCTCTTGCTGGTGAAGAATCGTCAGGGCTATCTGCGCTTGTGTGATCTGCTGACGCAGGCCTACCTCGGCACGCGCACGCGCGGCCGCGCCGAAATCAGCATGGCGGCGCTGGGCAATGGCGACAATAGCGGGCTGATCGCCCTCTCGGGCGCATTGTCGGGCGCGGCGGCCGGCGATATCGGCCAGGCGCTGCAAGCCGGCAACGTGGCATTGGCCGAGCGCGTCGCGCGCGATCTGGCGGCGCTGTTTCCCGATTGTTTCTACGTTGAGTTGCAGCGCGTTCATGCACGTGGCCAGCCGCAGCAAGAGGCGTTAATCTCAAGTGCCGTGGCGCTGGCGGCGAAACTCGGCCTGCCGGTGGTGGCAACGCATCCGGTACAGTTTCTCGATCGCGACGACTTCAAGGCGCACGAGGCGCGCGTCTGCATTGCCGAAGGCTATGTGTTGGCCGATCCGCGCCGCCCCAAGCACTTCACCGAGGAGCAATACTTCAAGTCGCAAGCCGAGATGCAGGCGCTGTTTGCCGATCTGCCCGAAGCGTTGGAGAACGCCGTCGAGATCGCGCGACGCTGCAATCTTTCCGTCGAACTGGGCAAAAACCAGTTGCCGCAGTTCCCCACGCCGGAGGGCATGACGCTAGATGACTTCCTCGCGCAGGAGGCGGCGCAAGGCCTCGAACAGCGCTTGCTACAGCTTTTCCCGGAGGCGGCGCAGCGCGAAGGCAAGCGCGCCGAATACACGGCGCGGCTGGAATTCGAGATCAACACCATTCAGCAGATGGGCTTCCCCGGTTACTTCCTCATCGTCGCCGACTTCATCAACTGGGCCAAGAAAAATGGCGTGCCGGTCGGCCCGGGGCGAGGCTCCGGCGCCGGCTCGTTGGTGGCCTATGCCATGGGCATTACCGATCTCGATCCGCTGCGCTACGACTTG
The DNA here is from genome assembly GCA_043761745.1 of Rhodocyclaceae bacterium. Lineage (GTDB taxonomy): Bacteria > Pseudomonadota > Gammaproteobacteria > Burkholderiales > Rhodocyclaceae > Desulfobacillus. Next base: position 10,096 of record JAYUNL010000100.1, read on the forward strand.
CTCTTTGAGCGCTTCTTGAATCCGGAGCGCGTCTCCATGCCGGACTTCGACGTCGACTTCTGTCAGGAAGGCCGCGATCGCGTTATCGATTACGTCAAGCGCAACTACGGCGCGCACGCCGTGTCGCAGATTGCCACCTTCGGCACCATGGCGGCCAAGGCGGTGATCCGCGACGTGGGGCGCGTGCTCGATCTGGGCTATAACTTCGTCGACCAATTCGCCAAGTTGATTCCCAACGAGCTGGGCATCACTTTGGGCGAGGCGCGCGAGAAAGAGCCGCAGATCAACGAGCGCGCCGAACGCGAAGAGGAAATCAAAGAGCTGCTCATCCTCGCCGAGAAGCTGGAGGGCCTGACGCGCAATGTGGGCATGCACGCCGGCGGCGTGTTGATCGCGCCGGGCAAGCTCACCGATTTTTGTCCGCTCTATTCCGCCGCGGGTTCTGAAGCGGCCGTCAGCCAATTCGACAAGGACGATGTTGAAAAAATCGGTCTGGTGAAGTTCGACTTCCTTGGCTTGCGCACGCTGACTATCCTCGCCGAAGCGGTGGACTGGGTGCGCAAGCTGAATCCGGACATGGAAAAATTCCGCCTGGAAGATTTGCCGCTCGATGATCTGGCGGTTTACAAACTCTTCGCCGACGGCAACACCACGGCGGTGTTCCAGTCGGAATCGCGCTCGGCGAAGGATCTGGAGCGGCGCCTCAAGGGCGACTGCTTCGAAGACCTTGTCGCGCTGATGGCCTTGAACCGCCCCGGCCCGCTCGGTTCCGGCATGGTGGATGATTTCATCAACCGCAAACATGGGCGCGCCAAGGCGGAGTATTTCCATCCCGATCTTGAGCCGGTGTTGAAACCCACTTACGGCGTTATCGTCTATCAGGAACAGGTGATGCTGGTGGCGCAGGTGCTGGCTGGCTACACCTTAGGCGGCGCCGACCTGCTGCGCCGCGCCATGGGTAAAAAGAAGGCCGAAGAAATGGCGCAGCAGCGCGCCATCTTTCTCGACGGTGCGATCCAGCGCGGCGTCGACGCCAAAATTGCCACGCAGCTCTTCGACTTGATGGAGAAGTTCGCGGAGTACGGCTTCAACAAATCGCACTCGGCGGCTTATGCCTTGGTCGCGTATCAGACGGCCTGGTTGAAGGCCCATCATCCAGCGGAATTCATGGCGGCGACGCTGTCTTCTGAAATGGCCGACACCGACAAGGTGCAGCTTTTCTGGATCGACTGTCTGCAAAATGGTTTGGCGTTTCTGCCGCCGGACATCAATCGCAGTGTTTACCGTTTCACGCCCGTCGACGCCCGTACCATCCGCTATGGCTTGGGCGCCATCAAGGGCACGGGCGAATCCGCTATCAGCGCCATTTTGCGCGCCCGTGAAGCGGGCGGTGATTTTACCGACGTGTTCGACTTCTGCCAGCGTATCGACAAGCGCGTGGTGAACCGTCGCGTCGTTGAGGCCTTGGTGCGCGCCGGCGCTTTCGATTCCATCGATGATCATCGCGCGCGCCTGCTCGCTTCCGTCGGCATCGCGCTGGAAGCCGCTGAACAGGCCGAGCGTCATGCTTTGCAGGTGGGCTTGTTCGATATGGGTGGCGCTGCGCCGGCGCAGCGTCCGCAATTGAATGAGATGGCACGCTGGAGCGAGCGCGAACGCCTGCTGCATGAAAAGCAGGCGCTGGGTTTTTTCTTCTCGGGCCATCCCTACAACGAATATCGCGCCGAGTTGTCGCGCTTCGTGCGGCGCCCGCTCAATGCGCTGGAGCCGCAGAAAGAAGTTGCACTGCTGGCCGGCATCGTGCTCGCCACGCGCACGCAGATGACCCGGCGCGGCAAGATGATTATCGTCATGCTCGATGACGGCAGCGCGCAAGTCGAAATCTCGGTGTTCAATGAACTGTTCGAGGCCGAGCGTGGCAAGATCAAGGTGGATGAAGCGCTGGTACTGGAAGGCAAGGTGCAGCGCGACGATTTCAGCGGCGGCCTGCGCGTCGTCGCCGAAAAGTTGCTGAGCTTAGGCGAGGCGCGCGGACGTTATGCCAAAGGGTTGCGCCTACAAATGCCCGCTTCTTTGGGCGCCGGTGGCGAAGCGGGCAAGAACGGCGCGGCCGCTGCCAAACTGCGCACTTTGCTGGCCCCTTATCGTGACGGCCCCTGCCCGGTGCGGGTGCGCTATCGCAACAACGATGCCGAGTGCGAGTTGCCGCTGGGCGAAACCTGGCGCGTGCGCCTTGATGACGAGCTGCTGGCGGGCTTGCAGCAGTGGCTCAAAACGGAAAATGTGGAAGTGGTGTATCAATGAGTCGCATCATCGACCAAGCTTTGCTCGACGTATTGAGCGACGAGGCGAGGAACAGTCTGCGCCGCCGCAAGAACCGAAATTTCCACACGCATGACGCCGCACAAGCCCATCGACTGCTCAACGCGATCGAGCCGGATTCCTATATCGCCCCGCATCGGCATCTCGACGCGAACAAAGATGAGTCCATCATCATTCTGCGCGGCAAGCTCGGCGCGGTGTTCTTCGATGACGCCGGCGGCGTGACGCAGACTGTCGTGCTGCAACCGGGCGGCGCCGCAGTCGGCATCAACGTGCCGCATGGCGCTTATCACGCCGTGCTGGCATTGCAAGCAGGCACGGTGTTTTTCGAGGTGAAAGCCGGACCATACCTGCCCTTCACCGCCGAGGAAAAAGCGCCCTGGGCGCCCGCCGAAACCGCCCCGGCTGCCGCCGGCTACCTCGAGCGATTACGCGCCTTGTTCGAGTAATTCGTGCGATCTGGTGGAAGGTCTTTGTCCCAAAGACAGGCTGTATGTCTTTAGCCCGTTAGGGACAGACTTGAAAAGATTGAACCACGGAGGAGCGCTTCTTTGCTTGGCATGAGCGTGGGTGCGAGATTGCTTCTTGTTTGTCACTGCGAACGCGAAGTAGGCAGTGTGATCAGAATTATTTCAGCAAGGAAAGCCACGAAGCGCGAGCAGGTTTTCTACAGAGGTGACCAGAGATGAAAGCAGGGTACGATTTATCCAAATTGAAATCGCGTAAGAATCCATACGCGTCGAAGCTCAAGAAATCCGTAACCATGCGGTTGTCTGAGGATGTTATTGGCTACTTCAAAATGATGGCCGAGGATGCTGGCGTGCCTTACCAAAGCCTTATCAATTTGTATCTCCGCGATTGCGTTATGCAGCATCGGCAAGTTCAAATTGCTTGGCCGACAAAGCCCTAACCGTCGTTGTACCCGGCGTGCTAAAGAGGCCTTCACCCGCTTCCGCCTGCGGGTGAACTCCAACGTTGTATGTCATCAATCAGGCGGCTTGCACGGCGAGCAACACCTCGTACTGCAGGTATCGCGGAATCCTCACCACGCCGTGAGCAGGCGACTCGGGGATTGGTGAGGCACCGTTCACCTGCCGCTCTGCACGTCGAGCGGGGCGGCGACGGTCTTGCGTGGAATGCCTACAGGTTTCGATAGACTTTCTTGCGTCTATCGGCGCCGTCGCTTAGACGATATTGGCGCTTGTGCAGGGAATTTGAGGACGATGAATTCGCCGAAACAAAAAGGCCACGCGGAGCGTGGCCTTGGTTTGTGCGGTCGATAGTTACAGCGCCTTGGCGTGCTCCGCCAGATACTCGGCGACGCCTGCTGTGCTCGCCTTCATGCCGGGCTTGCCCTTGTTCCAGCCGGCCGGGCAGACCTCGCCATGTTCTTCGGTAAATTGCAGTGCGTCGACCATGCGGATCATTTCGTCGATGTTGCGACCCAGTGGCAGATCGTTCACGACTTGGTGGCGCACCTGGCCTTTCTTGTCGATGAGGAAAGAACCGCGATAGGCCACGCCGCCGTCCGCTTCGACGTCATAGGCTTTGCAGATGTCGTGCTTGACGTCGGCCACCAGCGCGTACTTCACCTGACCGATGCCGCCCTTGTCGACGGGGGTGTTCTTCCAGGCAAGGTGGGTGAATTGCGAGTCGATGGAAACGCCGATGACTTCAACGCCGCGCTTGGTGAATTCTTCCAGGCGATGATCGAAAGCGATCAGCTCGGAAGGGCAAACGAAGGTGAAGTCGAGCGGGTAGAAAAACACCACGGCGTATTTGCCCTTGGTGAATTCCGAAAATGTAATTTCCTTTATTTCGTTGTTGCCGAGCACCGCATTGGCGGTGAAATCGGGAGCGGGCTTGCCTACCAGAACGGCCATGGAAATCTCCTTAGAGTTGAAGCGGGGATGGGGTTGAAAAGGGACGCGCCAAATGCAGCGTGGTGGACAAAGTCTAAAGGCGCAGGTTGCGGCCTGTCAATGCGCCACCCCACTCATAACGTGGGCAATTGATCGAAGTCCGTCATCATCTCCGCCGCCCCATCGGCCGCCTCCTCGGCCGACACGTCGATATGGCTCACGCGCGCGCCGGGCGGCCCCGAGCGTGCCCAGGCGATGAGATTTGCCACTGCCGCAGCCTCGCCTTGCAAAAGCGCTTCCACTGTGCCGTCGCGCCGATTCCGCACCCAGCCGGAGACGCCCATTTGGCGCGCCTCCCAGGCCAGCATGGCGCGAAAACCGACGCCTTGTACCAAGCCGTGTATGAGCAGGTGTCGGATCGACATCATCGCCCCGCGCTGACGGCGGTGAGGATGCCCTGCATCAAGGCCAGCGGCGTGGGCGGGCAGCCGGGCACGGCCACATCGACGGGAATGACGTTGGCAACCCGGCCGCAACTGGCGTAGCTCTCACCGAAAATGCCGCCCGTGCAACCGCAATCGCCTACTGCGACCACCAGCTTGGGCGACGGTGTGGCCTCGTAGGCGCGCTGGACGGCCACTTCCATGTTCTTCGCCACCGGGCCGGTCACCAGCAGCAGGTCGGCGTGACGCGGGCTGGCGGCGAACTTGATGCCGAGCGCTTCGAGGTTGTAATAGGGATTGCCGAGCGCGTGTATTTCCAGCTCGCAGCCGTTGCAGGAGCCGGCGTCGATATGGCGGATCACCAGCGCGCGGCCCAACGTTTGCAGCATGGCATCTTCCAAGCGGCGCGCGGTGACCCGCAGCGCTTCATCAGGCTGCGGCGCGGCTTCGGTCTTGACGCCGCCTCTAAGAATTTGTCGGATTATTTGGTACATCTACAAATCCTGCCCCGAGTAAGACAGATTGAAGGACTTATTGATGAGCGGGAAGTCGGGCACGATATTGCCGATCACCGCATGTTCCAGCACCGGCCAGTTCTGCCACGAGGGATCGTGGCAATGGCAGCGGCGGATGCCGCCGTTCGCACCGGCCTCCAGCGCGACAAGAATTTCACCGCGCCAACCTTCGATCCAGCCGATGCCGACAGATCCTTCAGTGGCTGACGGCAACGGCACGCGCGTTTCGCCTGCCGGCAGGCGGCGCAGAATGTCGCGGATCAGGCGCAAGGATTCCATGGCTTCTTCGAAACGGACGATGACGCGCGCCGCGACATCGCCATTGTGATGCGTCACCATGCTGGTATCCAGTTGGTCGTAAGGCGCGCAAGGCACTTCCACGCGCAAGTCCCAGGTTTGACCGCTGGCGCGGCCGGCCAGGCCGATCAAACCGAGTTGCGCGGCGAGTTGCGGCGTGACGTGGCCGGTGGTGAGAAAGCGATCTTGCAAGCCGGCATGGTCGTCGTAGATGTTCTTGAGCAGCTTCACTTCCTGCTGTATGGCATCGCATTGCGCGGTCAGGCGTTCGGCATCGCCAGGCTTCAGGTCGCAAGACGTGCCGCCGGGGACGATGCGGTCCATCAGATAGCGGTGGCCGAAGATTTCCTGGTTGAGGCGCAGCCAGTCCTCTTTCAGTCGCATGAATTGCGCGAGACCAAAGCTCAGCGCCGCGTCGTTGCCCAGAGCGCCGAGATCGCCCAAATGATTGGCGACGCGCTCGCGCTCCAGCAACAGTGCGCGCAGCCACAGCGCGCGCGGTGGCACCGGGCAGCGACAGAGCGCTTCGAGTGCCTGACAGTAGGCCCAGGCATAGGCTACGGTGGAATCGCCGGAAACGCGTCCGGCGAGCCGGTAGCCTTCGTGCAGCGCCAGGCTCTCGAAGCGTTTCTCTATGCCCTTGTGCGCATAGCCCAGGCGCGCTTCCAGTCGCAGCACTTTTTCGCCGACGACGGAGAAGCGGAAATGACCGGGTTCGATGATGCCGGCGTGGATGGGGCCGACGGCGATTTCATGCACCCCGTCACCTTCGACGCGGACGAAGGCGTATTGCTCGTTCACTGGATCGAAGCCTACGCTCGCATCTGCATCGCGCCGCAATGGAAAAAAATCCGCCGGCCAATTGGCGTGGCGCAACCAGGGCCTCGCGTCGCCGCCAGAAATGGCTATCCCCAGCATATCGCGCACTGCGCGCTGCATGCGATTGGCGTAGGGAAATATTTCGGATAGATCGGGCGCTGTGGGCGAGTCGGCGGGGAGCGCGAGATCGAGCAGCAGCAAGCCTTCCTGAATCGCCAGCGCGATATGCAGCGCGAACCCGGCCGGTTTTCCAGACGCCCCATCGCGCTCATCGCTACCCCATAGCGCAACCAGACGACCGCCCGCATCGCGCACCGCCTTGCAGCAAGACGTCAGCGCATCGGATGATGCCGACGCGCGCCACATCGGCGTGGCGCCGCGCAAGGGCTCGAAATCGATATCCTGGGCTAAAATTTTCATAGCTATCCGATGAACTTCGCCGCTTGCCGATACCACTCCGCCAGATAAGGCGGAATCCACAAGCCAAGCATGAGTACCAACAGCAGATGCACGAATACCGGCAGAATCGCCGGCGGGTGCGGCAAGCGGCGCGCATTGCTGTCGCCGAATACCATGGGCTGCACCTTGCCGAACACTGCCGCGAAGGCCACACCCAGCGCGACGAGCAGGAAGGGCGTGGCCCAGGGCTGCTGCCGCATGGCGGTGGTGAGAATGAGAAACTCGCTGGCGAAGACGCCGAAGGGCGGCATACCGAGGATGGCGAAGGTGCCCAGCATCAAGCCCCAGCCCACGGTGGGATTGGCCTTCAAGAGGCCGCGTATCTCTTCCATGATCTGCGTGCCGGCCTTTTGCGTGGCGTGGCCCACGGCGAAAAAGATCGCCGACTTGGTGAGCGAATGCACGGTCATGTGCAGCAAGCCGGCGAAACAGGCCAGCGGTCCACCCATGCCGAAGGCGAAAGTCACCAGGCCCATGTGCTCGATGGACGAGTAGGCAAACATGCGCTTGACATCTCTTTGCCGCGACAGAAAAAAAGCCGCGACGACCACCGAGAGCAGACCGAAACCCATCATCAGATTGCCGGCGAAGTGCGTGCCCAAGGCGCCGTCGGCCAGCACCTTGCAACGTACCACCGCATACAACGCGACATTGAGCAGCAGGCCGGAGAGTACGGCGGAAACCGGCGTCGGGCCTTCAGCGTGGGCGTCAGGCAGCCAGTTATGCAGCGGTACCAGGCCGACCTTGGTGCCGTAGCCGATGAGCAGAAAGACGAAAGCCAGCGACATGACAGTCGGCTCGAGGTTGCCTTTCACCGCATCGAGGTGAGTCCATAGTAGCGCCACGCCCTCCGAGCCCAGCACTTTTTCCGCCGCAAAGTAGAGCAGGATGGTGCCGAACAAGGCCTGAGCGATGCCGACGCCGCAGAGGATGAAATATTTCCACGCCGCTTCGAGACTGGCGGGCGTGCGATAAAGCGATACCAGCAGCACGGTGGTCAGCGTGGCGGCTTCCATCGCCACCCAGAGGATGCCCATGTTGTTGGTGAGCAGCGCCAGCAGCATGGTGAACATGAAGAGTTGGTACATGCTGTGATAAAGCCGCAATCGCGCCGAGGTGAGCTTGCCGCGCTCATGCTCGATGCGCATGTAGGGGCGCGAGAATAGCGAAGTGGTGAGGCCGACGAAAGCGGTCAGCGCCACCAGGAAGACGTTGAGCGAATCCACAAAGAATTGATCGTCGAAGGCGCGCATGGGCCCGCCTTCGACAACCTTCGCCGTCAGCACGATGGCAGCGACGAAAGTGGCGAAGCTGAACGCGACATTGATCTCGGCCGCGCGCTTGTGGTGACCGGTTAAGGCCAGCACCAGGCCGCCGAAAGCAGGAAGTGCAAGAAGCAGCCCGAGTTCCATCAATCTTCTTTCAACTGTTCCATGTGACTGATGTCCAGGCTGTCGAACTGCTGGCGAATCTGGAAAAAGAACACGCCGAGTATGACCATGCCGACCAATACGTCGAGCGCGATGCCCAATTCCACCACCATGGGCATGCCGTAGGTGGCGCTGGTGGCGGCGAAGAACAGACCGTTTTCCATCGATAGAAAACCGATCACCTGCGGCACCGCCTTGGAGCGCGTGATCATCATCAGAAACGACAGCATCACCGCCGCCATGGCGATACCCAGTGTCGAACGCGTGATGGTGCCGGCCAGTTGCGAAATCGGCAGCGCCAGATTGAAGGCGAAGATCACCAGCGCCAGGCCGATCAACATGGTGGTGGGGATGTTCACCAGGCCTTCCACATCCCACTTCACGTTGAGCCGGCGAATCAGCCGGTGCAGTATCCACGGTAGCAACAGCACCTTCATCACCAGCGTAATCAGCGCCGACCAGTAGAGGTGATACAAGCCGGTGGTGGCGGCGACCACCACGGTGGATAGGCACAACACCAGCCCTTGCAGGGCGAACAGGTTGATGAGCGAGAGGATGCGTCGCTGAGCCAGCATGGCGAAGCACAGCAGCAACATACCGGCCGCCAGCAGGTTGATGATCTGCAATGAAAATGGAATCGTGTGGGCAATTGCCGCGTGCATTATGCCCCCACCTCCAGCAGGAAATGCACCAGCATGCCGAGCACCGCCAGCATGAAGGCGGTACCGAGAAATTCGGGCGCGCGGAAGATGCGCATCTTGGCGCTCAGCGTTTCGATCAGCGCCAGCAGAAAGCCGCCGATGGTGAGTTTGATCAGCAGCGCAGGAATGGCGATCAGAATGCTGTCCATGCCCGCTCCGGCGGGTATGCCCCAGGGGAAGAACAGCGCCAGGCCAACGCAGGAGTAAGCGTAGAGCTTGAGGCTGGCCGACCATTCCACCAGCGCCAGATGGCGGCCCGAATACTCGAGGATCATGGCTTCGTGGATCATGGTTAGTTCGAGGTGAGTCGTCGGGTTGTCGACTGGCACGCGGGCGTTTTCCGCCAGAGACACCATGGTGAAGGCCACGCCGGCGAAGGCCAGGCTCGGGTAGATGACCAATTCGCGGTGCCCCAGTGTTTCGACAATGATCGCCAGCGAAGTGGACTGGGAAATCAACGAGGCGGTGAACAACACCATCAGCAAGGCCGGCTCGGCGAGAAAACCGACGAGCATTTCGCGCCGCGCGCCCAGGCTACCGAAGGCGGTGCCGATATCCATGCCGGCCAGCGAGATGAAGACGCGTGCCAGAGCGAAAAGGCCGACCAGCGCGATGGCATCGGCCGCCGGCGCGAAGGGCAGATCGGTGGACAGCGTCGGCACGATGGCTGCGGTGAGCGCCATGCAGGCGAACAAAATATAAGGTACGAGGCGGAACAGGCTGGAGGCGTTATGCGCCAGCACCACATCCTTCTCGAACAATTTGGCCAACAGCCAATAGGGTTGCAGCAAAGGCGGCGCCGATTTGTTTTGCAACCAGGCGCGGCACTGGTTGACCCAGCCGGTGAGCAGCGGCGCCAGCAGCAGCGCGGCGATCACCTGGAGTAGTTGGAGTATGAAGGCGGCGATATTCATCGCACGAAGAACAACAGCGCCAAGAGAGTGAGGAAGCTGTAGAGCAGATACACGGCGATGCGTCCGCGCTGTAGCAAGGCCACCAGCTTCGTGCCGTAGTCGGCGGCGCGGGCGACGGGCAGATAGAGCCAGTACCAGAAGTGATCTTCGACGATGACACGGTAGTGCGGCGCCGTATCGAAGGGTGAGGGCAGCTCGCGCTTCATGCGATAAAACGCTTCGAATATCTGGCGGATCGGCTGGCTGAAGCCTTCGGCGGTGTCCTGCATGCGGGCAGTTTGCAGCGGGAAACCGCAATCCCAAGGCGCGGCGCGGCGCAGGCGGCCGTGGTAGAAACGCCGCACGGTATAGATGGCCAGCGCCAGCACCGCCGCGATGGCGGCGAGCAACAGCGCCGGGTTGTAGCTGGCGCGATCGGCATTGATGGGTGCGAGCAGGAACCAGCCGCTGGCGCGCGCCACCTCGCCCAGCCCCGTGCCGACGAGCAGTCGCGTCACCGGATCGATGGCGCCGATCACCGCCACCGGCATCACACCCAGCAACACGCACAGCGAGGCCAACCACACCAGACCTAGGCGTTCCAGCAGTCCGGCATCGCGCGCCTCATCCAGCTTTTCTTCGCGCGGCCGGCCAAGAAAGACAATGCCGAAAAATTTCACCATGACAAAGCCGGCCAGTGCCGCCGTCAACGCTACGGAGGCGGCAGCAACAGGAATCATCATGTTGATGTAGCCGTGCGGCAAATTCGGCGTGAACAAAAAACTCTGTAGCAGCAGCCACTCCGAGACGAAGCCATTCAAGGGCGGCAGGCCGGCGCTGGCGAGCACGCCCAGCAAGGCCAGCCAGGCGACCCAGGGCATACGGTGGATGAGGCCGCCCAACTTGCCCAGGCTGCGTTCGTGCGTGGCATGCAGCACCGAGCCGGTGGCGAGAAACAGTAGGCTCTTGAAGGCCGCGTGATTGAGGCAGTGATACAGCGCGGCGGTGAGCGCCAGCGCCGCCAGCGCATCCATGTGAAAGGCGTGAAACGTGATGCCTAGACCGATGCCGACAAAGAGCAGACCGATATTCTCGATGGACGAGTAGGCTAGCAGGCGCTTCATATCGCTTTGCACCGCGCTGAAAATCACGCCGAACAAGGCGGTGATCAGTCCCAGTACCAGCACCACAACGCCCCACCACCAAAGCTGCGTATGCAGCAGATCGAACATCACGCGCAGAAAGCCATAGATGGCGGTCTTCAGCATGACGCCGCTCATCATGGCCGAGACCGGCGAGGGCGCTGCGGGATGCGCCTCGGGCAGCCAGATATGCAGCGGCACCAGGCCCGCCTTGGCGCCGAAGCCGTAGAGCGCCAGCCCAAAAGCCGCAGTGGCCCAGAAGGCGCCGTGCTCGACGGCGCGCATGGCAGAGAAAGTGTAGTCGCCGGTATTCCCTTGCAGCACGCCGAAGCACAACAGGATGCCGATGGCGCCGATGTGCGCAATGAGTAAGTAGAGATAACCGGCGCGGCGGATCTCGGCGATGCGATGGTCCGAGGTGACGAGGAAGAACGATGACATTGCCATAGTCTCCCAGGAGACCATGAAGAAGTAGGCGTCGTCGGCCAGGAGCACGAAGGCCATGGCCGCCAGGAAGATGTGATAGAACAGACATTGCAGCCCCGGCGCCGTGCCTTCACCCTTGCGGAAATAGCCCGCCGCGTAAATGGAGATGCCGGCGCTCGCCGCACCGAGCAAGGTCAGGAACAGCGCCGAAAGCGAATCGAGACGTAAATGAAAGGGCAGGTCGGGCAGACCAATCGCCAGCACCATGGTCTGCGGTGTTTCGCCCAAGGCCATCAGCCCCACGGCGGCCAGCGCCAAGCCGCCGAGCGCGCCGAGCGGAAAAATTACCCGGCTGATAAATCCCAGATTGCGTGGCGCAACCAATCCCGCCAGGCCTAGCAACAGCCAGAATGCGGCGATTAACGCCGCGAAGTCGATAGACAGCAGGTAGGTGAGATTATTCACACAGCGGAGTACGCATCAGCACAACATTATCGGAATTCTCGGTTGGTGCCCGCATTGTTTACTTGACGCGCATGCCGGGTTGGGCGCCGCTGTCCGGGCTGAGCAAGAACAGCCCCGGCGTGTCGCCGGAAGCCGCCAGCACCATGCCTTCGGAGAGGCCGAACTTCATTTTTCGCGGCGCAAGGTTGGCGACCATCACGGTGAGACGACCGACCAGCGTGGCCGGATCGTAGGCCGACTTGATGCCGGCGAAGACGGTGCGCGTTTCCGTGCCGAGATCCAGTGTGAGCTTGAGCAGCTTCTCCGCGCCTTCAACATGCTCGGCATTCGCGATGCGCGCGATGCGCAGATCGACCTTGGAAAAATCGTCGATGCTGATGTGGGCGGAGACAGTTTTTTCTTCCATTTTTTGCTGATGCTCGGCGTGGCGTTGCGGCGAATGGGATTGCGTCGGCTGTAGCGCAGGCGTGGGCGCCAGCGATTCCTTGTTGGCTTCCACCATGGCGTCGATCTGCTTTGGATCGATGCGGGTCATAAGGTGTTTATAGTCGTTGATCTTGTGGCGTGCTGGCAGTGTGGTCGCGGCATCCTGCCAAGTCAGCGGCGCGATGTTGAGGAAGGCTTCCACATCGGCAGCAAGCTTGGGTAGCACCGGCTTGAGATACAAGGTCAGCAAGCGGAACAGGTTGATTGCTTCCGAGCAAACCCGATGCAGCGAAGCTACACTGCCTTCTTGCTTGGTCAGCTCCCACGGCTTTTCGTCATTGACGAATTGATTGGCGCGATCCGCCAGCGCCATGATTTCCCGCAGCGCCTTGCTGTATTCGCGTTGCTCGTAGAGTACGGCAATCGCCGGCGCGGCCTCGCACACCGATTTGATCAGCGCGGAATCCGATCTGGCGAGCGCACCGCCAAAGCGCTTGCTGATAAAGCCCGCACAACGGCTGGCGATGTTGATGTACTTGCCCACCAGATCGCTATTCACCCGCGCCACGAAATCTTCCAGGTTGAGATCGATGTCTTCCATCGCACTGCCGAGCTTCGCCGCGTAGTAATAGCGCAGCCACTCCGGATTCAAGCCCTGCTGCAAATAGCTTTCCGCCGTGATGAAGGTGCCGCGCGACTTGGACATCTTCTGGCCGTCCACCGTAAGAAAGCCGTGGGCGAAAATAGAAGTCGGCGTGCGATAACCGGCATGCGCCAATTCAGCCGGCCAGAACAGGGCATGGAAGTAGAGAATGTCCTTGCCGATGAAATGCACCAGCTCGGTTTCATCGTCGCGTTTCAGATAGGCGTCGACGTCGATGTTGATGCCCTCGGCGCGTTTCTTGTCGGCGAGATTCTGGAAGGAGCCGAAATAGCCTATGGGCGCATCCAGCCAGACGTAAAAATACTTACCCGGCGCATCGGGAATCTCAAAGCCGAAGTAGGGCGCGTCACGCGAAATGTCCCAGTCGCTGAGCTTGCTTTCATCCGGCGCGCCCAGCCATTCCTGCATTTTGTTGGAGGCTTCCGGTTGCAGCCGGCCGACTTCGCGCGTCCATTTGCGCAAGAAACTCTGGCAGCGCGGATCGGAGAGTTTGAAGAAATAGTGGTCGGAAGATTTGCGTACCGGCGCGGCACCGGAGACGGCCGAATAAGGATTCTTCAAATCCGTGGGCGCATAGGCTGCGCCGCACACTTCGCAGGAGTCGCCATACTGGTCTTTAGCACCGCACTTGGGGCACTCGCCCTTGATATAGCGGTCCGGCAGAAACATTGCCTTGACCGGATCGAAGAACTGCTCGACGGCCCGCACTTCAATCAGCCCGGCGGCGCGCAGCTTGCCGTAGATGTCGTTGGCGTAGCGGCGCGTTTCTTCCGAGTGCGTGCTGTGGTAGTTGTCGAACTCGACATGGAAGCCAGCGAAGTCGCGCGCATGCTCGCCATGCACGCGGGCGATCAGCGCTTCCGGTGCGATGCCTTCCTTCTCGGCGCGCAGCATGATGGGTGTGCCATGCGTGTCGTCGGCGCAGACATACCAGCATTCGTGTTCGCGCATCTTCTGGAAGCGCACCCAGATATCAGTCTGGATGTATTCGACTAGATGGCCGAGATGGATGGCGCCGTTGGCGTAAGGCAGGGCGCTGGTGACGAGAATGCGGCGATTTTTGGAAGACATCGGGACTTGCGTGCAAAGAGCGTAGTTTAACAAACCACGATCCCGCACTCCGAATTAGGCCGCGAATAGTGCAAGTTCGATGTTCTGGAGTAAAACATTCGGGTATTCATGCAAGCAATTCTGATAATGAAAGACCCCAGTGTGTGCGTCCCGGAACACGCCGTAGTCAAGACCCTGGTGATGGAAGACGAACACGCCAAACCCTTGCTGGTGCTGATGCATGGCGACCGCAATTGCCAAGGCCAAATAAGAGGTCACCTGTTATTACGCCAGCAACATTGAGGCGCAGGTGCGGTTCTCAGCCGCATTAACAAACGCAGGATGAGCTAAT
>JAYUNL010000101.1:0-9803 GCA_043761745.1 Rhodocyclaceae bacterium
AGCCAGTCGGCCTGCGTTTGGCCGGCGGTGGCGCAGGCAAAGGTGTAGCTCGATGCGCCGAGTACGGCAACGAAGATGCTCGCTGGCCGTATCTCGCCGGTGGCAGCATCGATGATCGGCACGGTCGGACCGGCATAGTCGGCAAACAGTTTCTCGCCGGCGCGGTGGGTCTGGCGCATGGAACGCTTGAGCTTGCCGGTCCATACCCGATAGCGGGTGCAGAAGGCCGTGTATTGGTAGGCGGTGTCGCCAACGTCCTGCCGATATTCTTCCCAGAGCAGAATGAGCGTCACACCCTTGCGCTTCAGCTCCTGATGGACCTGGGCGTAGTCGGGTTCAGTAAAAGTGGGCGCTCGGGCCGCCGGTAGCTGAAACAGCCGCTTCTCAAGGGCGGCATCATCGAGGTCGTCGGGCAGCGGCCAACCCAGCTTAGCCTCACCCGCCAGCTTCAAGTATTTGGCGACAACGCCTTTGGAGATGTTGAGCGCGCGCGCAATGGCGCCCAGGCTCAAGTCGGTGCTGTGGCGGTATCGGAGTACGTCTCGTATCTTGCGCATGGATAGTTTGTCCTGGGGCATGCCCGCTCGCTTTCGAAAAAGCCGCGAGGCTACTCCCTTCAACTACCCATACAGCATCCAATCCATCGGTCACGCTCAGCGCGAAATCGCGGTCACGCTTCCGTGAAACGTCGGTCACGCTTTTGTGAAATCACCGGTCACGTTGGCGCGAAATACGCAAATGGGGCGTAAAACGATTAGTGGCTTGTACTCCAGAGGGGGAATCTGGCATGTCGACAAGCAGATCAAGGGATTCGGACGAATTTGTGAAAGCACTGGAGCTAGCACGAGGGAAGAGGCCGAAAAATACCTTATCCATCGACTCGAAGAAATCCGGAAGCAAAAGGTCTATGGCATAAGCAGAACCCGCAATTGGCGTGAAGCCGCTACCAAGTATCTACATGAGTTCCAACATCAACCCTCGATCTGGTTGACCGCCTTATATTTGGAACAGCTTGACCCATTTATTGGTAATCTGCCCTTGAAAGCTATTGACGACGACGCGCTGCGCCCATTCGTGCTGTTCAAGAAACAAGTGGGCATTTCTCCTGGCGGACTTCGAAAGAAGGGAGCTGCAAATCGAACCGTCAACATTGCGTTGCAGCGGGTTGTTCGCGTATTGAACCTCTGCGCGCGCAAATGGCGTGATGAGAACAAGCGCCCGTGGCTTGATGTCGTGCCGTTGATCACGATGCTTGACGAAAAGAAGGATAGACGGACTCCCTACCCTCTGTCATGGCAGGAACAGGTGGTTCTGTTTCGTGAGCTTCCGGACTATTTACGGCAAATGGCCATTTTCAAGGTAAATACTGGTACTCGCGAACAGGAAGTTTGCAAGCTCCGCTGGGATTGGGAAATTGAGGTTCCCGAGTTGGGTACCAGCGTGTTTCTGATTCCTGCGGAGTTTGGCGGGCGGTCAGAGAAATCCGGGGTCAAGAATCGTGAAGAAAGGCTGGTCGTGCTGAATGATGTGGCGAAATCAATCATCCATAGTCAGCGTAACCGCCACCCCGAATGGGTCTTTCCATTTGAGGGACGGCCACTACATAGGATGAACGCTACTGCGTGGCGAAGCGCTCGTCACAGAGCAGCAAAAGTGTGGCTTGAGGAGTATGGGATTCAACCGCACCCCGCATTTGGGTGCGTGAGGGTTCATGACCTCAAACATACTTTCGGGCGCAGGTTACGTGCCGCGCGAGTGTCCGAAGAAGACCGTCAAGTCTTGTTGGGGCATAAGAACGGCAGTATCACCACGCACTATTCAGCAGCGGAACTAGAGTGCCTGATAGAGTCGGCAAATCGCATTGCGACGACCGAGACGAGAAGTCCCGTGCTCACGATCCTAAAACGGAAATCGGCATGAGAACTCCCGCAAAAGTCCCGCATAGGGGGAATGTATTCTCTACCGGCTCTGGCTAGCTTGTTGATTTGATTGGTCGGGGCGGCGGGATTCGAACTCGCGACCCCTTGCACCCCATGCAAGTGCGCTACCAGGCTGCGCCACGCCCCGACTGGCTGCGGATTATATCAGAGGCGTGCGCAATCTTGGGTGTATCGACGCGGAGAATTCGTCGCGGAAATATTTCAGGCGCGAAGCTCTTCGAGAATGCCGACGATTTCCAAGCGCAGCGACGCGGAAGGAGCTTGACCTGCAATAGTTGAGTGGGCAACGGCGGCTTTGCCGTCGCTATCATCGAGGCGGTTGCGCGCGCCGCTGATGGTGAACCCTTCGCGGTACAATAGTTCGCGGATGCGCCGTACCAGCAGCACCTCGTGGTGTTGGTAGTAGCGCCGATTACCGCGCCGCTTGACCGGTTTGAGTTGGGTGAACTCCTGCTCCCAATAACGCAGCACGTGCGGCTTGACGCCGCACAGCTCGCTGACTTCGCCTATGGTGAAGTAGCGTTTCGCCGGAATGGGCGGCAGATCATCCTTGTTTGGCGCCATGGCTACTCAGTTTTTCGACTGCGGCCTTGAGTTTCTGGCTGGCGTGGAAAGTCACCACGCGGCGAGCAGTGATAGGAATTTCTTCGCCGGTCTTGGGATTACGGCCAGGACGCTGCGGCTTGTCGCGCAACTGGAAGTTGCCAAAGCCTGACAGCTTGACGCTTTCGCCACGTTCCAGCGCCGACCGTACCTCTTCGAAAAAACCTTCCACCATATCTTTCGCTTCACGCTTGTTCAGACCAACCTTCTCGAAGAGAAGATCGGCGAGTTCCGCCTTTGTTAACGTCATACCACTCCCCCGAATCCCTAAGACCGCAGTTTGGCGGCGAATTTTTTCGCGGCAAATTCAATCATTTTTGCGAGCGCCGCATCCACTTCGCCATCCGACAGCGTTTTTTCAGTATCTTGCATAACTACCCGGAATGCAAGACTTTTTTTGTCGGATTCAATGCTTTTTCCCTGGTAGACATCGAACAAAACCACCTCTCCGACATACTCGGCGGCAGCGGCTTTCAGACCGTCCAGCAAGGCCTGCGCGGGGATGTCCTGCGCCACTACCAGAGCCAGGTCGCGCACCACGGTTGGGAAGCGCGACACTTCCCGATAAGCGGGCAATTGCCGCTCCAGCACGGCATCCAGATCAAGTTCAAACACGATAGGTGACGCGGTCAGCGCATATTTTTGCGTCCATTGCGGATGCAGTTCGCCGATGAAGCCGATCACTACGCTATCGACGCTCACCGCCGCTGCACGGCCCGGGTGCAGCGCCGGATGCGAAATGCGCTCAAAGCGCGCCACAGCCGGCGCTAGCAGCGTCTCAACATCGGCCTTGGCATCGAAAAAATCAACGCGACGGGTAGGCACAACACCCCACTGTTCGGGCTGAGCCGGTCCAGCCAGCAGCGCGCCGATGCGGCGTGGTTGCGCCAAACCTGCCAGCGACGCGCTGTTTTCCGCACTAGATGGCGCACGCAAGAAGCAGCGCCCGGTTTCGAAAACACGTACGCGTTCGACGCGGCGCTTGAGGTTGTAAGCGAGATTCGCAACCAAGCCGCCGATCAAACTGGAACGCATGACGCTCATCTGGGTGGCGATTGGGTTTTCCAATTCAACCGCCTCAGTGTTGTCGCAGAAATCGCGCTCCCACGCGGCGTCGACAAAGGCGTAGTTCACGACTTCCTGGTAGTCGCGCGCCGTCAGCCAACGACGCAGACGGGCGAGGCTGCGTGAATTCTCGCTCTGCGGGAGAATGGCGAGCCGGCCTTGCGGCAGCCGTGCGGGAATGTTGTCATAGCCGTGTACCCGCGCCAGTTCTTCGACCAGATCTTCTTCGATGGTGATGTCGAAACGATGTGAGGGCGGCGTGACGGTGAATACCTCGCCCTCGCGCTGATACTGCAAATCCAAGCCGGCGAACAAACGTTCGGCGACATCGCAGCCCAGCGGAATACCGAGGATTTTTTCGGCGCGTGCGATGCGCAGGCGCACCGTCTCACGACGCGGCAAGTGATCGTTGGAAACTGCTTCGGTCACCGGGCCGGCGCTGCCGCCACAGATTTCCAGCACCAGTTGGCTCGCGCGCTCCAAGGCATCGCGGGTGATGGCAAAATCGACGCCGCGCTCGAAGCGATAGGAGGCATCCGAGGAGAAGCCCAAGGCGCGGGCCTTTCCAGCCACTGCATAGGGTGCGAAGAAAGCGCTTTCAAGAAAGAGTTCGCTGGTATCTAACGAAATACCGCTCTCAGCACCGCCCATGATGCCGGCCAAGGCCAGCACGCGCGCCTCATCGGCGATGACCAAGGCATCAGCAGCGAGCGTCACGGCTTGTTCGTTAAGCAGCGTCAGTTGATCGCCGGCTTTGGCGAGGCGCACATGCACCGCGCCGTGCAGCTTGCCGTTATCGAAGGCGTGCAGCGGCTGGCCCAACTCAAGCATCACATAGTTGGTGATATCCACCACCGCGCTGATAGCGCGGATGCCGCTGCGCTCCAGGCGGCGCTTCATCCATTCCGGCGTTTGCGCCTTGGTGTTGATGCCGGAAATCACGCGACCGCAATAACGCGGGCAAGCAGCCGGCTCATCGAGCACCACATCGCGGCGATGTTGGCTGGTGACAGCAACCGCCTTGATCTCGATATGCCGGACCGGCGCACCGCTCAAGGCGCCGACTTCTCTGGCCACGCCACGCAGGCTTAGGCAATCTGCGCGATTGGGCGTGAGCTTGAGGGTATAGAGTTTGTCGTCGAGGGCGAGATAACGGCGGATATCTTCCCCCACCGGGGCATCAACCGGCAAGTTGAGCAAGCCCTCCTGGTCTTCGGACAGTCCGAGTTCGCGCGCCGAGCACAGCATGCCGAAGGATTCAACACCGCGCACCTTGGCGGCCTTGATGGCAATGCCTGGCAAGCTCGCACCGACCAGCGCGCAAGGCACTTTCATGCCGGCCACTACATTCGGTGCACCACAAACGATGGACAACGTGGTGCCTTGCCCCGCATCCACGCTGCAAACTTTCAGTTTGTCCGCGTCGGGATGTTTGTCGACACTCAGCACCTGTGCAACCACCACGCCGCTGAACATCGGGCCAGCATCCTGTAGAACCTCGACTTCCAGACCGGCCATGGTCAACAGATGCGCCAGTTCCGCGCTAGTCAGCGACGGATCAACGAATGTGCGTAGCCAGTTTTCAGAAAATTGCATAGCGTGGATTCAACGGAATTGTGCAAGAAAGCGCAGATCGCCTTCGAAAAACAGACGCAAATCATTGACGCCATAACGCAGCATGGTAAGGCGATCCGATCCCATGCCGAAAGCAAAGCCGATGTATTTCTCGCTATCGATGCCCACATGCTTTAGCACATTGGGATGTACCATGCCGCAACCGGCGATTTCCAGCCAGCCCGTGTGACTACAGACGCGGCATCCGCGATTGGCGCCCTCTTCGTCGCAGAAGACGCAGCTCATATCGATCTCTGCCGAAGGCTCGGTGAACGGAAAAAACGATGGACGGAAGCGCGTGCGCAGATCCAGCTTCTCGAAGAAGTTGCGCAGGAAATCAGTAAACACGCCCTTCAGATCGGCGAAGCTCACTGCCTCGTCTATCCATAGCCCCTCGACTTGATGAAACATGGGCGAATGCGTGGCGTCCGAATCGACACGATAAACGCGGCCCGGCGCAATGATGCGTATGGGCGGTTGGTGCGTTTCCATATAGCGCACTTGTATCGGGCTGGTATGCGTGCGCAATAGCAGCCCCGGCGCGTTGCGGATATAGAAAGTGTCGTGCATCGAACGCGCCGGATGATTTTCCGGTGTGTTGAGTGCAGTGAAATTGTGAAAATCGTCTTCGATCTCAGGACCGTCGGCAACCTCGAAACCGATAGAACGAAAGAGTTCTTCAATGCGCTCTAAGGTCCGCGTTGCCGGATGCAGCCCGCCGCCGCCATAGCCGCGACCGGGCAGCGTAATATCCAGCGCCTCACCCTGCAATTGTGCTTCCAGCAATGCACGACGCAAGGCGTCGCGGCGCGCTTCCAGTGCGGCCTTGATGCGATCCTTGGCGCTATTGATGGCCGCACCGGCGGTCTTGCGTTCCTCGGGCGCCAGCTTGCCCAAACCTTTGAGCAGCTCCGGCAAGGAACCGCTGCTGCCGAGGTAACGCGCCTTGGTTTGCTCGAGCAATGTCACGTCACCGGCAGCGGCAAATTCGGTGCTGGCCTGGACGACAAGTTGGTCGAGATCAATCATGGAGGAATGGGGATGGGTGGGTGCGTAGTCGCAAAAAAAGGAGGCGATCAGCCTCCTTTTTTTATTTGCGCACTACTCAGACGGCGAGGCTAGCCTTGGCCTGATTCGCGATCTGCGCGAAAGCAGGCTTGTCGAACACCGCCAGATCAGCGAGCACCTTGCGGTCGACTTCGATGGCAGCCTTCTTCAGGCCATTCATCAAGACGCTGTAGGTCATGCCCAACTCACGCGCAGCGGCGTTGATGCGGACTATCCACAGCGAACGGAACTGACGCTTGCGTTGACGACGGTCACGATAAGCATATTGACCGGCCTTCATCACCGCCTGTTTGGCGATGCGATAAACACTCTTGCGACGGCCGCGGTAACCCTTGGCAGCGTCGAGAACTTTCTTGTGGCGTGCGTGCGCCGTTACACCGCGCTTAACTCGTGGCATCTTGCGTCTCCTTAAGCGTTGGGCAACATAGCGCGGACGGATTTCATGTCAGCGGCATGCACAGCAGTCACACCGCGCAACTGGCGCTTGGACTTGGTGGTTTTCTTGGTGAGGATGTGGCGCTTGAACGCCTGGCCGCGCTTGATGCTCCCGCCTGGTCGCACCTTAAAGCGCTTGGCAGCGCCCGATTTGGTCTTCATTTTCGGCATGAAAAACTCCGTTTTTTAACATGGCGGCAGGTGGCTCCCGACTTGAGAGCGCTTGCACAACCTGCAACCACTTGTGTATGAGCCTGGTTTGCTGCCGGGCCGGCTCATCCGCCCTGTATATCCCTGTATATTGTTGCTGTCGTCGAGAATGAAGCGCCCGTACTACTACTTACTACTACTTCTTCTCCAGCTTCTTGATCGGCGCCAGCACCATGATCAACTGGCGACCTTCCATTTTCGGAAACTGCTCAACCGTACCATACGGGATCAGATCTTCCCTCACGCGCTCCAGAAGGCGGATGCCGAATTCCTGGTGCGCCATTTCACGTCCGCGATAGCGCAAGGTGACTTTTGTTTTGTCCCCTTCTTCCAAGAAACGAGTCAGGTTACGCAGCTTGATCTTGTAATCGCCCTCGTCGGTACTGGGGCGGAACTTGACCTCTTTGACATGTATCTGCTTTTGCTTAAGCTTGGCCTCGTGAGCTTTTTTCGCCTCGGCGTACTTGAACTTGCCAAAATCCATCAGCCGGCAGACGGGTGGCTGGGCAAGCGGCGCAATTTCAACCAAGTCGATTGCTGCTTCCTCGGCCATTTTCAGCGCTGACTCAACCGAGACAATGCCGAGCTGCTCTCCTTCTACCCCGATCAATCTGATCTCCGGTGCGTTAATCTCTTGATTCAGACGCGCCGTCTTCTGCTGTGGCTGTACGATGGTTCAAGTCTCCAAAAAAAATAAAAATCAGATCGCCCCTGCACGCGCATCGCGTTCTCGCGTGAGGCGTTCAATAAACGTCTCTAGGGACATTTGCCCGAGATCCTGTCCGCCTCGGGCACGCACGGCGACCAACCCTGCTGCCTTTTCCTTGTCGCCGATGACGACCTGATAAGGCAGCTTCTGCAAGCTATGTTCGCGTATTTTATAGTTAATTTTCTCGTTGCGCAAATCGGCAGTGGCACGCAGGCCGGCGGCGCGCAATTGCTTCATCACCGCTTCCGCGTAATCCGTCTGGTGCTCCGAGATATTCATGACAACAGCCTGCACCGGCGCCAGCCAGACCGGAAAGGCTCCAGCATGATGTTCAATCAGGATGCCAATGAAACGCTCCATCGATCCCAGGATCGCGCGATGCAGCATGACGGGGTGCCGACGGGCATTGTCTTCCGACACATACTCCGCGCCCAGCCGTTCGGGCAAGGAGAAATCCAGTTGCAAGGTGCCGCACTGCCAGACGCGCTCCAGACAGTCTTTCAGCGAGAACTCGATCTTCGGTCCGTAGAAAGCGCCCTCGCCGGGTTGCAGTTCGTACTCCAACCCTTTGGCGGCCAGCGCCTCGGTCAAGGCGGCCTCGGCCCTATCCCAAGTCTCGTCTGAGCCGATGCGCTTTTCCGGCCGCGTGGATAGCTTTACCAGCACGTCCGTAAAACCGAAATCCGCATACACCTTGCGCAACAAGTCGATAAAATCGGCGGACTCGTCGAGTATTTGCGCCTCGGTGCAGAAAATGTGCGCGTCATCCTGCACGAAACCACGTACGCGCATGATGCCGTGCAGCGCGCCGGAAGGTTCGTTGCGATGGCAGGAGCCGAATTCGGCCAGGCGCATTGGAAGATCCCGATAGCTCTTGATGCCCTGATTGAAAATCTGCACGTGGCCCGGACAATTCATCGGCTTGACGGCGTAATCGCGCTCCTCCGCCTTGGTGGTGAACATGTGTTCGGCATAGTTTTCCCAGTGGCCGGAACGCTCCCACAACACGCGATCCATCACCTGCGGCGTGCGCACCTCTTGGTAACCATGCTCGCCGAGCAGCTTGCGCATGTATTGCTCGATCTCTTGCCAGATCACCCAGCCGTTGGCATGCCAGAACACCATGCCGGGCGCTTCGTCTTGCAGGTGGAAGAGATCGAGTTGGCGGCCGAGCTTGCGATGGTCGCGCTTCTCCGCTTCTTCCAGCCGGTGCAGATGCGCATCGAGGTCTTCCTTTTTGGCCCAGGCCGTGCCATAGACGCGCTGAAGCATTTCATTTTTAGAATCGCCACGCCAGTAGGCGCCGGCCAGCTTCATCAGCTTGAAAACTTTCAGCTTGCCCGTGGAAGGCACATGCGGGCCACGACACAAGTCGATGAAATCGCCTTCGCGATACAGCGACACGTCCTGATCGGCCGGAATGGAAGCAATAATCTCGGCCTTGTAATGCTCGCCGATGGACTTGAAAAAATCGACCGCCTTGTCGCGCGCCCACACTTCACGCGTGACCGGGAAATCCTTTTTGGCCAATTCGCCCATGCGCTTTTCGATCGCCGCCAGGTCTTCCGGCGTGAAGGGGCGCTTGTAGGAAAAGTCGTAGTAAAAGCCGTTGTCGATCACCGGGCCGATGGTCACTTGCGCATCGGGAAACAATGCCTTCACCGCGTAGGCCAGCAGGTGCGCAGTCGAATGGCGTATGACTTCCAGACCCTCGTCATCCTTATCCGTGATGATGGCCAGCGAGGCATCGCACTCAATGAGAAACGAGGTGTCGACCAGTTTGCCATCCACCTTGCCGGCCAGCGCGGCACGCGCCAGCCCGGCGCCTATGGAAGCGGCCACCTCGGCCACCGTCACCGGCTGCGGAAAATCGCGTTGGGAGCCATCAGGGAGAGTAATCGTCGGCATATTGGGCGGAGAACAATGGTCAAGCACAAAAGACAAAAGCCAGAAAACCGAAGTCACTGCGACTTCCGTCCTCTGACTTGCATTCCAGATCACATCATGAAAGCGCAAAGGGCGCCGTCACAAACACTATGGTAGATTCTCTCACAGCACCAAGCTAGTACATAAACACGTAAATAACGAAACATGTTTTATACTGTCGCATATCCACCCAGAGAGAAGGAGTTGGTCATGCGGCAGACTGAATTGCATCT
>JAYUNL010000102.1:0-35320 GCA_043761745.1 Rhodocyclaceae bacterium
CCAGAAGACATTGGCGGCGAGGTATTCGTCTTTGTCCTCGGGGTTCGCGCCAGCGAAGTCGCCCTTGCCCGCGACGAGCTTGGCGTGGTGTTCGTCGAAGGTGTCGGAGATGTATTTGAGGAAGATGAGGCCGAGGACGACGTGCTTGTATTCCGCCGCGTCCATGTTGTTCCGCAATTTGTCGGCGGAGAGCCAGAGCTTGGCCTCGAAGCCGATGTTGGCGCTGGATTCGATTTTCTTTATTGCTTTGGCCATCGGGCACCTATTGACTCTTATTAGAGCTCGCTCATGCCAACGTTCCGCAAGACACGGTCGCCAGTCGGGAATGTTAACCGATTTCGGACAAATTCTCGCTACGCATATAGAACAGGTGTGCGAGCTGTGGCCTATTAGCATGCGCTCGTCGGTGGTCTTCTTGGGGTCCGCTCATGTGCACTTTGTTTGCCGCACAATTCTCAAGCACGGCAGCTCAGAAAATGAAAAGGCCAATCAACAAGTGACCGGCCTCTCACTATCCAACAAAATCAAAAATTCCGGAAAAATCCAAAGTCTCGGCGGAGACTACAACATCAAACGTCGATGTTGCGTGCGTAAAGCGCGTTGCCTTCGATAAAAGCGCGGCGCGGCTCGACGTTGTCACCCATGAGCTTGGTGAATATCTCGTCGGCAACAATGGCGTCATCGATTTGCACTCTGAGCAAGCGGCGCACCGTCGGGTCCATGGTGGTTTCCCATAGTTGCTGGGGATTCATTTCGCCCAGACCTTTGTAGCGCTGCTTGGTAATGCCGCGCTCGACTTCGGCGAGCATCCAACTCATACCGTCGGCGAAGCTCGTGATGGCTTGCGACTTCTCGCCACGGCGAATGATGGCGTTTTTGCCGATCAAGCCGGATACCAATTGCGCGGTGTGACGGACCTGGCGGTAGTCACCGGAAAGCAGGAACTCTTCGTCGATCATGCCGTGCTTGAGATTGCCGTGATGCATACGTTCGATATGCAACTGCCAGCGCTCGCTCTTCTCTTCAAAGCGGGCGTGGATCGTGATCGAGTCAGGCGTGTGCTTGGCGAGCCGTTTGGCGGATTCCTGGGCGGCGGCCTTATCGGTTAATTCAACGGAAATGTCATGCGCCAGCATGGCGTGCAACACTTCGTCGTCGAGGAAAAACCCTAGCCGCGAGATCACCGCTTCCGAAAGAATGTAGGAACGCGCTAGCTCGGCCAAAGCCTCGCCACGTAGCGGCGTAGCACCTTCGCTCGGCGTCAGCTCGGTGTCGTCCAGCGCCAGTTTGAGCAGGTATTGATTTAGTTCGTGATCGTCCTTGATGTAGCGCTCGGTCTTGCCATGCTTGATTTTGTAGAGTGGTGGTTGAGCGATGTAGATGTAACCGCGTTCAACCAGCTCCGGCAGTTGACGGTAGAAGAAGGTGAGCAACAAGGTGCGGATGTGCGCGCCGTCGACATCGGCATCGGTCATGATGATGATGCGGTGATAGCGCAGCTTTTCGGGCTTGTAGTCTTCGCCTTTGCCAAAGCCGGTGCCCAGCGCCGTGATCAAAGTGACGATTTCCTGCGAGGAGAGAAGTTTATCGGAGCGCGCTTTTTCGACGTTGAGGATCTTGCCCTTGAGCGGCAGGATCGCCTGGAATTTTCGGTCGCGCCCCTGCTTGGCTGAACCACCGGCAGAATCGCCCTCGACCAGGTAAAGCTCACACAAAGCCGGGTCTTTCTCCTGGCAATCCGCTAGCTTGCCCGGTAGGCCGATGCCGTCCAGCACGCCTTTGCGACGCGTTAGTTCCCGAGCTTTTCGAGCCGCCTCGCGCGCCCGCGCTGCGTCGACGATTTTGCTGGTAACGATTTTGGCATCGACCGGCTTTTCGAGCAGGAATTCAGCGAGCTTGGCGCCGACGATTTCCTCGACAACGGGCCGCACTTCCGAGGAGACGAGCTTCTCTTTGGTCTGCGAGGAAAACTTGGGCTCGGGTACTTTTACCGAAAGCACACAGGCGAGGCCTTCGCGCATGTCGTCACCGGTGGTTTCGACCTTGGCTTTTTTTGCCAACTCGTGTTCTTCGATGTACTTGTTGATGACCCGCGTCATGGCCATGCGCAAGCCGGTCAGGTGGGTGCCGCCATCCTTTTGCGGAATGTTGTTGGTGAAGCACAGCACCTGTTCGGCGTAGGAGTCGTTCCACTGCATGGCGACCTCGACCGTGATGCCGTCCTTTTGTGCCGTGGCGTAGAAAACGTTGGGATGCAGCACCGTCTTGGCCCGGTTGATGTATTCGACGAAGCCCTTCACACCGCCGCAGAAGGCGAAATCTTCTTCCTTGCCGCTACGCTGATCAACGAGCTTGATGGCAACGCCGTTGTTGAGGAAAGAGAGCTCGCGCAGGCGTTTGGCGAGTATGTCGTAGTGATATTCGATATTGCCGAAGGTTTCTTGGGAAGCCAGAAAGTGCACTTCAGTGCCGCGTTTTTCGGTAGTGCCGACCACCTTAAGCGGTTCAACGGCGACGCCCGCGCGAAACTCCATACTGTGTTTGTTGCCATTGCGACGGATGGTCAGTCGCAACCAGTCGGACAAAGCATTCACAACAGAGACGCCAACGCCATGCAGGCCGCCCGACACCTTGTAGGAGTTGGAATCGAACTTGCCGCCGGCATGCAGTTCTGTCATGACAATTTCGGCGGCGGAACGCTTGAATTCATCGTCCTCTTTGATGTCGACAGGAATACCGCGACCGTTGTCCCTCACCGAAATGGAGTTGTCGGTGTGGATGGTAATGACAATCTCATCGCAATGACCAGCGAGCGCTTCGTCGATGGCGTTATCGACGACTTCGGAAACCATGTGGTGGAGGCCTGTGCCGTCGGAAGTGTCTCCGATGTACATGCCAGGGCGCTTGCGGACCGCCTCCAGGCCTTTCAGAATTTTGATGCTGCTGGAATCGTAGCTATTGTCTTCCTGGCTCATGGGGTTCTGTCGTCGTTTTGGTGTTTGTTAAGACTAAATTAAGAGGGATACTAGATGCGCATTGGCATGACTACGTACTTGAAGCGGTCGTTGCCTGGCAAGGTGATCAAGGCGCTGGAGTTGGAATCGACCAGACGGATTTCGACGTCATCAACCGAAACGTTGTTGAGGACATCGAGTAGATAAGTGACGTTGAAACCGATGTCGAGTGCGTCACCTTCATAGGCAACCTCGAGCTCTTCTTGGGCTTCTTCCTGATCGGCATTGCTGCTGATGATTTTAAGGCTGTCTGTCGCCAGTACGACACGCACACCGCGGAACTTTTCGTTGGTGAGAATTGCGGCGCGCAGCAGCGATTGCAACAGCGTTGTCCGCGCCAAGGTAACCACCTTGTGGTGATTTTGCGGTATGACTCTCTCATAATCCGGAAATTTACCGTCGATCAGTTTGGAGACCAGTTCGATATCGCCAAAGCTGAAGGTCGCCTGGTTCGGTGAAAGCTTAATATTAAGTACATCGTCATTATCGCCGAGCAGGCGCGACAACTCCATCACCGTCTTACGTGGCAGTATGACCTCGGTATGCGACAAGTTCTCTGGCAATACTTCGCTGGCATAGGCCAGCCGATGGCCATCGGTGGCGATGGCACGCAGTTCATTGCCACTGACCACCAACAATAAACCATTGAGGTAGTAGCGAATATCCTGCTGCGCCATGGCGTACTGGACGAAACCGATGAGTCGCTTGAATTGCTTTTGCGTCAGTTGCAGATGCGTTTGTTCTCCGTCTCCTGACGCCATACGCGGGTAATCGTCAGCAGACAAAGTCTGTAAATTGAAGCGACTTTTGCTGGCGCGAATCTGCATGCGTTTGTCTTCGAGCGACAAGCTAACTTCCGCGCTTTCCGGCAGGGAACGCAGGATGTCCTGTAGCTTGCGAGCGGCAACGGTCACCGCAGCCTGGTCAGCACCCTGAGCACCGATGGCATGGGTCTTGATCTGGATTTCGATGTCGGTGGCGAGCAGGGTGAGCTGATCGCCATTTTTTTCGATCAAGACGTTCGAAAGGATCGGCAAGGTGTGCCGCTTCTCGACGATGCCGCAAACGGCCTGTAAGGGTCCAAGGAGGTTGTCGCGTGATGTTTTTATAAGGAGCATTTATAAATCTCCAACTAGTTAACAGTACACCAGTGTTTTCTGTGGAAAAGTGGATAATATCAATATAAAACAATTAAATAGTCTGTTAGTAAGGGTTTGGATAAGTAGCTTGTTCACTTGGGGGTGGAATGTGGATCAAATTTATCACTACCCTTATTTGTCTGCTTATCCACAATTACTTACTTGTCTATACAGACCTTATTCAAGGCTTTTTATTCCATGTTTTGCCATTTATTAACCTCTCTCAACCTTTTAATACTTGCGTCAACACCAGCACATCGTGGTTGATGATGCTGTCCTTCAAACGCAAATCCGATATTGTGCGGCATGCGTGCAGTACCGTGGTGTGATCTCTGCCGCCAAACGCCTCGCCGATGGCGGGCAGACTGGCCGGTGTCAATTCTTTCGCCAGCCACATAGCAACCTGGCGTGGTCGCGCGATGATACGCGTGCGCTTCTTCGAATACATATCGGAGACTTTGATTTTGTAGTACTCAGCGACCGTCTTTTGGATGTATTCAAAGGTGATCTGGCGATTGTGTGCGCCCAGTAAATCCTTGAGGGCTTCTTTGGCCAATTCGAGATTGATTTCACGGCCGTGGAAACGGGAAAAAGCCAACACTTTCTTGAGGGCGCCTTCCAGTTCTCGCACATTGGAACGCAGATGTTTGGCGATGAGAAATGCCACATCCTCGCCAACTTCAATAGCTTCGGCTTCGGCTTTCTTTTTTAGTATGGCAACGCGCATTTCCAGTTCAGGCGGCTCGATGGCCACCGTCAGACCCCAGTCGAAACGCGATATTAAACGGTCTTCGAGACCGGTGATGTCTTTTGGGTACGTGTCGCACGTGATGACGATCTGCTTGCGCGCTTCAATCAGGGCGTTGAAGGCGTAGAAGAATTCTTCCTGAGTACGGTTCTTGTTGTTGAAGAACTGGATATCGTCGATCAGCAGCAAGTCCAATGATCGGTAATAGCGCTTAAACACGTCGAACGACTTCTGTTGATAGGCGCGTACGACATCAGCATAGTAATCCTCGGCATGAACATAGCGGATCACTTTGTCTGGATTCTGGCGATAAACCTCGTTGCCCAGGGCGTGAATCAAGTGCGTCTTGCCCAGGCCGACACCGCCATAGACAAAAAGCGGATTGTATGAGGTGCCGGGGTTGAGGGCCACTTGGTAAGC
The DNA here is from genome assembly GCA_043761745.1 of Rhodocyclaceae bacterium. Lineage (GTDB taxonomy): Bacteria > Pseudomonadota > Gammaproteobacteria > Burkholderiales > Rhodocyclaceae > Desulfobacillus. The sequence continues at coordinate 5,322 of JAYUNL010000102.1, forward strand.
GGCTGCGCGACCCAAGTCGTTGGCGCGACCGGTGACCAGCGTGTCGAAAGTGAAAGCCGGATTTAGCCGCGTTTTTTCATAAGCAGAATCGGGAATTCCGCCCAAGGCAGGTAACCGAGCTGTGCCATGGATTGCGCCGGTCGGAACCTTCTCCGTAATATTCTTCTCGGGAAGATTCGGGTTTGGCGTTGTGGTTGGGGGGGGCTCGGTGTCGTCAGAAGTCCGCAAGTCGATGGAAATTTGTACTGGCGTGGAAAAGAATTGCTTGGCCATATCTTCCAGCCTGCGCATGTAGCGCTCGCGCACCCATTGCAGCACGAACCGGTTCGGCGCTACCAAACGCAGGGCGCCCCCATCCTCTCCATCCTCAAGACGTAGCGCCTTGATCCAGGTATTGAACTGCTGAGGTGGAAGTTCTTGCTCCAGCTGGTGCAGGCAAGAAGACCAGAATGCGTTCATTCAGAGTAAGCCCTACCGACATCCGAGTGCTGGTGAGCCCAGCACCGCTTGGCGGAAAAGATATCTACAGGATTGATTTTATTATTCTTATTTTAAAATAAACCGTCAGACAAACGCCTGATTTGCACCAGATACCCGGCAGGGTCCGCCTACTTAGGCTGTGGATTCTAGCGCTTTTGCGAGAAAGTTATCCACAGGCCGTAAAAAAAAATGGGCTTGACAAGGCCGACTGAAGAAGCTGTAATCGCCCGTTTCTCTTCGCACAGACCCTCAGCCATGAAACGTACTTATCAGCCCTCGGTCATCAAGCGTAAACGTACCCACGGTTTTCTTGTTCGCATGCGGACGCGCGGCGGACGCGCGGTCATCCGCGCCCGTCGGGCCAAAGGGCGGACTCGTCTCGCTGTCTAATTAGCGGTGACGGTAGGCGTCGGCCTGGGCTTCCGCGGCGAGTATCGCCTACGCAAAACGGATGAGTTTTCATCCGTTTTTGCTTTTCGGCGGTCTCTGCGCTCCGTCTATTTTGAGTTGCTCCACCGCCCCAATGCCGGCCCTGGTGCCCGCTTGGGAACGGTGGTGGCCAAGAAACTCGTTCGTTTCTCTGTTCATCGCAATCTGGTGAAGCGTATCGTGCGTGAATCTTTCCGTAGCCGTAGAGCCAGCTTGCCCAACAAAGACTTGGTGGTACGGTTCAGAGTGAAAATGCATCGGCCGGACCGGCTAGCTCTGCGAGCTGACATCGACACTCTGTTTCAGCGCCTAACGGCATGAAGAGTTTGCTGCTCATTCTGCTAAGGTGCTACAAGTTCGCGATCAGTCCGTGGCTGGGCCGCAACTGCCGTTTTCATCCCTCCTGTTCCGAATATGCACTGGAAGCGGTGGAAAAGTACGGCGCCTGCAAAGGCGGCTGGCTGGCTGTCAAACGCGTTTCCTGCTGTCATCCTTGGCATCGCGGTGGTTACCACCCGGTTCCATGAACCTCAAGAGTTAATCGATGGATAATAAGCGTCTGATTTTATTGCTGGCTTTTGGCTTTTCCTTGGTCATGCTGTGGGATGCCTGGCAAAAACAAAATCTGCCCAAGCCGCCCCTCCCCAGCGCTACGTCGTCTACGCCAACTGCGTCTTCTACCCCCGTGCCGCAGCAAATCTCGCCGGGCGCCACGTCTGCCGTCGCACCCGGCATGGGGCAAACTGCCGGTTTGGCCGCCGGGCAAGCTCCCGGTGCGGCGTCTACGACGAAGGCGCTGGTGAAAACCGATCTTTTCGTGGCCGAGGTCGCTTCCCAGGGCGGCGACCTGGTCAGGTTGGAGTTGATTCGCCATAAAGCAACGGAAGACGGCTCCAAAAATTTTGTGTTGTTGGAAAACTCCACAGAACATCTGTATCTGGCACAAAGTGGCTTGATGGGGGAGGGTTTGCCTAACCACAAGACAGAGTACAAGCTCGCACCCGGAACCTACGAGTTGAAACCGGGTGTGGATGCTCTGGAACTTCGTCTGGAAGCCCCGGAAACCAATGGTGTCAAAGTCACCAAGCTCTATCGCTTCCATCGCGACAGTTATTTGATCGATGTTGCCTATGAGGTGACCAATAACCGTACAACACCCTTGGTGGGCAATGTTTATTATCAGTTGATCCGCGATGGCAAGATTCCGCCTCGGGGGATCACCAGCGTGAGCACCTTCACCGGCCCGGCCGTGTATACCGAAGAAGGCAAGTTTCAGAAAATCGAGTTCGCCGATATAGAAAAGGCTAAGGCCAAGTTTGTTTCCAAGGCTGCCAACGGCTGGATTGCCATGGTTCAGCATTACTTCGTGGCCGGTTGGGCGCCTCAAGGTAAAGAAGACCGGGAGTTCTACGCGCAAAAGATTGGCGATAACCTGTTTAGCACCGGCGTGATTGTTCCGATACCGAGTGTTGCGCCGGGCCAGACTGCCCAGGTTAGCGTGCCGCTGTATGCCGGTCCCCAAGAACAGGCGCGTCTCGAGAAGGTCGCGCCTGGTTTTGAGCGAGTGGTGGACTACGGCTGGCTGACCATTATTGCCGCGCCGATTTACTGGGCGCTGGAATTGATCCACCGGCTCGTGGGTAACTGGGGTTGGGCCATCATATTGCTGACGATATCCATCAAGGCGGTGTTTTTCCCCTTGTCTGCCGCAAGTTATCGTTCCATGGCAAAAATGCGCTTGGTTACCCCCAAGCTGGTGAAGATCAAAGAGCAGTTTGCCGACGACCGCAATCGCATGAACCAGGAAATGATGGAGTTGTACAAGCGGGAAAAGATCAACCCGCTGGGCGGCTGCTTGCCTATTCTGGTACAAATCCCGGTCTTCATTTCACTGTATTGGGTGTTGTTGGGCAGCGTCGAAATGCGCCATGCGCCCTGGATGCTATGGATACAGGATCTTTCCGCCAAGGATCCCTATTATGTGCTGCCGCTCATTATGGGCGTCACCATGCTGGTTCAGACCAGGCTGAATCCGACGCCGCCCGATCCTATTCAGGCCAAGGTGATGATGGCCATGCCTATCGTGTTCACAGCGATGTTCCTGTTCTTCCCGTCGGGCCTGGTGCTCTACTGGATCGTGAACAATTTGCTGTCCATCGGCCAGCAATGGCAGATCACCCGGATGGTCGAGGGTGGCAAGCCTAAAGCCAAGCGCTGAGGTAATCGCCGCCGTAGCCACGGCGCCCGGACGTGGCGGCATAGGTGTTGTTCGCCTTTCCGGGCCGGATCTATCTGCCTACGCTCGCGCCTTGAGCGGCCGGCTGCCGGTGCCTCGGTATGCGACGCATACCGCCTTTATTGATGCGGCAGGCACGGAGATAGATGAAGGTCTGCTCTTGTATTTCCCGGCGCCGCATTCCTATACCGGCGAAGACGTGCTGGAATTGCAGGGCCACGGCGGGCCGGTGGTGATGCAGTTATTGCTGCAGCGCTGCCTGGAGCTCGGCGCACGCCCCGCCGAACCGGGTGAATTCACCCGGCGCGCCTTTCTCAACGACAAACTCGATTTAGCGCAAGCCGAAGCCGTGGCCGATTTGATTGAGGCTTCCACTGCCGCGGCTGCTCGCTCGGCGGTGCGCTCGCTGGCTGGTGAGTTCTCGGCCACCGTTCATAGGCTGGTCGATAAGCTGATCGAGTTGCGCATGCTGGTCGAAGCGACGCTGGACTTCCCGGACGAAGAAATCGACTTCCTCAAGCAGGCCAAAGCCTTTGAAAGATTGCAGGCGCTCCAGACCGAGCTGACGGTAGTGCAAAGCCGCGCCCGGCAGGGCAGCCTGCTGCGCCAGGGCTTGCATGTGGTTTTGGCCGGCCAACCTAATGTTGGCAAGTCCAGCCTGCTCAATCGTTTGGCGGGCCATGAACGGGCCATCGTCACGGCGGTGGCGGGTACAACGCGGGACGTGTTGCGCGAAGCCATTCAGATTGAGGGCATCCCCCTGCATATCATCGATACGGCGGGCCTGCGCGAGACCGAGGATGAGATCGAGCGCATCGGCGTGGCGCGCACTTGGCAGGAGATCGAGCGCGCCGATGTGGTCTTGCAACTCGTCGATGCGCGCAGCGGGCTGACCGAGGCGGATCATGCTATCGCTGCACGCCTGCCCGCCGGGGTTGAATGTCTGCTCGTGCATAACAAGGCGGACCTGATCGAGCACCCCATAGGCAGAACCGTAGGCAACGGAGTGGTCGGTCTTTGGCTTTCAGCCAAGACCGGCGCCGGCATCGACAGCTTGCGCGAGGAGTTGTTGCGCGTGGCCGGTTGGCAAACCGGCGCCGAGGATGTCTTCATGGCGCGCGAGCGGCACTTGCTAGCCTTGGCCCGGGCTGCGGCGCATTTACACACCGCCAGTCTGCACCAGGCCAGTCTGGAACTCTTCGCCGAAGAATTGCGCCTGACGCAGGAGGCCTTGAGTGAAATCACCGGCGAATTCAGCGCCGACGACTTGCTCGGGGAGATCTTTTCGCGCTTTTGTATAGGCAAGTGATGCTGCCGCTGCAATCGCTCAAGCAGACGTAAGGACATTCGGTTCCACGTGAAACACTGCAAGCATCTTGGACCTGCTCGAACTTAGCCCGCTCCTGGTCGCCGCTTTTGTCGCCGGGCTGATCGACGCCGTGGTGGGCGGCGGCGGCTTGATTCAGGTACCCGCCTTGTTTGCGGTGTATCCTCAGGCCACACCCGCCAGCTTGTTTGGCACCAACAAGCTGGCCAGCATTTTCGGCACTGCGAGCGCGGCGGCACGCTACGCCCGCAGCATAGACGTGCCCTGGCGCTTGGTCCTGCCGGCTGCCATCTCGGGTTTTCTGTTCGGCTACCTTGGCGCCATGACGGTTAGTAAGCTGCCAAGTGATTGGCTGCGACCGCTGGTCCTTGCGCTGCTTATCGCGGTCACCGCCTACACCTGGTTCCACAAAGACTTCGGCGAAAAGGACGGCACGCCCGTGCTGCGTCACGGTGATGCGGCCTGGTGGGCCGCACTGGTCGGCGGCGTGCTGGGTTTCTACGACGGTTTCTTCGGTCCTGGCACCGGCAGCTTTCTTATCTTCGCGTTTGTACGATTGTTCGGCATGGATTTCCTGCGCGCCTCGGCATCGGCCAAGATTATCAATGCCGGCTCCAATCTTGCCGCCTTGCTTTACTTCGGCGCGCAGGGATCCATACTGTGGTGGCAGGGTGGCATCATGGCCTTGTGCAACATCGCCGGCGCAGTGGTGGGGACAAATCTGGCGTTGACCCGCGGTGCCGGTTTCGTGCGTCGGGCGTTCTTGTTTGTTGCGAGCTTGCTCATCATCAAGTTCGCGATAGATACTTTTGGCGCATCATAGGCACCCAACTTAGGCACTCAATTAGTTGAGTCATAAAGCAAATGAGCCTGAGCGTGGCATTGGAAGGAAGCGCAGTAGCTTGTATGATTGCCGACTGGTTCCTAGGCGCCACACCAGAGGGCGCCTGACCGTAGCCCTAGACTAAGGAGATTTCCATGCAGCGTACGATCCAGTTCTTTGCAGTGCTGGCCGCCCTAGGAAGCACTCTCGCCGTAACCTCCGCTCACGCCGACATCACCGTCGGCGTGCTCGTTTCCGCCACCGGTGCGGCAGCCTCCCTGGGCATACCGGAAAAGAACACCATCGCGCTGATGCCCACCAGCATCGCCGGCCAGAAAGTCAATTACATCGTGCTGGACGACGCTTCGGATACGACCACCGCCGTAAAGAACACCCGCAAGCTACTCAGCGAAGACAAAGTGGATGTCATCCTCGGCTCCACCATCAGCCCCAACTCTCTGGCCATGCTCGATGTCGCCGCCGAAGCCGAGACACCCATGATCTCCATGGCGGCCTCGTCCCGTATTGTCGATCCGATGGATGCCAAGCGCCGCTGGGTGTTCAAGACCCCACAGAACGACGTGCAGATGTCGACAGCGATCACCGAGCACATGAGCAATGCCGGCACCAAGACTGTGGGCTTCATCGGTTTTTCCGATGCTTATGGTGAGGGCTGGTGGCAGGAATTCAGCAAGGTGGCCGAGGTGCGCAAGCTCAAGATCGTCGCCAATGAACGCTTTAACCGTGCCGATACCTCGGTGACCGGCCAGGTGCTGAAAATCATCGCCGCCAATCCGGATGCGGTACTCATCGCCGGCTCGGGCACCCCGGCTGCACTGCCGCAGAAGGCACTGCGCGAGAAGGGCTACAAGGGCAAGATATATCAGACCCACGGCGTGGCGAACAATGATTTCTTGCGCGTAGGCGGCAAGGACGTGGAGGGCACTTTCCTGCCCGCCGGCCCGGTGCTGGTAGCCGCGCAATTGCCGGATTCCAACCCGGTCAAGAAATCCGCCCTGGAATACATCAAGAAATACGAAGCGGCCAACGGCGTCGGCAGCGTCTCCACCTTTGGCGCCCACGCCTGGGATGCCGGCTTATTGCTGGCGAATGCGGTACCGGGGGCGCTCAAAAAGGCCAAGCCGGGCAGCAAGGAGTTCCGCGCTGCGTTGCGCGATGCGCTGGAGGCCACCAAGGATCTCTATGCCGCCCATGGCGTATTCAACATGACGACGACCGACCACTTGGGCCTCGATCAACGCTCGCGAGTCATGGTGAAGATCGAAAACGGCAAGTGGGTGCTGCAAAAATAGGCAAAATCAACGTGGCGGGCGACTGACGCCCATGGGCGCGGCGTATCCCTCCTAGGGCGCGCCGCGTTTTTCTGGCCGCCTCAGCCGCAACAACCTGTACCGTATGGACTTTCAAATCGCATTGCTGCTGGGTCAGGATGGCATTGTTAACGGTGCGATCTATGCCTTGTTGGCGCTGGCTCTGGTACTGGTCTTCACCGTCACGCGCGTTATTTTCATTCCGCAGGGCGAATTCGTCGCCTATGGGGCCTTGACCATGGCCGCCTTGCAGTCGGGCAAGCTGCCTGGCACTTTATGGTTGCTGCTGGGTGCGGGCGTGGCGGTGACGCTGATCGAGATTGGCACCGCGCTGCGTAGACAGAGTTTCAAACGTCTTTGGCGCGTCGCTGCGATGAACTTGGCACTACCGGGCGCATTGGCCGGGCTGGTGGCTTGGTCGGACCCGGCGAATCTGCCCATGCCCTTGCAGGTTGCTCTGGCACTGGCGGTGGTGGTGCCGCTCGGGCCGATGATTTACCGGTTGGCTTTTCAACCGCTGGCTGAGGCCTCGGTACTGGTGCTGCTGATCGTCGCCGTGGCCGTACATCTCAGCCTGGTGGGCTTGGGCTTGTTGTTTTTTGGCGCCGAAGGGTCGCGCACCACGGCCTTCAGCGAAGCCTCATTCGAGCTGGGTTCCCTGGCTATCAACGCCCAGACCCTGTGGGTGCTGGGCGCCAGCTCGGCACTCATTGCCGCGCTTTATCTGTTCTTTGCGCGCACGCTTTACGGTAAGGCTCTGCGCGCCACCGCCCTGAATCGCGTCGGCGCCCGGCTGATGGGCATCTCCACGGTGATGGCGGGCAGCCTGTCGTTTACGCTGGCGGCCTTGATCGGCGCGGCTTCCGGCATCCTCATCGCGCCGCTGGCGACCATTTACTATGACACTGGCTTTCTCATAGGCTTGAAAGGCTTTGTCGGCGCCATTATCGGTGGGTTGGCGAGTTATCCTTTGGCCGCCGCCGGGGCAGTGCTGGTGGGCTTGCTCGAAGCCTATTCCTCCTTCTGGGCCAGCGCCTACAAGGAAGTGATCGTGTTCACCCTGATCATTCCCGTGCTGGTGTGGCGCTCGCTGAAGGCGCATCACAGCGACGAGGAGGAGTGAGGGCATGAAGCTTCGCATGCCACCCTTGCCGCTCCTGGTTTTGCTTGTGGCCTTAGCCTTAGCGCCGGCGCTGCTGCCGGAGTTTTACGTCACGCTGCTCAACTACATCGGGCTTTATGCGCTGGTGGCGCTGGGCTTGGTGTTGCTGACGGGCGTGGGCGGCCTGACTTCATTTGGCCAGGCGGCTTTTGTCGGTTTGGGTGCATATTCGACCGCCTACTTGAGCACGGCCTATGACTTGTCGCCCTGGCTGGGATTGATCGTCGGTTTGGGCGTCACCGCAGTCGTGGCCTTGTTGCTGGGCTTTATCACCTTGCGCCTTTCCGGTCACTACTTGCCCTTGGGCACCATCGCCTGGGGCATCAGCCTGTATTTTCTGTTTGGCAATCTGGAATTCCTCGGTGGTCACACGGGCATCTCGGGCATCCCGGTGCTAACCGTGCTGGGCTGGAAGCTGGAAAGTGGCCGCGAGTTCTATTACCTCATCTGGCTGGCGCTGCTCGGTGCGGTAGCGATCACTCACAACCTGCTCGATTCCCGCGAGGGGCGCGCCATTCGCGCCCTGAAAGGCGGCAGCCTGATGGCCGAGAGCATGGGCGTTAATACGGCTCGTACCAAGGTTGTTATTTTTCTCATTGCGGCGTTGTACGCCTGCGTCTCTGGCTGGCTGTATGCGCATCTACAGCGCTTCGTGAACCCCACCCCTTTCGGCTTGCAGACCGGCATTGAATATCTTTTTATGGCCGTCGTAGGGGGCGCGGGCCATGTCTGGGGCGCTTTGCTGGGCGCCGGCGTCATCGTCGTGCTGAAGCAGTGGCTACAAGACGTGCTGCCGCGCCTATTGGGCCAGAGCGGCAACTTCGAGGTCATTGTCTTCGGCGCCTTGTTGGTGCTCATGCTGCAAAAAGCGCGCGAGGGTTTGTGGCCTTGGCTGGCGCGCGGGTTACCGCAAACCCGCGTGGCCGCACTGGAGCCGGGTGGCGAGCCCTTGCCCCGGCGTACGCCGCAGTTGGCGGGCGCCTTGTTGCTGGAAGTGAATAACGCCCGCAAGAAATTCGGTGGGCTGGTCGCCAACAACAACATTAGCCTGACGGTTCAAGCGGGCGAGGTGATGGCGTTGATAGGCCCGAACGGCGCCGGCAAGAGCACCATGTTCAATATCATCAGCGGCGTGTTGCCGCTCACGGCGGGCGAGGTGCGCTTCATGGGCAAGCGCGTCGATGGCCTACCCTCGCGCGAAATCGCCCGCTTGGGCATGGCTCGCAGCTTCCAGCATGTGCGCCTGCTGCCCGCCATGAGCGTGCTGGAGAACGTCGCCCTGGGTGCGCATCAGCGCGGCAGCCGAGGCGTGCTGGCCGCTGCCCTGCATCTGGAACGCACCGAAGAGGCGCGTCTCCTGGCCGAAGCGGCGCGCCAGCTAGAGCGGGTTGGTCTCGGTGACTGCCTTTACCAGGAAGCCGGCAGCCTGGCCCTGGGCCAGCAACGCATCCTCGAAATTGCCCGGGCGCTCTGCGCCGACCCCTATTTGCTGTTGTTAGACGAGCCGGCGGCCGGCTTGCGCTATCTGGAAAAGCAGGCGCTGGCGGAACTGCTGCGCAAGCTGCGCGCAGAGGGCATGGGCATCCTGCTAGTTGAACACGACATGGATTTCGTCATGGGCCTGGCCGATCGGGTGGTGGTGATGGAATTTGGCGAGAAGATTTCCGAGGGCCTGCCGGCCGAAGTGCAGAACGACCCCATCGTGTTGGAAGCCTATCTGGGAGGTGTCGAGTGAGCCTGTTGCTGGAGGTGCGTGAACTGAACGTCGCCTATGGCAAGGTCGAGGCCTTGCACCATGTCGCCCTCAATGTGCCGCCGGGCAAAATTGTCACAGTCATCGGCCCCAATGGCGCCGGCAAGACTACCTTGCTTTCGGCCATCATGGGCTTGCTGCCCGCCCATGGCGAGGTGCGCTTCAAGGGCGCGCCGCTGGGCGATAGCGAAGTCGAACGGCGCGTTTTCAAAGGCATGACGCTGGTGCCGGAAAAGCGCGAGTTGTTCGCCGAGATGAGCGTTGAGGACAATCTCCTTTTGGGCGCTTTTCGCTTTATCCGCACGGCCAAGGGCGCGCAGGCTCAGACCATGGAGCAGGTATTCGGGCTGTTTCCGCGTCTGCGCGAGCGGCGCGCGCAAATGGCCGGTACGCTCTCCGGTGGCGAGCGGCAAATGCTCGCCTTGGGTCGCGCCTTGATGTCCAAACCGGACTTGTTGATGCTGGACGAACCCAGCCTGGGGCTGGCACCGCTGATCGTGCGCGAGATTTTCCGCATCATCGCCGACCTCAAAAAGACCGGCGTGGGTATCTTGCTGGTGGAACAAAACGCCCGCGCTGCTTTGCAGATCGCCGACTACGGTTACGTGCTGGAAAACGGCGCGGTGGCGCTGGAAGGGCCGAGCGATCAACTGGCCGACGATCCCCGGGTGGTCGAGACCTATCTCGGCTTGGGTAGGAAGCGGAAAAGTGATTGAATACGTGTAGTTAACTAGCACAGCGGCCATTGTTTCACGTGAAACAATGGCCGCTGTGCTTTTACTTCTGTCTCGCGTATCATTGCGCCTCTTTTGCGCTCGCCCAGCACCATGCTCTTCCCCACACGTTATGATGTCATCATCATAGGCGGCGGCCATGCCGGCACCGAGGCCGCGCTGGCTGCTGCGCGCGCCGGCTGCAGCACGCTGCTACTGACGCATAACATCGAGACCTTGGGGCAGATGTCCTGCAACCCCTCCATCGGCGGCATCGGCAAGGGCCATTTGGTGAAGGAAGTCGATGCCCTCGGCGGCGCCATGGCGGCGGCCACGGACGAGGCGGGCATCCAGTTCCGCATCCTCAATGCCAGCAAGGGTCCGGCGGTGCGCGCCACCCGCGCCCAAGCCGACCGGGTGCTGTATCGCGCCGCCATCCGTCGCCGTCTAGAAAATCAAGCAAACCTGACTATCTTCCAGGCTGCTGTCGACGACCTCACCGTCACGGGCGACCAAGTCACCGGCGTCGTTACCCAGCTTGGCCTGCGCTTCGAAGCGGAATGCGTGGTGCTCACCGCCGGTACTTTCCTTGCCGGCCTGATCCACGTCGGGCTTGACCACTACCAAGCCGGTCGCATGGGCGATCCGCCTGCGGTGAGCCTCGCCGCGCGCTTGCGTGAACTCAAGCTGCCGGCTGGGCGGCTCAAGACCGGCACGCCGCCGCGCATAGATGGCCGCACGATTGATTTCTCGGTCATGACCAAACAGCCGGGCGACGACCCCGTGCCGGTGTTTTCCTTCCTCGGCTCGGTCGCCCAGCATCCGCGCCAACTGCCCTGCTGGATCACCCACACCAACCAGCAGACGCACGACATCATCCGTGGCGGCCTCGATCGCTCGCCGATGTTTACCGGCGTCATCGAAGGCGTGGGGCCGCGCTATTGCCCGTCCATTGAGGACAAGATCCATCGCTTCGCCGACAAGCAAAGCCACCAGATATTCCTCGAGCCGGAAGGCTTGACCACCCATGAGTATTATCCTAACGGCATATCTACCAGCCTGCCTTTCGACATTCAGCTAGCCCTGGTGCAATCCATCAAGGGACTGGAAAACGCCCATTTGCTGCGGCCGGGCTACGCCATCGAATACGACTATTTCGACCCGCGCGACCTGCACTCCTCGCTGGAAACCAAGTCCATCAAGAATCTCTTTTTCGCTGGGCAGATCAATGGCACCACGGGTTACGAGGAGGCCGCCGCGCAAGGCCTGCTGGCGGGCCTGAACGCCGCCTTGCGCGCCAAGGGCGAGGCTGCCTGGTGCCCGCGACGCGACGAGGCATATTTGGGCGTGTTGGCTGACGACCTCATCACGCGTGGCGTCACCGAGCCGTATCGCATGTTCACCAGCCGCGCCGAATATCGCCTCTCGTTGCGCGAAGACAACGCCGATCTGCGTCTCACCGAAATCGGTCGCAAACTGGGCGTGGTCGACGACGCGCGCTGGGAAGCTTTCAGCCGCAAGCGCGACGCCATTGCGCAGGAACAGGAGCGCCTCAAATCCACCTGGGTCAGCCCGAAAATTGTGGCGGCGGCGGACGCCGAACGTGTGCTGGGCAAAGCGCTGGAGCGCGAATACCCGCTCGCCGATCTGCTGCGCCGTCCCGAAGTAAGCTATGACAGCCTCATGTCGCTGCCGGGCGCGACGGTGAATGGCGGGCCCATCACCGATCCACAAGCCATCGAACAACTCGAAATCCAGGCCAAGTATCACGGCTATATCGAGCGCCAGTCCGAAGAAATCGCCAAGAGCCGCAACAGCGAAGAGTTGTCTTTACCCAGTGATCTCGATTACGGCACAGTGCGCGGGCTCTCCATCGAAGTGCAGCAGCGCCTCAATCAGCACAAGCCCGAAACGCTGGGCCAGGCCTCGCGCATCCAGGGCATCACCCCGGCCGCCATTTCGCTGCTGCTGGTGCATTTGAAACGGCGTGGTGGACTCGAAGCCGAAGCGAGAAAGCGCGCATGACGGCGGAAAAACTTGACACAAAGGCTCGCGACCAACTCGCGCGCGGCCTCAGCGCGCTGGGATTAAGGTGTGACGAAGCGGTGCAAGAAAAGCTGCTCGCCTACGCCGCGCTGCTGCAAAAGTGGAACAAGGTGCACAACCTCACCGCACTGCGCGAAGAGAGCCAGGTGGTGAGCCATCATCTGCTGGATTCGCTGGCCGTATTGCCGCACGTGACGCAGGTAAAGCGACTGGCGGACATCGGCAGCGGTGGCGGCTTGCCCGGCATCCCGCTGGCCATCGCGCGGCCGGACATGCAGGTGGCGCTGGTGGAAAGCAACAACAAGAAGGCCACCTTCCTACAGCAGGCGAAAATCGAATTGCAGCTCGCGAATATCAGCGTGCATGCCGAGCGGGTGGAAGCTTTGCAGCCAGAAGAAAAATTCGACGCCGTGATAACTCGCGCGTTCTCCGATCTGGCGGAATTTGTGAAGCTCGCTGGCCATCTCGTCGTCGATGGCGGGATGTTGCTCGCCATGAAGGGCGTCATCCCCTATGAGGAAATCGCCCTACTGCCGCAGCCCTGGCGCGCGCGCGAAACGCTGGCCTTGAATGTGCCCGAGCTGGATGCGCAGCGTCATCTGGTCATCATCGAAAAAAACTAATAAAGCCGAAAGCGTAAAGGGGAAACTGAGCTTGCACATTTTCGCAGTCGCCAACCAGAAGGGCGGGGTCGGCAAGACCACCACCACCGTCAACCTCGCCGCCGCGCTTGCCGACAGTGGGCAGCGTGTTCTGCTGGTCGACCTCGATCCGCAAGGCAACGCCACCATGGGCAGCGGCATCGAAAAGCGCACGCTCAAGCAATCCGTCTATCAGGTGTTGTTGGGAATGGCCTCATTGGCCGAAGCGCGCCATGCATCCGAAGCCGGCAAGTACGACACGCTGCCCGCCAACCGCGATTTGGCAGGCGCCGAAGTCGAGCTGGTCGATCTCGACAAGCGCGAAGCCCGCCTCAAGCATGCACTCGCCCCGCACGAGGCCGAATACGACTTCGTCCTCATCGATTGCCCGCCCTCGCTCTCGCTGCTCACCCTCAACGGTCTCTGCGCGGCGGATGGCGTCATCATCCCCATGCAGTGCGAGTACTACGCGCTGGAGGGCCTGTCCGATCTGGTGAACACCATCAAGAAGGTGCACGCCAATCTCAACCCGGACCTCAAGATCATCGGCCTGCTGCGGGTGATGTTCGACACCCGCAGCACCCTTTCCAATCAGGTCTCCGCCCAACTCGAACAACACTTTGGCGACAAAGTTTTCAAAGCCATCGTCCCGCGCAATGTGCGTCTGGCCGAAGCGCCCAGCTACGGCTTGCCCGGCGTGGTGTTCGATCGCGCATCGAAAGGGGCGCAGGCTTATCTGGCGTTTGCGGCTGAGTTGATTGAGCGAGTAAAGACCTTCTGATGTTGATGACACTCGTTTTTCAGCAGGTTTGCTCCGAGAAGCACATCCCTTGCGGCTCGCCAGCACACCCACCCCGCGAAGCCCATTGCACGCGCCTTCCCGCTTATCGCCTTAGAAAGAAAACATCATGACACCACCGAAAGCAAAAGGCCTGGGCCGCGGCCTGGATGCGTTGCTGGCCGGCAATAGCGGCGAATCGACGCGGCAGGAAACGCTGCGCGTCGAGCAGTTACAGCCGGGCAAATATCAGCCGCGCACCCATATGGACCAGGATTCGCTGAACGAACTGGCCGCTTCCATCAAGGTGCAAGGCGTGATGCAGCCCATCCTCGTGCGGCCTCTGGGCAGCAGTCGTTACGAAATCATCGCCGGTGAGCGGCGCTGGCGTGCCTCGCAATTGGCGGGCTTGTCGGAGGTGCCGGTGCTGGTGCGCGAGATACCGGACGATGCCGCGCTCGCCATGTCACTCATCGAAAACATCCAACGCGAAGACCTCAATCCGCTGGAAGAAGCCATGGGCATCCAGCGTTTGATCGACGAATTCGGCATGACGCATCAACTCGCTGCCGATGCGGTGGGACGCTCGCGTCCCGCAGCGAGCAATCTGCTGCGCCTCCTGCATTTGGCCAAGCCGGCGCAAGACCTGCTCATGCAAGGCAAGATCGACATGGGCCACGCCCGCGCGCTCTTGCCGCTGCCCAAGGCCAGCCAATCTACGCTGGCGGCGCGCATCGCGGCGAAAGGATACTCGGTGCGCGAAGCCGAGCGGCTGGTGCAACATGAACTCAATCCGCCCAAGAAGAAAGCCAGCAAGAAAGCCGACCGCGACCTGATGAGTCTCGAAGAAGAACTCGCCGACGCACTGGGCGCGCAAGTCAAAATAAAAACCGGCACCAAGGGCGGCGCCGGCCAGGTGGTGATTTCCTTCAACAGCTACGATCAACTCGACGGAATTATCGGGAAGCTGCGTTGAACGTCATCTCAGAGTGACGGGCGGTGTTCGCGGCTTGAGTGCCAGAAGGCGACGACCTCAAGAAATCTGTCGCGGACGCGGTAATAGATGAAATACTGAACTCGGGTGAGGTACAACCTGCGAACAGTATCGGAACGTGCTGTCTCGATCTTGGTGCCTATGCCAGGTTCTTGAACGAGTAAGGCCAGGGCGGCCTCAACATCTTGGCGAATGGCGCCGGGCGCCGCGAGCCGATTCTCGGCCCACCATGCTGCTGCTTTTTCAATCTCCCGCTGCGCGCGGGGTTTGATGCGAACGACGAATGCCAAGATCAGCCGAGACGACGGAGCCGTGCGAACAACTCCTCGGCAGAAATACCTTCCTCGCGGTCAGCTTCGTTGAGGGCATCGAGAAGCTCAGCCTCTCGCTCTGGTGGGAGTCGCACAGCCACCTCATCGCCGCGGGCGAGGACAGTCACGACGGTGCCCTCTGGTAGAGAGAGACCTTCGACGACGACTTTTCCGTCCACGATGGTTCCGGAAGCGATTTGCATTGCGAAATGTTACTCCACTGCTTCTGATGAGTGCAATCTGACTTGGATGGCCCGTGGGGCGGGCCGTACAAGGTCACGGCCAGGGAATGGGCAAGTGCATCAGTCTTTTGCGCGACATGAGCACGGTCTATTCAGTTGTCGAAGGTCGTTCTCGCGGCGGCGTAGGCGCGAAATAGCTGGCCGCGATGACCAGCAACGCCACGCCCAGCAGCGAGACCGTGCGGCCCAAGGTGTTCACATGGGCGGTATCGACCAGTAGCAGTTTGAGTCCGACCATACCCAGTAAGGCGAAGCCGGAGAACCACTGAGTTCTGCCTCCGGCGCGCGTGGCGTGGATCATCAGCGTGATCGCCAGCGCCGTCCATAGCAGCGACCAGCTTGCCTGTAGCGCGACGGAATCGAACAGCAGCGACCAGCGGAATGGTATCTCCAGCCAGTGATGCACGCAGCGCGCGGCGATGGCGCTGATCCAGACGAAGATCAATCCATAGCCGCCACCTTGCAGCAAACCGCGCAGACTACCTTGGCGCTGCGCCCAGCCTATGAGCGTGATGAGCACAAAGGCCTGGGCGAAATCCAGCGGATTGAGCAGTGGCAGATAAGGCCAGCTACCCGCGGCACCGCTGTATTCGACATTCACAAAGAGCGACCAAGCACCCAGCGCCAGGGCGATGACACCGCTGCCAAAGCCGATGTAGGCGCGTGCTTGGCTGGTGGCGGGCCACCAGTTTTTGCGTTCGAAGGCGAGTGCCAGTGCGACCAGCGCAGCGGGGACAACGCCCCAGGCCAGCGTAGGCGCGAGGTACACGAGGGGCACGCCCAGCGCCAGCTCGCGCACCTGCCAGCTTGCCTCCCATGCGCCGAGTCCTGCCAGCGTCCACCAGCCCAGTAGATGACGCAGCGTGGCCCAGCGGTCGAGACCATCTTCTTCTTGCCAGCGCAGCACGGCAAAATGCACGACAAAGGCCAGGGGCCAGACGATGCCGCCGTAGTTCGCCAGCGGGTGCGTCTGCGTATCGGCGGCGGCGCAGGCACCGCCGACGAGCACAAGCGGTAACAGCATGGCCGTGGCACGCAGCGCCTGCCAGGCGAGCCGTCGACCGGCCCACTCCGCCAGGCCCAGCGACAAGACCAGGAAAGCCAGTTGCGCGGCAAGCTTGTGGTCGTAGGCGACGAAGCGGTCGATCTCGCCCATGCCGGTGGCGAGATACCAAAGGCCGGCCCAAGTCATCAGCGTGCCTGTCAGCAACCCGGTACCCGCGGCTTGCAAGCGGCGTAGGGCGGCGCCGCTGAAGAGCGCGGCCAAGGCGATGAGTGCGCCCCCGACAAAGCGGTCGTTGGCAAGCAGCACGTCGCGCGACAATTCATCCCAGTGTGCGAGCAAGTAGGCCGCCGCAAAAAGCTGCAAGGCGCAGCCGGCCAGTATTGGCAGCCAGCGCTCGCGCCGCGCTGCGAGCCACACCGCGCCGGCGCCTTCGAGCGCCCATACGGCCACGGTGGCGCGCGCGCCGAAAGCGTAGGGTACGGCCAGCGTGAGCAGCGCGCCGCTGAGCCAGAAATGGCTTTCGGTGAGCAGTGCGCGCTCAACGCGGTTCATACGTAGTAGCAGCGCGATGATGCCGTAATAAATGCCGGCAATCGCGCAGGTCCAGGCCAGGCCGTATTCAAATGGCGCGACCAGTTCTACTTGCAGTAACCCGCACACCACCGGCGTGCCGAAAATTAATATGCCATCAACGTAGTCGTCGCCGACCTGCGCGGTCTGGCGCAACGCAAACAGCAGTGGGATCACGCTGTAGAGGACGAAGAACAGAATCAGGAAAGGCTCGGTGGTGGCGTAGTGCTCGGGCTGGTAGAACTTCAGCCCCCAGTTGAAGCCGATGGCGAAGGTAAGCAGAAAGCCGGCGACATTGAGCGAGCGCCAGGATTTGAACCAGCTCACCGCGAAGATGAAGCCATTCAGCAAGGCGAAGTAGCTGAACAGCGTGACATGGCTGCCCGTCGGGCTGGAAGCCAGTACCGGTGCGAGGAAGGCGCCTGTCAGGCCGAGTACCGCCAGCGAGCGACCATCCTGAATCGCGGCCAGCAGCACGCCGATCACACCGAGCAAAGCGAAGATACCGAAGGCCAATTCGTTATCGATGAGTTGATAGCGCGCCAGGGCGAAGTAGGCGACGAGATACAACAAGCCCACACCACCACCCTGCATGGCCAGGCCGAACATGACATGTGATTTACGCTTGAGCCAGCCGAGCACGCTGAGGCCGACGCCGAAGACGGCGGCGATGCCTAAGCGTGCTTCGATGGGCAGCACGCCGTATTCGGCGGCCAGCTTCAATGCCGACGCGACGCCGAAAAACAGCAGCACCACGCCGATCTTCGCCAGGATGTTGCCGCCGAAAAGGAAGTGACTCAGCGCGGAAGGTTCGCTGGATGCTTCGTCTTGTCGTATCGATGGTGGCGGCTCGCGTCGAGCGAGCATGGTTGGTGATAGCGAGGGCGATATCACTTGCGGCGCTGGTGTGGTGGGTGGAGCAGGCGGCTGGGCGTGTGTCGGCGCTTGGGCGATCGTTTGCGGCGAGGCAGTCGGCGTCACGCTCTCGATTGTTTGGATGACAGGCTCGCTTGCCGCGCCGGTCGGCTCGCGCAACCGTTCATAGAGATAGCGCATTTTGGCGTCGAGATCCGAATGGCGTTTCTCAGCCGCTTTTTCTATCCTGCTCAAGCGCGCGTCTGCAATCAGGCCGACGAGAAGGCCGACAAGAAGGCCGGCGAGCGCGAAGGGCACCGCCCAAGTAAAGCCATAAGCGCCGCCAATGGCGAGCCCGGCCATGAGTCCGATCAATCCCATCATGCTTGTCTCCTAGCGGCGGTCGCCGCGCAATTCGGCAACGGTTTGCTGCAATGTTTCCGGTGTCGCGGTAGCCGCATTGATCAATGAGCCAACCGCCAGCCCAATGCGCGAGAACGCACCGCGTCGGAAAGGGCGCGTCATGGCGGGGCCGTCTTTGCGGGAGAAGAAGCTGCCCCACAAACCGCGCAGCGCCATGGGCACGACGGGCACGGGCGTGCGATCGAGAATGCGCCGCACGCCGTTCTTGAATGGGTACAACTCGCCGGTGTCGGTGATGCGCCCTTCGGGGAAGATTGCCACCACTTCACCAGCAGTCAGCGCCTTGGCGATTTCCTCATAGGCCTGCTCCAGCAGCTTGGCGTTTTCGCGCGCCGGCGCGACGGGGATGGCGCGTGCCTCACGGAATACGAAGCTCAACAAAGGCAGCTTGAATATGTGGTGATCCATCACGAAGCGGATGGGGCGCGGGCAAGCGGCCATGATCACCAATGGGTCAACGAAGCTCACGTGGTTGCAAACCACCAGCGCCGGCCCCTCTTCTGGAATGTGCTCCAGCCCTTGCTTCTCCAGGCGATATACCGAGTGCACCAACAGCCACACAAGGAAACGCATGAGGAATTCCGGCACCAGGGTGTAGATGTAGATCGTCACCAGGGCGCTCATCAGCGCCGTGGCGAGAAAGAGATGGGGAATAGAGAGGCCCAAGGAGAACAGCAACATCGACACACCGACCGACAACACCATGAAAAAAGCGTTGAGAATATTGTTGGCGGCGATGATGCGTGACTGGTGACTTTTCTCGCTGCGGGTCTGTACCAGAGCGTAGAGTGGCACGATGTAAAAGCCGCCGAAGAGTCCGAGCAGTACGATGTCGGCGAGCAGGCGCCAATGCGCGGAGTTGGTCAGGAAGCTTGTGAAGTGCAGGGCGGTCGCGCCGGCGTGCGGTGCAGTGGGCGTAGCGAAGTACAGATCGATGCCAAACAAGGTCAGCCCGATGGCGCCGAATGGCACCAGCCCGATTTCTACCTTGTGGCCGGACAGACGCTCGCACAGCAGCGAGCCAGCACCGATGCCGAAGGAGAAAAATGTCAGCAGCAGAATGAAGACGCTTTCATCGCCGCCCAGCACTTCATGCGAGTAAGTTGGAAACTGAGCCAGCAAGGTTGCGCCGTAGAACCAGAACCACGAAATCCCCAGCAGCGACAGCCACACGGTGCGATTGCTTTTGGCGAAGCGCAGGTTGCGCCAGGTCTCGCTGAATGGATTCCAGTTGATAACGAGTTTTGCGTCCACGGCGGGCGTGAGCGGAATATCCCGGCTGACCCACCAGCCGAGGACGGCGATGGCCACCACGGTGGTCGCTGCGTAGATGCCAGGCAACGTTGCGAGCAGGGCGCCCAGCACTTCACCCAGCAGGATGGCCACAAAGGTACCCATCTCTATCAAGCCGTTGCCACCGACGAGTTCTTTGCTGTTGAGGTGCTGCGGCAAGTAGCCGTACTTCACCGGACCGAACACCGTGGAATGCAGGCCCATTAGGAACAGCGCGGCAACCAGCGGCCACAGATTGTTGGCGATAAATCCCCAGGCGGCCAGCGACATCACGGCAATCTCGAACAATTTCACGCCACGTGCAATGGCCGATTTTTCGAACTTGTCGGCGACTTGTCCGCTGGTCGCCGAAAAAAGAAAGAAGGGCAGGATGAACAAACCGGGCAATAACGTCGCTAGCGTCTTGCCGTCCATCTGTGTGAGCTGCCCGGCGCGAAAAATCACCAGCGTGATGAGCGCCGTTTTGAAGACGTTATCGTTGAACGCGCCGAGAAATTGCGTGAGGAAGAGCGGCAGAAAGCGGCGTTCCTGCAATAGTCCGAATTGGCTATAACTCGTTGCTGATTGCTGATTGCTCATGGTTGGATAGGCCTGTCACGAGTTGTGTTCGACATAGTCGAGCACATTGCCAAGAATTTCTCGAAGCAAGTTTTTGTTCACCCAGAAGAACACTTCCTTGCCTTCTTTGCGGCTCTCCAGCACACCGGCTTCGCGCAAGACTTTGAGATGGTGGGACACGGCGGAACGGGAAAGTGTAGACACTTCGGCGACCTGGCCGACGTTCAGGCGCTCACCGGGTTCGAAAGTGAGGAGGATGCGTTGCCGGTGCTCGTCGCCCAGGGCAGTGAATACCCGTGACATCTGTTTCCAGGCTGGCGGGATGGCGCGTGAGTAGTTTTTGTTCATATCGATATGATTGGTTACATCGATATGTTTGTCAAGCGCTACGCTTAGCTTTACTTCTGGTGCGGCGCAATATTTGCCAAACCCAGCGCCAACTTGTTGCAAAGTAACGTAATTATTCGTGCCTAAGCCTAGCAGCAGGCGACCCATAGGATTGACATATCCTTTATAAGACTATAGACTTTCGGTCTTTCTGTGCGGCGGATTGCGTGCGTTGACAGCGGTTTTTGCAGCGCGCCATCGTCGGATTCGATGTTCCGAACGATACTTCTGCAAAGCGGCGCAACGTTAGTGGTTGCTGTTTTGGCCGGCCTAATGGTTGGCCCGCGCGGAGCGGTTTCGGCGATCTTGGCGGGTGTGGCGGTGGTAGTGCCTAACTTTCTGTTCGCCCTCCGGCTGACAATAATTTCGAGAAGGCCCGGTGCGTCTAATCCCGCCGCCTTCTTTATTGGGGAATTCATGAAAGTTGCCGCAACCATCGCGTTGCTGGCAGCGGCCGCAAATTTGTACCGCGACATGCACTGGCTCTCATTGATCGCCGGACTGGTGGTGGCCCTTAACGCGAATCTATTGGCACTCTTGAGCAAAAAGTTCTGAACATGGCTATCGAACACGCCCCTACCGCATCCGAATACATCGTCCACCACCTGACCTATCTCACCAGCTCGAAGCAAACCGCGCTGGTTGATTGGTCTGTTGTGCATCTCGACACCCTGTTCTTCTCCATCTCCCTCGGCCTGTTGGCCGTGCTGGTGATGGCGCGCCTGGCTGCGCGCGCCACTTCAGGCGTGCCGGGGCGGCTACAGGCTGCGGTCGAGATCGTCATCGAAATGGTGTCGGATCAGGCCAAGGGCATTGTTCATTCCGCCGATTCGCGCAAGTTCGTGGCACCCCTGGCCCTGACCGTGTTCGTCTGGATCTTTCTGATGAACGCCATGGACTTATTGCCGCTTGATGTACTGCCGAATCTTTGGGCCATGATGTACGGCGCTGCGGGCCACGACGCACACCACGCCTATTTGCGCGTTGTGCCGACTGCCGACCTCAACGCCACGCTCGGCATGTCGCTCGGCGTGTTGCTGCTTTGCCTTTATTACAACGTCAAGATCAAGGGTTTCGGCGGCTGGATGCATGAGCTATTTACCGCGCCCTTCGGCAACCACCCGCTGTTGTACCCGATCAACTTCGCCATGCAGTTGATTGAATACGTCTCCAAGACCGTCTCGCACGGCATGCGGCTGTTCGGCAACATGTACGCTGGTGAACTGATATTTATGCTCATCGCGCTGATGGGCGCAGCCTGGGCCGGCACTTTCGGCTCCGGCCTGTTGTGGGTCGGCGGCATTATCGCCGGCACGATCTGGGCCATTTTCCATATCCTGATCATCACCCTGCAAGCATTCATTTTCATGATGCTGACGCTGGTGTATATCGGACAGTCGCACGAGAGTCACTAACCCTGTTTTGTCTTAAATCTAGAACCTAAAGGAGTCGTCATGGAACAAGTTGTTGGTTTTGTCGCTCTGGCCTCTGGCCTGATTATCGGTCTGGGCGCCGCTGGCGCCTGTATCGGCATAGGCATCATGGGCGGCCGCTTCCTCGAGTCTTCCGCCCGTCAGCCCGAGCTGATGAATGTCCTGCAGACCAAGATGTTCCTGCTGGTCGGCCTCATTGACGCGGCCTTCATTATCGGTACCGGTATCGCGCTCTGGTACACCACCGCCAACCCGTTCGTGAAGTAACACGGCGCCCTAAAGTAAAGGAGCGACAACCGTGAATCTGAACGCAACCCTATGGGCCCAGCTCGTAGTGTTCCTCATTTTGGCGTGGTTCACGATGAAATTCGTGTGGCCGCCCATCATGAAGGCACTCGACGAGCGCGCGAACAAGATCGCCGACGGGCTTTCGGCTGCAGACAAGGCGAAATCCGAGCTGGCACTGACGGAAAAAAGAGTCGTCGACGAAATGCGCAAAGCCCGCGAAACCGCCACCGAGCTTAGAGCCGGCGCCGAGAAGCAGGGTGTGCAGCTTATCGACGAAGCTCGCCAGGAAGCGACACGCATCATTACTCAAGCCCGCCTGGCCGCCGAAGCCGAAGCCGGCGTCGCCGCCCAGCGTGCCAAGGAGGCCTTGCGCGAGCAGGTTGCCGCTCTGGTTGTGGCTGGTGCCGAGCGTATTCTGCGCAAGGAAATCAACGCCCAAGTCCATGCCGATCTGCTGGCCAATCTGAAACAGGAACTCAAGTAAGCCATGGCCGAGAACGTCACCCTCGCACGTCCCTACGCCGAAGCCGCTTTCCAGCTGGCGCTGGGCACCAATGCGCTGGGGTCCTGGCAGCAGGCGCTTGAGCGCATGGCTAGCATTGCCACGGATACGCAAATGGGGGAGTGCATTGCCAATCCCCGACTGCTGTCCGGGCAAGTTGCCGCGCTGTTCCTCGATGTCGCCGGGACGGGGATTTCTGCTGAACAGCAGAACTTTGTCCGCGTGCTGGTCGACAACGAGCGTCTACAGGTACTTCCCGAGATCCGCGAATTGTTCGTCGAACTCAAGAACGGACATGAAGGCGTGCAGGAGGCTCACATTGGCTCCGCCTTTCCGCTCGATGATGCCACGCTGAAGAATCTTGTCGCCGAGTTGGAAGCGCGCTTCAAGTGCAAGATACAAGCGACAGTCAGTTTGGCCCCCGAGCTTATCGGCGGGGTTAGGATCGCCATTGGCGATCAGGTTATCGACGCCTCGGTACGCGGCAAGCTCGCAGCCATGGCTACGGCGCTAAAGAATTAGGAGCATTAAAAATGCAACTCAACCCCTCTGAAATCAGCGATCTGATCAAGAGCAAGATTCAGAATCTGCAACTCGCAGCGACCTCGCGTACCGAGGGCACCGTGGTTTCGGTGACCGACGGCATCTGCCGCGTGCACGGCCTGGCTGATGCCATGCAAGGTGAAATGCTGGAGTTTCCCGGCAACACTTTCGGCCTCGCCATGAACCTGGAGCGCGATTCCGTCGGCGCCGTTATTCTTGGCGCCTACGAGCACATTTCCGAAGGCGATACCGTCAAGTGTACGGGCCGCATTCTCGAAGTGCCGGTAGGCCCCGAACTGCTCGGTCGCGTGGTCAATGCGCTCGGTCAGCCTATCGACGGCAAAGGCCCCATCACGGCCAAGCTATCCGAGCCGATTGAAAAAATTGCGCCAGGCGTGATCTGGCGTAAGTCGGTGTCGCAGCCTGTACAAACTGGCCTCAAGTCCATCGACTCGATGGTGCCTGTCGGTCGTGGCCAGCGCGAGTTGATCATTGGCGACCGCCAAACCGGTAAGACGGCCGTCGCCATCGACACCATCATCAATCAGAAGGGCAAGGATCTCTTCTGCGTCTATGTCGCCATCGGCCAGAAAGCTTCGACGGTCAAGAACGTCGTACGCAAGCTGGAAGAGACTGGCGCGCTGGCTTACACCGTCGTCGTCGTCGCCACCGCTTCCGAATCCGCCGCGATGCAATACATCGCGCCGTACTCCGGCTGCACCATGGGCGAGTACTTCCGCGATCGCGGACAGGACGCGCTGATAATTTATGACGATTTGACCAAGCAGGCCTGGGCCTACCGCCAGATCTCGCTATTGCTGCGCCGCCCGCCGGGCCGCGAGGCCTACCCGGGCGACGTGTTCTATCTGCACTCGCGTCTGCTCGAACGCGCGGCCCGCGTCAGCGAAGAGTATGTTGAGAAGTTCACCAAGGGTGAAGTCAAAGGCAAAACCGGTTCGCTGACCGCGCTGCCCGTTATTGAAACCCAGGCGGGTGACGTCACCGCCTTCGTGCCGACCAACGTGATCTCGATTACCGACGGCCAGATATTTCTTGAAACCGACTTGTTCAACGCTGGTATCCGCCCCGCTATAAACGCCGGTATTTCGGTGTCGCGCGTCGGCGGCGCCGCGCAGACCAAGGTCATCAAGAAGCTCGGTGGCGGCGTGCGTCTGGCACTTGCCCAGTACCGCGAACTCGCGGCCTTCGCGCAGTTCGCCTCCGATCTCGACGAAGCCACCCGCAAGCAGCTCGAGCGCGGCCGTCTGGTGACCGAGTTGATGAAGCAGGCTCAGTACTCGCCTATGCAAGTGGCCGAAATGGCGGTGACGCTGTTCGCCATCAACAAGGGCTATTTCGATGATCTCGAGGTGAAGCGCGCGCTGCCGTTTGAAGCAGCGCTGCACCAGACCATGCGGCAGAAACACGCCGATCTCATGGACAAAATCGACAGCACCAAGGACCTCGATGCCGACGGCGAAAAAGCGCTAGAAGCCGCCATCGTCGAATTCAAGAAAACCTGGGCGTAATCGGCCGGATCGCGAGGGGCCAATCATGCCAAGCGGCAAGGAAATACGCACCAAGATCAAGAGCGTGCAAAACACGCGCAAGATCACCAAGGCCATGGAGATGGTCGCGGCCTCGAAAATGCGCAAGGCACAAGAGCGCATGAAGGCTGCCCGTCCCTATGGCGAGAAGATACGTCGGCTGGCCGCCAACCTGTCCCACGCCAACTCCGAGTACAAGCATCCTTTCCTGAAAAAAGTTGGCGAACTGAAGCGTGTTGGCCTGGTGGTTGTCACGACTGACAAGGGCTTGTGCGGTGGTCTCAACACCAACGTGCTGCGCCTTTGCCTGAACCAGATGAAAGAATGGGAAGGTGCAGGCGCAGGCGAAATTCGCGTCACCGCCATTGGTTCGAAGGGGCTGGGTTTCATGCAGCGGCTGGGTGCGAAAATCGTCTCCAGCGTCACGCACCTCGGCGACACGCCGCACCTGGAGAAAATGATCGGCCCGGTTAAGGTCATGCTGGACGCCTTCCATGCCGGTGAGCTGGATGCGGTGTACGTCGTCTATACCCGCTTCCTCAACACCATGAAGCAGGAGCCGACACTGGAGCAGTTGCTGCCCTTGTCGGGCGAGCAGTTGCGAAAGCCCGAGCATAGCTGGGACTACATCTATGAGCCGGATGCCCGAGCGGTCATTGATGAGCTGCTGGTCCGCTATGTTGAAGCATTGGTGTATCAGTCAGTCACCGAAAATTTGGCGTCCGAGCAGAGTGCACGGATGGTCGCCATGAAGGCCGCCTCCGACAACGCTGGCACGGTAATCAACGAACTGCAGCTGATTTATAACAAGACCCGTCAGGCCGCGATCACGAAAGAAATTTCGGAAATTGTCGCTGGTGCCGCGGCGGTCTAAATCGAATTTATTGTTTGGGGAAAGACGATGAGTCAAGGTGAAATCGTTCAGTGCATCGGCGCGGTGGTGGACGTCCAGTTCAAGCGCAACGAGATGCCTAAAGTTTATGACGCTCTGGCCATGGAAGGCTCGGAGTTAACGCTCGAAGTTCAGCAGCAGCTGGGTGACGGCGTGGTGCGTACCATTGCGCTGGGTTCTTCCGACGGCCTGCGCCGCGGCATGATCGTGGCGAACACCGGCAAGCCCATCTCTGTGCCCGTCGGCAAGGCGACCCTGGGCCGCATCATGGACGTGCTCGGCAAGCCTATCGACGAAGCGGGGCCCATTGCTACCGAAGACCGTCGCTCCATCCATCAAAAAGCACCTAGCTTCGAAGACCTCGCACCGAGCCAGGAACTGCTGGAAACCGGCATCAAGGTGATTGACTTGGTTTGCCCCTTCGCCAAGGGCGGCAAGGTTGGCCTGTTCGGCGGCGCCG
The DNA here is from genome assembly GCA_043761745.1 of Rhodocyclaceae bacterium. Taxonomy (GTDB): domain Bacteria; phylum Pseudomonadota; class Gammaproteobacteria; order Burkholderiales; family Rhodocyclaceae; genus Desulfobacillus. The sequence goes on from JAYUNL010000102.1 coordinate 31,345, forward strand.
GCGTGGGCAAGACGGTGAACATGATGGAACTCATCAACAACATCGCCAAGCAGCACGGTGGTTATTCCGTGTTTGCCGGCGTGGGCGAGCGTACCCGCGAGGGCAACGACTTCTACCACGAAATGAAAGACTCCAACGTGCTCGACAAGGTCGCGCTGGTGTATGGCCAGATGAACGAGCCGCCGGGCAACCGTCTGCGCGTCGCCCTGACTGGCCTCACCATGGCCGAGCATTTCCGCGACGAAGGCCGCGACGTGCTGTTCTTCGTGGACAACATTTACCGCTTTACTCTGGCCGGTACCGAAGTGTCCGCGTTGCTCGGTCGTATGCCGTCCGCCGTGGGCTACCAGCCGACCCTGGCCGAAGAAATGGGTCGCCTGCAAGAGCGCATCACCTCCACCAAGACCGGCTCCATCACCTCGGTGCAAGCTGTGTATGTGCCGGCGGATGACTTGACTGACCCGTCGCCCGCCACCACCTTCGGCCACTTGGACGCCACCGTCGTGCTGTCGCGTGATATCGCTTCGCTGGGCATCTACCCCGCTGTCGATCCGCTCGATTCCACCTCGCGCCAGGTCGACCCCAATGTCATCGGCGAAGAGCACTACTCAACGACCCGCGCCGTGCAGCAAACGCTGCAGCGCTACAAAGAACTGCGCGACATCATCGCCATTCTGGGCATGGACGAACTCGCGCCGGAAGACAAGCTTGCTGTCTCGCGCGCTCGCAAAATTCAGCGCTTCCTGTCGCAGCCCTTCACGGTGGCAGAAGTGTTCACGGGTTCGCCCGGTAAGTACGTGCCGCTGAAAGAAACCATTCGCGGCTTCAAAATGATCGTCAATGGCGAGTGCGACCACCTGCCCGAGCAGGCTTTCTACATGGTCGGCGATATCGACGAAGTCTTCGAAAAGGCCAAGACGCTGCAATAAACCCTAGTGTCGGATTAGCAGACTCAACCCGAACCTCGAAACACGGAATTGAAAAATGGTAATGACCGTACACGTCGACATCGTTAGCGCGGAAGAATCGATTTTTTCGGGTCTGGCGGAGTTCGTCGTTCTGCCAGGTGAAGCCGGCGAACTGGGCATTATGCCCGGCCACACGCCGCTGCTCACCCGCATCAAAGCCGGCGCCGTGCGCGTCAAAGTACCCGGCCAGGCCGAAGAAGAACTGGTCTTCGTTGCCGGCGGCATGCTCGAAGTTCAGCCGAATCTGGTGACCGTGCTGGCCGACACCGCCATCCGTGGCAAAGACCTGGACGAAGCCAAGGCACTTGACGCCAAAAAACGTGCCGAAGAAACCATGCAGAACAAAACGTCTGGGATGGAGTATGCCAAGGCCCAGGCTGAACTTGCCGAAGCCATCGCTCAACTTGCCACGATTCAGAAACTGCGCAATCGGCACTGATGGGAACGCAAAGCAAAAGAAAAGGCAGCTTCGGCTGCCTTTTTTTGTTTTGCGTTTTTAGCGCATAAAAATGGCTAAGCAACTGGCCGGAAAGCCGCGCCCAGCTTGCCTTTCAGGCATATCGCCATTGCATTTTTGAGTGCATAAAGGAGCGTGATCTCACATCACTGCTACCACCTGGGTAAGCGGCGTAGGGGAACGCGATGTAAACTCCAGCTACCACCCGGCATTGAAGAACTGTTCCCAACGCAGCCGGTCAGGCATACTGCGTGTATGCAATTGCCCTATCTTCCGAAGTGTTGCTTGTCCCCTCCAAAAACGAAAAGGGAATCATGGAAACCATCTTCAACAATCTAGGCCTCGTTAGCGGAATCGTCGCCTTCATCGCGGTGGCCATTTTCTGGAAAGCCTTGCTCTGGCTTTTCGGCGTGATTATCGTGCCGGACGATAGTATCGGCACGGTGACTAAAAAGTTCGTCATCTTTGGCGCCAACCGCAATTTGCCGGACGGACAAATTGTTGCGCTTAAAGGTGAGGCCGGTTTTCAGGCCGATACTTTGTCGCCTGGATTGCACTTGGGGCTGTGGCCGTGGCAGTACACCGTCGTCCTGGTCCAGTTTCTCACGGTGTCGCAAGGTAAGGTGGGCGTTGTGCAGGCTTGCGATGGCAAACCGCTACAGAGTGGCCGCATCATTGCACGGGATGTGGATTGCGATTTTTACCAAGACGCCCGCGCCTTCCTTGAGACCGCCGGCGAGCGTGGGCCCCAGATGAAAGTTATTCCACCGGGGACTTACCGCATTAATCCTTTGCTGTTTACCGTCGTGCTATCCGATGCGGTGCAAGTGCCCCCCGGCAAAATCGGTGTCGTTGAAGCGCGCGACGGCAAGCCTTTACCTAGTGGTCGCATTATTGCCAAAGGTGTCGACTGCGAGTCCTATCAGGACGTCAAGGCGTTCTTTGAGGGTGGCGGCGAGCGCGGCCCGCAAATGAAGCTGGTTCCACCCGGCACCTACCGCATCAACCCGGTTCTTTTCGATGTCCAGTTTGCCGACGTCATCGACATCCCCGACAACAAGGTCGGCATCGTTACGACCAGCGAAGGCCGGGCGCTTGCCACCGGCGAGATCGCGGGCGAGAAGATCGAAGACCACAGCATGTTTCAGGATCCTGACCGCTTTATCGCCAATGGCGGATATAAGGGCTTGCAGGAACAAGTACTTTTGGCGGGACGCTACTTCCTCAACCCGCGCTTCGTCACCGTGGAGGTCGTCGATATGACCACGGTGCCCATCGCCAACGTCGGCGTAGTCATTGCCTATGTGGGTAAAGAAGGCAAGGACGTCACCGGCGATTCCTTCAAGCACGGGAATCTGGTGTCTACGGGCGAGAAGGGCGTATGGGTAAATCCGCTCGATCCCGGCAAGTACCCCATCAATCCTTTTACTCACAAGGTGGTCAACGTCCCGACCGCCAACGTCGTGCTGAACTGGGCAACAGGCAAGACCGAAGCCCACCACCTCGACGCCAACCTTTCCACCATCACCGTGCGCTCTGCCGATGGCTTCAAGTTCAATCTCGATGTTTCGCAGATCATTCACATTCCGCGCAACGACGCTCCCAAGGTCATCGCCCGTTTTGGTGACATGAGCGCGCTGGTCACGCAAGTGCTTGAGCCAACCATTGGCAACTACTTCCGCAACGCTGCGCAAGGCAGCGACATTATCGACTTCCTCAAGAACCGCTCTCTACGCCAGAACGAGGCCCGCGATTCAATTTCCGCCGCACTCAAGGAATATAACGTCGGCGCGGTTGATACGCTGATCGGCGACATTGATCCTCCCGATGAGCTGATGCGCACCCTGACCGATCGCAAGATTGCCGAGCAGGAACGAGTGACCTACGAGACTCAGCGCCAGGCGCAAACCGTCAAGCAGGAGCTTGAACAAGCCACCGCGCTGGCCGATACCCAGGCTCATGTGGTCGACGCCGAACGCAAAGTCACTATCGCGGAATTCGAAGCGCAGGCCGCCGTGAAGTCCGCCGAAGGCAACGCTAAATCCAAGACCATCAACGCCGAAGCCGACGCTACTGTGTTACGTACGGTTGGCGAGGCAGAAGGCGCGAAAATCCTGGCGGTCGGCGGCGCTGAGGCACAAGTCATCCGGCAAAAGGTAAGCTCGATGGAGGCCGGCAACTACGCGGTCGTTCAAGTCGCTGAGTCCCTCGCCAAAGGTGGCATCAAGATCGTCCCCGATATTGTGGCAGGTGGTGGCGACGGTGGCATGGGTGGCGGATTGGTCAATGTCCTGCTCGGCAACCTCTTGCACCAGGAGCTGGGCAAGCGCCAGCCAGCCGCGACGCAAGCTGCGAAGCCCGCTACAGGCGATGGCGGCTGACTCGGCAACCCCCTACCATTCTTCTATCCGGTTCAACATTGGCGCTATGCAGGTTCAGCACCCAAATCCACCCCCCCTGCCGCCGGGATTTCAACTCGACCGCTATCGCATCGCGCGCAAGCTCTCGCAGGGCGGCTTCTCCATCGTCTATCTGGCGACCGATGATAGTG
>JAYUNL010000103.1:0-10055 GCA_043761745.1 Rhodocyclaceae bacterium
CCTCTACGACGAGTAACGCGGCCAGCCGACCCGCCAACCATGCAGTCCCGCAAGGGGGCTTCCTTCGGGGCGTCGGGCGCGTAGCGTGCTCACCCATCAGGTGAAGTGAATTGAAGGCACAAGACTCCATATTCATGCGGCTTTCCAAGGGAATACTAGCGGTCAACTGCGGTTTTTAGGATTACGCAGACCGGGCGGAAAAAGATGCCTGCCCTATGGGCTAGGCCCCCATGGTTTAACCGGCCTCTTCCTCGCGCGCTCCGGTCTTGGCGCCATCGATGCCCAGCTCCTGGATTTTGCGCGTGATGGTGTTGCGGCCTATGCCCAGCAGTTGCGCCGCTTCTATGCGACGACCAGCGGAAGCGATGAGCGCGTGGCGGATCAAGGTGCGTTCGAAGTCGCGCACCAATTGTCCCCAAACGGCACCCTGGCTGCTCGCCAGCAAGCGGTCGGCCTCGATGCCCAGCGCGATCTTCCAGTTGGCTGACGCCTCGCGCGGCGCCTGCTCACGCAGTTCGGGCGGCAGGTCATTGACTTCGATATTCTGGCCGGGTGCCATGACGGTGAGCCAGTGGCAGAGATTCTCCATCTGGCGCACGTTGCCCGGAAACTCCAGTGTGGCGAGGAACTTCATCGCGCCGTCGGAAATACGCTTGGATTCCACGCCCAGTTCCTGCGCACTTTTCTGCATGAAATGGCGAGCAAGCAGTGGGATGTCTTCGCGTCGCTCACGCAGCGGCGGCAGGCGCAGGCGAATGACGTTGAGACGGTGATACAAGTCCTCGCGAAACAAGCCTTGCTTCACGCGCTCTTCCAGGTTTTGGTGGGTGGCTGCGATGACACGCACATTGGCCTTGATGGGCTGGTGGCCGCCGACGCGATAGAAATGGCTGTCGGACAGCACACGCAACAGTCGCGTCTGCAATTCAGCCGGCATGTCGCCGATTTCGTCGAGGAAGAGCGTGCCGCCTTCGGCTTGCTCGAAGCGGCCGCGGCGCATGGCGGCCGCGCCGGTGAAGGCGCCGCGCTCGTGGCCGAAAAGTTCGGATTCGAGCAGATCGCGCGGAATGGCGGCGGTGTTGATGGCGACGAAAGGTTTGTCGGCACGCGGGCTGTGGCGATGCAATGCATGGGCGACAAGCTCCTTGCCGGAGCCGGATTCGCCGTTGATGAGCACCGTGGCGTGCGACTGCGCAAGCCTGCCTATGGCGCGAAAAACTTCTTGCATGGCTGTCGCCTTGCCAAGGATTTCTGGCGCCATGGCTGCCGCTTCGGGTGCGCTTTGCTGGCGCGTGCTCTCATCCAGTGCGCGACGCACCAGGTCGACCGCCTGATCGACATCGAAGGGCTTGGGCAGATATTCGAAGGCGCCGCCTTGAAACGCCGCGACAGCGCTGTCAAGATCGGAATACGCCGTCATGATGATGACGGGCAACGCCGGAAAACGCACCTTCACTTTTTGCAGCAGCGAGAGGCCCGATTCACCCGGCATGCGGATATCCGACACCACCACCTGCGGCGGTGGGCCACCTGTATCCAGTGCCGTCATGGCTTCTGCGGCGGAGCTGAAGCTCTTGAAGGCAATCTCTTCGCGCGCCAGCGCTTTTTCGAGCACCCAGCGTATCGAGCGGTCGTCGTCGATAATCCAAACGGGATTCATCTTTGTTCCTCTTGGGTGGCATGAATTGGTAGGAGCACGGTGAAGCAAGTGCGTGTCGGCTGGCTGTCGACCTCGATCATGCCGTGATGCTGCTGGATGAAACTTTGTGCCAAGGTCAAGCCCAGGCCGCTGCCGCCTTCGCGACCGGTGACCAGCGGATAGAATATCTGCTCGCGTATAGCCTCTGGAATGCCTGGTCCGTTATCGATGATTTGCAATTCGATGGCGAGGCGATAGCGGCGCTTGGCCAAGGTCACTTGGCGCATGGCTCGCGTGCGGAAAATTATTTCGTGTGGCGCGAGGGCGGCCGCAGACTGTGGCTGCTCTTGCATGGCCTGCGCCGCGTTGCGCGCAATGTTGAGTATGGCCTGGATGAGCTGCTCACGGTCGCCGGTAATATCTGGCAGGCTGGTGTCATAATCGCGCTTGACGCGCACTTCGGAAAATTCGGCGTGGATCAGGCTGCGCACGCGCTCCAGGATGTCGTGGATATTCACCGGCTGCGGCTGCATCAATCGGTGCGAGGTGAGCAGGCGATTCATCAAGTCTTGCAGGCGATCCGCTTCCTTGATGATGACTTGCGTGTATTCGTGCAACTGCGGATTGGTGAGTTCGCGCTCCAGCAATTGCGCGGAACCGCGTATGCCGCCCAGCGGATTCTTGATCTCGTGCGCCAGATTGCGGATGAGTTCGCGATTTGCCTGCTGCTGCTCGGCCAGGCGTTCTTCGCGTGCCGTTTTCAACTGCGTGTCTATGGGGCGGAACTCCAAGAGCAGCCGCACAGGGCCCGCCTCCACCGGGGTGACGGTGCAGTCCAGATTGAGCACTGCGCCTTTTTGAATGCCGGCCGAACGCGGCGGGTGCACGGTCAAATTCTGGCCGGTGTAGCTCCAGTTATTGGCGAGGGCGTTGTCGAGCGCGGCGGCCAAGCCGGGCGGCTCGCCGAGCAATTGAGCGAGCGGATGTCGCGACTGTTGGCGCGAACTCACGGAAAAAAGATTTTCCGCCGCCGGATTGAGGTACTGGATGACCAGCGTGTCATCCACCAGGATAACGGCAGACGAAAGCAGGTCCAGCCCGCCGAAATCGGCAGGCGAGGCATGCGAAGGAGAGGGAGTGTGAGTACGCCGCGCGGTCATGCCATGAGGTTAGCAAAAACCGCACCATCGCGCCGGGTGGCGCGAATTTATTTGAGGTTGCCGATTTCTTTCTTCAGCGCTTCGATGTTGCGCTCGTGCTGCGCCACGCGATCCTTGAAAGGCTGCAAGCGCTCGACCACTCTCTGATAGTTGCGCTCGTCGCCGCTGCGCTGCGCTTCCTGCTCGGCCAGTTCCTTCTTGGCCTGCTCGAGGTTTTTGTCTTCCGTCGCCAGTTCCTGATCAAGTATCTTGCGACGCTCACCGTCGCGGGACTTCTGCGTATCGCTGCCGACCTTGGGAAAATCGGCCGGCGCACGCGAGGCGGGTACGGTGGAAACCGGCTTGTCCTGGGCAAGTATCTGACAGCCCTTGGCTTGGCTCTTGGCGTTGGTGTAGGTGACGTGACCGTCGGTATCGACGCATTTATAAACATCAGCCGATGCCGGCAAGGCCCACAAACCGCCTGCCGCAATGAGCAGAACCAGTGTTCCATGCGAGTTGTTCATGATATGCGCCCCACAGTAACCATTACGAGGAGTGTATGCGATTAAACCCACCTGTACAAACGTTCGAACCCGCGAAAAGTAAACAAAAAAAGACGGCCGCAGCCGTCTTTTTTTGTTGCCAAGCTTACGCTTACAGGCTGAAGTACATGTCGTACTCGACCGGATGCGTGGTCATGCGGAAACGCGTGACTTCTTCCATCTTCAGATCGATGTAGGCATCGATCATGTCGTTGGAGAAGACGCCGCCACGGGTGAGGAACTCGCGGTCCTTGTCGAGGTACTCCAGCGCCTGTTCGAGCGACGAGCAGACGGTCGGGATCTTTGCATCTTCTTCCGGCGGCAGATCGTAGAGATTCTTGTCGGCGGGGTCGCCGGGGTGAATCTTGTTCTGCACGCCGTCCAGACCGGCCATCATCATGGCGGTGAAAGCCAGATAGGGGTTGGCCGTCGGGTCCGGGAAGCGCACTTCGATACGGCGCGCCTTGTCGCTCTGCACATAGGGAATGCGGATCGAGGCGGAGCGGTTGCGGGCCGAGTAAGCCAGCTTGACCGGTGCTTCGAAGCCAGGCACCAGACGCTTGTAGGAATTGGTGCCGGGGTTGGTAATGGCGTTCAGGGCACGGGCGTGCTTGATGATGCCACCGATGTAATAAAGCGCGAACTCGGACAAACCCGCGTAGCCGTTGCCAGCGAAGAGGTTCTTGCCGTCTTTCCAGATGGACTGGTGCACGTGCATACCCGAGCCGTTGTCGCCAACGATGGGCTTGGGCATGAAGGTCGCGGTCTTGCCGTATTGATGCGCGACGTTATGCACAATGTACTTCAGCACCTGGGTCATGTCGGCGCGACGCACCAGCGGGCCGAACTTGGTGCCGATTTCGCACTGGCCGGCGGTGGCCACTTCGTGGTGATGCACTTCGACTTCAACGCCGCACTGTTCCATCGCCAGGCACATGGCGGCGCGGATGTCGTTCAGGCTATCGACCGGCGGCACGGGGAAATAGCCGCCCTTGACGGTGGGACGGTGGCCCGTGTTGCCGCCTTCGAATTTGTCGCCCGAAGCCCAGGCCGCCTCTTCCGAGAACACCTTGCAGTAGGAGCCGGACATGTCGACCGACCACTCGACAGAATCGAAAATGAAGAACTCAGGCTCGGGCCCGAAGTAGCAGGTGTCGCCTAAGCCAGTGGACTTGAGATAGGCCTCGGCGCGCTTGGCCAGCGAGCGCGGATCACGGTCGTAGCCTTTGCCGTCAGACGGCTCGACCACGTCGCAGGTAATGACCAGCGTCGTCTCATCCATGAAGGGGTCGATATAGGCCGTCACGGGGTCCGGCATCAGCAACATGTCGGAAGCCTGAATGCCCTTCCAGCCAGCAATGGAAGAACCATCGAAAGCATGGCCTTCTTCGAACTTGTCGGTCCCGAAAGCCTTGGCCGGCACGCCGACGTGCTGCTCTTTACCACGGGTATCGGTGAAGCGAAGGTCGACGAACTGGACCTCCTTGTCTTTAATCAGTTGCAGTACGTCTTTAGGCGACATGAATCTCTCCTGGCTAGTTGAATCCGGATAATAAATTTTTTGACGAGTTTTGACGAAATCTGACTTTGAGCCTTAGGCCTTGGCCTGCCCCCAAGCGCAAGTCATGTGCGTCGGGTTCAGCAGAATTTGTGCCAATGGCCAAAAAGGGGATGCCATTGTGCCATAAGGGATAAGCTGCCGCGACTATTGCAAGCTAGCACCGCCATGGTGCACTCTGGCGCCTGGACGCACTATCTGGGTGCGATCCGGCAGTTGATGGAGACCGCGCTGAAGTAAGGATCACCGCTCAGCCGGTCGGCGATGCGTCGCTCCAGTCGAGCGACGTGGTCTGCGTCAAAACAAATGGCCTGCGGCAGAAACAGCTCCGCTTCGACCCGGTTACCCAGGTAATGCAGCAAGGTTTTTTCGAACTCGGGTACCGTCTCGCCAATGAGAGCGCGCAAATGCGCCATCAAGACATCGCGATCAGGCAGCACGGTTTCCTCGCCGGCGGGCGTCTGATCTTCCTCGGCGTCGACATGTACCAACACATCCAGCACTTCGGGGTGAGTATGCAACACCCGTAAGCGCGCACTCTCGCCAATGCGATGGCCTTCCGAGACGCTGATGCGCGCATCAACCAACACATGCGCATCAACCAGGGCCTGATGCGCCATTCGTCTTGTACGCAATTCATGCAAGCCGAGCACGCCCTGCGTGGCGAGCAGCGTGGCGCGTATCGCCGCCACTTCGCTTTCGTCCAGGCTGGTATCGATCAACTCTTGCAGCGCGTCCCAAGCGAATTTCAAGCCCATGCGGACGATCATAAAGCCCACCAGAGCCGCCGCCAGCGGATCGAAAAAACGATAGCCCAACAGGCTGCCACCAATGCCCACCGCCACCACCAGTGACGAAGCCGCATCCGAACGCGCATGCCAGGCGTTGGCCACCAGCATGGGCGAGCGCAGGCGTTCGGCCACGCCCAGCATGTAGCGGAACAGGCCTTCTTTCGCCGCCAGCGATACCAGCGCGGTCCACAGCGCCAAGGACGCGACGGGGGGCAGATCCTCGATATTCTGCAAGCGCGAGCCGGCGACAATGAGCAGGCCGATGCCCGTCGCCGCCAGGCCAACGCCCAGCACCAGTGAAGCGGCGGTTTCGATGCGGCCGTGTCCATATGGATGATCGCTATCCGCTGGATGGCTACCCTTGCGGTTGGCATAAAGCACCATGAAGTCGGCCAGCAAGTCCGAGAGCGAATGCAGGCCGTCGGCCATCAAACTTTGCGAATGCGCCACATAGCCCACCACCACCTGCATCACGGTGAGCATGCTGTTGACCGCGACGCTGATCCAGGTGCAGCGCTGCGCCGCCCGGAAGCGGGCCGGGTCCATGGGTTCTGGTCGCGTCAGGGCTTCTTCGCCGGCCATGGTGGTTTCACGTATACTTTGTCGAGACGCGGCGATTCTATTCGTTATTCGAGTAACGGGAAAACCAAAATGGGCAAACTGAGCGAAATTCTGGCCTTGGCACAAAAGCGCGCGCGCGACCGCCAGCTTCCTTACGAGGGTGCGCTGACGCCGGCCGAAGCGCACGAAGTCTGGCAACTCGCCCCAGGCGCCAAGCTGGTGGACGTACGTACCCACGCCGAACTCAACTGGGTGGGGCACGTACCGGACGCCGTCGAAATCGAATGGCAGTCTTATCCGGGCGGGCAATTGAACCCTCACTTCCTCGCCGAACTCAAACACCAGGTCGATCATGAGTCGTTGGTCATGTTCATTTGCCGCAGTGGCCAGCGTTCGCACAATGCCGCAGTGCTTGCCACCCAGAACGGCTTCCCGGATTGCTACAACGTGCTGGAAGGCTTCGAAGGCGACAAGGATGCCGCCGGCCAGCGCAACAAGAGCGGCGGCTGGCGTTATGCCGGCCTGCCATGGCTACAATCGTAGTGTCGAGTTTGGAGTTTCGGGTTTCGGGTTGAAAACCGACCAGCCTTCCCAACTCGAAACCCGAAACATGAACCCCGAAACATGAAACCCGCCACCCTCCATTTCGATCGTTTCAACATCCTCGCGGACGCAGACGCGCATGAACGCATCCTGGCGGCGCGCGCCAAGCTGGGCAAGCGCGCGGTGCTGTTATGTCACCACTACCAGCGCCCCGATGTGTATCGCTACGCCGATCTGACCGGTGATTCGCTCAAACTCTCGCGCTTGGCCGGCGAAACCGACGCCGAATTCATCGTCTTTTGCGGCGTGCATTTCATGGCGGAGGTGGCGGATATCCTCTCGAAGCCGGAGCAGACCGCCATCCTACCCGACCTCTCCGCCGGTTGCTCCATGGCCGACATGGCCAGCTTAGCCAAAGTCGAGCGCAGTTGGCGCGAACTGGCCGAAGTGCTGGGCGAGCCGGACAAACTCATCACGCCCGTTACCTACATCAATTCGGCCGCCGACCTCAAAGCCTTTTGTGGTGAGCATGGCGGCATCGTGTGCACCTCCAGCAACGCGCCGAAAATCCTCGAGTGGTCGTTTGCCCAGCGCGAGAAAGTGCTGTTCTTTCCGGACCAGCATCTAGGCCGCTGGAGCGGCCACAAGATGGGCATTCCCCTAGACGAAATGCAGGTGTGGGATCCCGATCTGGAATACGGCGGCCTCACTCATGAGCAGATCCGTCAAGCGAAAATCCTGCTCTGGAAAGGCCACTGCTCGGTGCACCAGATGTTCCAGCCCGGCCACATTCTGCGCTTCCGTAACCAGTATCCCGATGGTCTGGTCATCTCGCATCCGGAATGCAGCTTCGAGGTGTGCAAGCTCTCCGACTACGTCGGCTCCACCGAAACCATCATCCGCACTATTACGGCAGCGCCGGCCGGCACGCGCTGGCTGGTGGGCACCGAGCTGAATCTCGTGACGCGCATTGCCGAGGAATTCAAGCCCGAGGGCAAGATTGTGCAGTTCATGTCGCCGACGGTGTGCATGTGCTCCACCATGGCGCGCATAGACCCGCAGCACCTCGCCTGGTGTCTGGAAAATCTCGCTGAAGGCAATGTCGTCAATCGCATCGCAGTGCCCCCGCACGAGGCCGATCAGGCGCGTGTGGCGCTCAACCGCATGCTGGCGATTTCCTAGGGTCTGTTGATGGTCAAAGCAGCCGTCACCAGCCGCCAGCTTAAAAAGTCCGGCAGCCCGCCCGCCGACGTGTTGAAGCTGCATGTTTGCACCTACAACATCCACAAAGGCTTCTCGCAATTCAATACGCGCATGATGGTGCACGAGTTGCGCAACAGTCTGCGCAAGCTGGCACCCGATCTGGTGTTTTTGCAGGAGGTGCAGGGCTTGCACTTGGGTCACGCCGACCAGCACCGCACCTGGCCGGATGAGCCACAACACGAATTTCTCGCCGAAGATGTCTGGCACGACACTGCCTATGGCGGCAACACCATCTACGACCACGGCCATCATGGCAACGCCATACTGTCGCGCTTTCCGATAATGTCTTCGCACAACCAGGATATTTCCGAGCTGCGTTTCGAGAAGCGCGGCATGCTGCATTGTGAAGTCGCCCTGCCCGGCTGGGATGTGCCGCTGCATTGCGTTTGCGTGCATCTCGGGCTGACGGCCGCCGCACGCCGCCGACAAATGCAATCGCTGGCCGATCGTATAGAAGAAATCGCACCGGGCGATACACCGCTCATCATCGCCGGCGATTTCAACGACTGGCACAACCGCGCCGGCGATTTGATCGCCGAACGGCTGGGCATGGTGGAAGTCTTCGGTGGCGCCAGCGGCAGGCCGGCGCGCAGCTTTCCCGCCAGCCTGCCGGTACTGCGTCTGGACCGCATTTATGCGCGCGGCTTTTCCATTGATCGCGCCGAGGTGCACTTCGGTCCGCCGTGGTCGAAGATATCTGATCACGCGGCGCTATCCGCCCATATTTCCACGCACATTTCGCCGGCGCCTCTTTCGCACAAGCGATGATCGACTTTGTTCCCGGCAATCGCATCACGCTGCTGGAAAACGGCAAGGCCTACTTCCCGATCTTGCTAGCTGCCATCCAGGCGGCGCGCGAGGAGTTGTACCTCGAAACCTATATCTTCGAGGATGACGACACCGGTCGCATGGTCGCTGCCGCGCTGGTGGCCGCCGCCGAACGCGGCGTAGTCGTGCGTGTGTTGGTCGACGGTTTCGGTGCGCGTGAATTTCCGCAACAGCTTATGCCGGCACTAGAAGCGGCCGGCGCCCATGTGCTGGTGTTCCGCCAGGAAGTCGGCCGTTTCAGCTTAAGCCGACATCGCCTGCGCCGCATGCATCGCAAGCTGGCGGTGATCGACGGGCGCATCGCGTTTGTCGGTGGCATCAACATCATCGACGATATGCACACGCCGCACCAAACACCGCCGCGTTACGACTATGCGGTCAGCGTGGAAGGGCCGTTGCTGGCGCAGATACACGCTGCCGCACGCAAGCTATGGGAACGCATTGCCTGGACCACCTTCCGTCACCGGCTGCGTGAGCCTACCTCAACCCGTCTCGTGGTCGCGCCGTGCGGGGACGTATCGGCAGGTTTTCTGGTGCGCGACAATGTCCGTCACCGACGTGATATTGAAGATGCCTATCTCGATGCTATCGCCACGGCACGTCGCGAAATCGTGCTAGCCAACGCTTATTTTTTTCCCGGCCTGCGCTTCCGCCACGCGTTGCTGGAGGCTGCCGGGCGCGGCGTGGCAGTGACGATACTGCTGCAAGGCCGCGTCGAATACGCGCTCTTGCACTACGCCAGCCAGGCACTTTATGGCGCGCTGTTGCAAGGGGGTGTTCGCATTTTTGAATATCACCGCAGCTTCCTGCATGCCAAGGTGGCGGTCATCGACAACCGCTGGGCGACCGTAGGATCGAGCAACATCGACCCTTTCAGTCTGCTCCTGGCACGTGAAGCGAACGTGGTGGTGCGCGACGCGGGTTTCGCCACCGAACTGCGCGGCCGTCTCGCCGCTGCCATGGACCAAGGTGCGCAAGAACTGCGTAACGAGGATTGGCGGCACAAGCCCTGGTATGCCAAGCTGGCCAACTGGCTGGCCTATTCCCTGGTGCGTCTGATGATCGGCATCGCTGGCTATTCCGGCAAGCACTGATACGACATTGCGTTCAATAAATTAGATATGATGTTAGCCCATGGACTTTAAGGAGCCGTGGATGAAGAACCTAATTGTATGTGACAAGTCGACG
>JAYUNL010000104.1:0-4304 GCA_043761745.1 Rhodocyclaceae bacterium
CCTGTGTATGGTGACTTTCGTCTCGCAACAAAAGCCTACCACCAGAAGTGTTCAGCCCACCATTTTGTGGGGCGTCAGGGGCTTATCCGAGTGCCATGATGGTCAGACCTGTGTCTGCGCGAATCGTCTGCTGGTGCAGGACGGCCTCTATGATGCGTTCGCCGCCCGGCTCGCCGCCAAAGTGCAAGAACTGCGCGTCGGTGACGGCAGCGAGGCTGGCATCACGCAAGGGCCGCTCATAGACGCGCAAGCGCTGGCGAAAGTGGAAGAGCATGTCGCCGATGCCCTCGCCAAAGGCGCGCGGGTGCTCATCGGCGGCAAGCGCCACGCGCTGGGCGGCACCTTCTACGAGCCGACGGTGATGGTCGATGTCACGCCGGCGATGAAATGTGCGCGCGAAGAAACCTTCGGGCCGGTGGCGCCGCTATTCCGCTTCAAGACCGAAGCTGAAGCGATACAACTCGCCAACGCCACCGAGTTCGGTCTGGCGGCCTACTTCTACAGCCGCGATCTGGCGCGCTGCTTCCGTGTGGGCGAGGCGCTCGAATACGGCATCGTCGGCATCAACACCGGCATCATCTCCAATGAAGTCGCACCTTTCGGCGGCGTCAAACAATCCGGTGTCGGCCGCGAAGGCTCGAAGTACGGCATCGAGGATTATCTGGAGATCAAGTATCTCTGCCTGGGCGGCATGACCTGATCGTCCGCCAATTTGACTGGCATTTCTCCCCCTATTCCGCCTATCGACCGCGGGGCGACAACATAAAATTGCCACAAAGACTATTGGGGTTGTCATGACAAGAAAAAAGTGGGCGTTACTGATTGGTGCGTTGCTCTGCACGCAGTGGGCCTGGGCCGCACCACCAGCGGAGGATATAAAGTCGCTGCTGGAGCAAGACAAGGCTGACGAAGCCTTTCAACGGGGTCGAGCGCAACCGGAGCGACTGGGCGATCCGATATTCGATTTCTATTATGGCGTCGCGGCGATCAATGCCGGCCACGCCGGCGAAGGCGTCCTCGCGCTCGAACGCTACCTGCTCAATTATCCGGAGAACCGCGCCGCCCGCCTGGAGCTGGCGCGCGGCTATTTCGTGCTGGGTGAGGACGCACGTGCGCGGGATGAATTCCAGACCACACTCGCCGCTGGCGTCTCTGCCAGCGAGAAGGTCACGATAGAAAGCTATCTCGACGCCATCCGCGCGCGCGAATCGCGCTATCTGTCAAGCGCGTCTGGCTACGTGGAACTGGGCTTGGGGGCGGATAGCAATATCAACGCCGGCGCCAAGAGCAATGACCTCGGCGTGTTGGGCGTCATCGATACACGTTCGACCGCCCTGCACGCCAGCGATACCTTCACCTCCCTGGCGGCGGGTATGCAGGGCGCGTATCCGCTGGCGCCGGGCGTGGCGCTTTTCGGCGGCTTGTCTCTCGATGTCAGGCAGCATCACAAATCGAACCACGATATTTTCGATCTAGGCAGCCTCGGCGGGCTGGGCGGCGCGTCCTACCTCAAGGACCGTGATCTTTACCGTGCCTATGTCGGGCGCAGCATGGTTGAAGTCGACAACCAGCTTTTTCTCACCAACACCAACATCAATGGCGAGTGGCAGCATCAGGTCGATGATGCCAACCGTTACAGCCTTGGCCTGCAATACGCCTGGCTGCGCTATCGCGACACAAATGCGGTGACGACGTTGGGCGCGCCGCCGGTGTTGTCGCTCAATACCGCGCGCAATGCGGATTTTTCAGCGATCAGCGCCGGCTGGACGCACAGTTTTGCTCACCCCATCCAACCCATGCTGGCGTTAGGCGTGAGCTATGGCCAGGAACGGAATGACGGCAATCGCAACGGTGTATCCAACGACGAATTGACGCGTCGCCAGTTGTCGCGTGATGTCTATGGTTTGCGCGCGGTGTTGAGTCTGGTGCCGTGGCCGCAATGGGGCGCCAACGTCGGCTACTTCTATCAGCAGAGCGAATACCAGGCGAATTTTGGGGTCGGCATAGATGCGCCGCGCAGGGATCGTTACCAGGGCGTCGACGCTGCGCTCTCCTACTTCTACAGCAAGAACCTGAGTGTGCGGGGCGAATTGATGCTCGCCGATCAGCATTCGAATGTGCCCATCTACAGCTACGACCGCAACGTCGTCGCCTTCAAGTTGCGTTACGAATTCAAATAGAGGTTGCCATGAACATCACAAGAACTGTGTATCCATCCCTGTTGTTGCTGTTGCTTGCGACGACGGCTTATGCGGAACCGGCCGGCCGGGTGCTGGTCGCAGTGGGCGATGTCGTCGCTGTTCGCGCTGGCCACGAACTCAAACTTGCGCGCGGTGTCGACGTGGAAAAAGGCGATCTGTTGCGCGTCGGCGAAGCCAGCAATGTGCAAGTACGCTTCACCGACGAATCCGTCGTGGCTTTGCGCCCCAACACGCAGTTCCTCATCGAAGACTATAAGTTCACCAACGAGGCTGGCGGCGACAAATCCATATTCAGCCTGATCAAGGGCGGCCTGCGCACCATCACCGGATTGATCGGCAAAACCAGTCGTTCCAACTATGCGGTGAAATCGGTCACCGCAACCATCGGTATACGCGGCACCAACTTTTCGTTAGTCACTTGCAACAACGATTGCAACAACGCCGATGGTTCGCGCGCGCCTAACGGCACTTACGGCGGCGTGGCCGATGGCCGTGTCATCGCGTCCAATCAGGCGGGAGAAAAAGAGTTCGGCCGCAACGAATACTTCCATGTCGCCACGGCTAATTCGCCGCCGCAACCGCTGCTGGCGCCGCCATCCTTCTTGCGCGACCGCTTGGAGGCGGCGGGGCGTGCCAAGGAAAAAGCTGGGCAATCAAGCGCGCAGAACGGCGCATCGCGCGGCGGCAGCAATGGCGGGACAAGCGGCGAGTCTTCGGCCAGCCGCGCCGCGCCGCCGCCTGCCAACGACAGCCCGCTTGCGGCCAATGTCGCATCGGCACCGCTGGCGCCAGCCAGCGCGCAGTTGCAGGCTGTCGCCGACAACGTTGCCACGGTGTCCTACGTTTCGGCGGATGCAAACATCGACGCCGGCGGCGCTGTGCATCTGTCGTCGGACACCGGAAGAAGCTCGCTGGTGGCCGAGATCAGCGAGCATCAGGCCCTTTCCAGCGGCTTTAGTGCCGCGGCGGGCAACGTCTACTGGGGTAATGACAGGAGCAAGCCCGGTACCGGCGATCACTTTGCTTTCGGCGATATGGCGACCGCGATCCCAACTGCCGGTATCGCTACTTACAGTCATATCGGCGGCACGATACCGTCCGACAATCTGGGTCAGAGTGGATCGCTGATTTACGGTGGCACTTTGGTGATCAACTACGGCACCCAGACCGCGACGCTATCCAAACCTATCGTCTATACGATGCCGGCACCACCTGTGACGCTGGCGGGTACCGGCCAATACACCATTACCTTTACTAACATTCCATTCAACCAAGGCCAGCAAGCAGCCTCCGTCAGCTATAGCGGGCTGGGTTCGTTCTCCGGGGGGCAGGCTATCGTGAATGGCACCTACACCGGCAAGAACACCGAAGGCGCCATCTTGAGCGTCGCAACGAAGGGTACGATCAGCTATTCCGGTACGGCGCAACAAGGTACCGCGACGGCGCAGGTGTATCAGAAGTAAGCGGCAATGGGGGTCGGCCGCCTTGCGCAACAAGTCTTACTTGTCGGCATAGGGGCGGTTGCTATGGTGGTGAGCAATGTGCCCAAGTATTTGCTAGCATGGGTTCCTCGACGTGAATGGATGTTTAGCTATGACCGAGTTCGACATTGCCGCAATGCCCGCTGCGGAAAGGCTTCAGTTGATGGAATCGCTTTGGGATTCTTTTTGCCGGGAAATATCCGGCGGCGAAAGTATTCCGGCATGGCACGGAGATGTCCTTGCCGAACGGCTACGCCGGCTCGATAGTGGCGAAGAACCTACTTCCCCCTGGAGCGAAGCCAAGCTGCGCATGCGTGCGCAGACGGAAAACCGCTGATGCGGCTTTGCATCGCCCGTTCGGCGGAGACCGACCTTCTTGAAGGGTTTGTATTCTACGAACGGCAGCAGGCGGGGGTTGGCGGGTATTTTCTCGATAGCCTTTGTGCCGATATCGACTCGCTGTTGCTCTATGGTGGGATCCACCCGAAGCCTGATGGTCGCCTGCACAGAATGCTAGTGGTCCGCTTCGTAAATATCAGACCATGAAAGCGCGTCTTTCGGGCTGTGGCGGCGTTGCGAATCCGCGCGATAGGCAGAGCTATCGCTGTGGTTCGCGCCTTAC
>JAYUNL010000105.1:0-30276 GCA_043761745.1 Rhodocyclaceae bacterium
AAGTCGATGCCGGCCGTCTCGCAGGCGGGTTTGAGCCGCGCGCCGGCGGCATGCGCAACGTGAATGTCTCGGGCCAGTGCCTGGCGATCGTCGAGGCCGCCGAAGAATCAATCCGCGACGATCCGCGTTAATCCGCGTCAAAAACCATCAATACTTGCTGCCGCCCTTGCCGTAAAACGGTGGCCAGCGACCCACCAGATTTTCCAGCATCACCAGTTCCTGATCGGTGTGGTTGATGATCTGCGCCGGCGCCATGATTTTGTCGCCGCTGGCGTTGATGTAAATTGGATGATCGTGGTGCGTGGTGCGGATGGTTTCTTTCTGCTTTGGATCGCCGCTAGGCGTGACTTCCGCTTCACCATAGCAGAGGCAGAAATAAGTGCGCGCCGCTTCGGCCTCGATGTAACAGCCGGTGCCGCGGATGCCGATGGTGGCGGTGTTGGTGACAAGTTGTCGGCGGCCTTTGCCGAAGACGCTGAGTATAGTGCCGGTGATGACGCGCATGACTTCTGCGCCGGTGTTGTCGTTGAAACTGACCTTGCTGTTTTCTTTCTGTACGAAAGCGTCGGAGCCGAGGATATAGACGACTTCCGCGCCGGGTCCGGTGGTGACCGTTTGGCCGGGGCGGATTACCAGGCCGATGGAAGCGCGGGTGGTATCGACCATCACCGGGCCTTTCACATGGTGTATGCCCGGCGTGGCCGGCAGCGACCCGGCGGCGAGAGCGCGCTGTATCAACCCCAGCATGCCGCCCGCACCGACTGCGCCCAGTGCGCCGGCGGCAGCGAGTTTACGCAGGGTGGCGCGGCGAGCGGCGCGGTCGATGTGGTTTTCGTCATGCATAGTTTTGACCCTGGTAGATTATTTGCTTAAAAGTCGCATGGCGCGCTCCAGCCCTTCAAGCGTCAGCGGGAACATGCGGTTGCTGCCCATGATGCTCTGAATCAGGTTAATGGAGTGGCGGTAAGGCCACAAATGTTCTGGCTCGGGATTGAGCCAGGTGGCGTGGGGGTAGGCGTCGAGCAAGCGGCGCAGCCATACGGCGCCGGTTTCCTCGTTCATGTATTCCACAGAGCCGCCAGGTTGCAGGATTTCATAGGGGCTCATGGTGGCGTCACCAACCAGAATGAGCTTGTAGTCGCTACTGTATTTGTGGATGACGTCCCACAGCGGAAAGCGCTCACCGTGGCGGCGATGATTGTCGCGCCAGACGTAGTCGTACACGCAGTTGTGGAAGTAGAAATACTCGAGGTGCTTGAACTCGGTTTTGGTTGCCGAGAAGAGCTCCTGGCAAAGCTTGATGTGATCGTCCATTGAGCCGCCGATGTCAAGGAACAGCAGCACCTTGACCTTGTTGTGCCGCTCCGGCCGCATCAGCAAATTCAGATACCCGGCATTTCTCGCTGTCGCTGAAATTGTGCCGTCCAGATCCAGCTCTTCTGCTGAACCCTCGCGCGCGAAGCGGCGCAGGCGGCGCAGCGCCACCTTGATGTTGCGTGTGCCCAGCTCCACGCTGTCGTCGAGATTCTTGAACTCGCGCTGATCCCACACCTTGATGGCGGTGCGATTGCCGGCCGACTCCGGCCCGATGCGTATGCCTTCGGGATGATAGCCGTGGGCGCCGAAGGGGCTGCTGCCGCCGGTGCCTATCCACTTGCTGCCGCCGGCGTGGCGCTCTTTCTGCTCCTGCATGCGTTTCTTGAATTCTTCCATGAGCTTGTCCCAGCCCAGCGCTTCGAGTTTGGCTTTTTCCTCCGGTGACAGATGCTTTTTCGCCATGAGGCGCAGCCAGTCCTCGGGAATTTCGGCTTCCAGGCCGGGGATTGCCTCAACGCCTTTGAAGTATTCGCCGAAAGCCTGATCGAAACGGTCGAAGTGGGTTTCATCCTTCACCAGACAGGCGCGCGAAAGGAAATAGAAGTCGTCGATGCTTTGTCCAGCGACATGCTTCTGCAAGGCCTCCAGGAGCATGAGGAACTCCTTGGTGGACACCGGCAGCTTGGCGCTTTTTAAATGGAGGAAGAAGTCGATAAGCATGGAAGATGCACTTGTCGCTTAGGCGGTCATAGGTTTAGCGATTCTGCCGCGCCATGAAAATCAGCCGCTCGAACAAATGCACATCCTGCTCGTTCTTGAGCAGCGCGCCGTGCAGCGGCGGGATGGCGGCCTTGTTGTCCTTGCCACGCAGCACCTCGGGCGGAATGTCTTCGGCCATGAGGAGCTTCAGCCAGTCCAGCAGTTCGGATGTCGAGGGTTTCTTTTTCAGCCCCGGAATTTCGCGCAGATCAAAAAACACTTCCATCGCTTCGCGCAGCAGCGTTTTTTTCAGATTGGGAAAATGCACATCGACGATACGCTGCATCGTCTCCTTGTCCGGGAACTTGATGTAGTGGAAGAAGCACCGGCGCAAGAAAGCGTCCGGCAATTCCTTCTCATTGTTGCTGGTGATGAAAACGATGGGACGGTGCTTGGCTTTGATCAGTTCGCGCGTCTCATAGACGTAGAACTCCATGCGGTCGATTTCGCGCAGCAGATCGTTGGGGAATTCGATGTCGGCCTTGTCGATTTCGTCGATGAGAATCACCGTCGGCTCGTCGGCCTCGAAGGCTTGCCACAGCACGCCTTTGACAATGTAGTTGGAAATATCTTGCACTCGACCGTCGCCCAACTGCGAATCGCGCAGCCGCGAAACGGCGTCGTATTCATACAAACCTTGCTGGGCTTTGGTGGTGGATTTGATATGCCATTGCATCAGCGGCAGCTTCAAGGCCGCGGCGACGGTTTCGGCGAGCATGGTCTTGCCGGTGCCGGGCTCACCCTTGACGAGCAGGGGGCGCTGCAACGTGATGGCGGCATTCACCGCCAGCATGAGGTCGGGGGTGGCGACGTAATCTTGTGAGCCTTCAAAACGCATGATGATGATCCAAGTGATTGAACGTCAATTATAGCCGGCCGACCGCTCAAGAACGCTCGCGGTTGGCCGTTATTCATCGGGTGTCCCATACCGTTATGGCTCTAACCCGAGTACACCCAGCGATGATCAATCCCGCAGAAATGTTTGGCCCGGACCTCACCGACGAGGTCGCCAGTGAAACCTTGAAGAGCATCACCATTCCGCCTTGTCCAGAGATTGTGATGGAGCTGCTCAAGGAGGCGCGGCAGGATGAAGTCGATTTCACCCGCATTAGCCGCCTTGTGACGGGCGATGTCGCGATGGCCGCTTCGGTGCTGAAAACCGCCAATTCGCCATTCTTCGCGTTGCGGCGCAAGGCAACCTCGGTACAACAGGCGGTGGCGGTGCTGGGACTGCGTAACTTGTTGAAGATCATTTACAGCGTGGTGATGAAACAAAGCCTGGGTGGCGCCGATCCTCAGGAAATGGCGCGCTTTTGGGATAGTTCGAATTACAACGCCGTGGTCTCTGCCTATCTCGCCGCGCGCCTGACCAGCGTTTCGACTGATGACGCCTATACTTTCGGCCTGTTTCACGACGCCGGGATGGCCATCCTCATGCAGAAATTCCCGGACTACACGCAGACACTGTTGATCGCCAATGCCGCGCCCAGCGGCGTGACTGCCATTGAGGATCAGCGCTATTGCACCAACCACGTCACGGTGGGCGCACTGCTGGCGCGCAACTGGTATTTGCCTGAAACCGTGGTGTGGGCGATCCGTTATCACCACGAGTATTCCATTTTCACAGCGCCGCGCCAGCACTCCACGCCGGAGGTCTGCGCGCTGGTGGCCATCCGCCTACTCTCCGAGCATATCGTCGCAAGCTTCCTCAATTATCCCGACGACGCCGAGTGGGAAGCAACCAAGGACGCGGCCTTGAGTCATCTTGGCTGGTTTGAAGATGACGTCGACGATATGGCCCTTGCTATGCGCGACAGTCTTCGGGAAATCCAGACTGATCGCGGCTAGCCTCCCAAGCACGGCACCCGGGCGATGCGCGGGATATTTATTCCATTTCCATTTCAAAAGTGACAGGTAGGATGGGTGGAGCGCCCGGATCGGAGGGCGCGTAACCCATCAATTGGATACCGAATGATGGGTTACTGTCGGCAAACTACGCCGACAGTAACCCATCCTACGCCTGAAGCCTGCCCTGCACACCGTCCGGGTGTCTCCATCGAAGATTGTCAACGGGGCGCACCTACAAAATGGCACGGTTAAATTGAAATTGGAATTATTCCTTGTCAGCAGGTGGAGTGTTGTTGATGAGCGCGTGGTCTGGCGTTTCCGCAACCCGACTTGCAAGCACCTTGTCGATACGCTTGCCGTCCAGGTCAACGACTTCCAGCCGCCAGTTCTCCCAGGTGGCAATGTCGCCAGTCTCGGGCAGGCGCCCGAGTACCCACATCATTAGCCCGCTCAGCGTGTGATACCGCCCTTTGTCCTCCTCGGGTACCGCTTTCAGTGCCAGCTTATCCTTGAGTTCTGGCACGGGAATCAACCCGTCAAGTAGCCACGATCCGTCTTCCCGCTGTACCGCCCAGGCGTCTTCCTGGTTGCGCGGCTTGAATTCGCCGGTGACGGCTTCCAGCACGTCTTGCAGGGTCACTAATCCCTGTATCTCGCCGTACTCGTCCACCACCAAAACCATCTGCGTGCCAGAGGCGCGAAAATGTCCCAGCAGATCCATCCCGGTCAAGGTTTCCGGTACAAATACCGCCGGTTGTACGTGAGCGGCGAGATCGGTCGGCCCGCCTTGGAGCGTCTGACGGAGTACTTGTTTGGCATTGATGATACCCAGTACTTCATGCAATCCGCCGCGACACACGGGGAAGCGCGAGTGCTCGGAATCGGTGATCAATTTCAGATTCTCTTCCAGCGGGCGGCCCACATCGAGATAAACAATATCAGCGCGGGGAATCATCAGTGAGGCGATCTGCCGGTCATCAAGCCGGAAAACGTTGCGCACCATGTCGTGTTCCTGGCGTTCGATCACCCCCGCTTCGGAACCTTCTTCCAGCATGGCGTGAATTTCTTCTTCCGTGACGCTTTGCCCTTCATGCTGGCGCTGGCCCATCAGTCGCAGGATGGTATCGGTGGAAAACGACAGCAAGCGCACGAAAGGACGGGTGAATAAGGCGAGGAACTGCATCGGCCTGGCCACCAGGCGAGCGATGCCTTCGGGATTGAACTGGGCGATACGCTTGGGCACTAGTTCGCCGATGACGATGGACACATAGGTGATCACCACCACGACTAGGGCGGTGGAGGCGATACTACTTGGCTCTTCCGCCAATCCCATCGCTTGCATCCAGATGGCGAGCGGCGCCGCCAGAACCGCTTCGCCGACGATACCGTTGAGTATCCCGATGGACGTGATGCCGATCTGTATGGTGGACAAGAAACGCGTGGGCTCGTCATGTAGCTTGATGGCCACGGCGGCGGCGCCATCGCCATCTTCCGCCAGACGCGTTAGCCGCCCGCGCCGTGCGGTGACTAGCGCGATCTCCGACATAGCGAAAGCACCGTTGAGCAGGATAAGGGTAATGAGAAGCAGGATTTCCATGGCGTCGTCCAAAATGATTCTGGGGGAGGCGAACAAGCTTCTTGCCAAATTCGGTACTTCAACACTTCTTTAATTAAACCACGTGGTCGGGTTGACCAGGCTGGTTGAGTTACTGCAGGCGACGCCATACGCAGGCGACGTAGGCCTCGCCGTCTAGCGGCGTGCCTGAGCGCTGCGCTTGCCACAGTGTTTCTCCCAGGCATTCCAGCACGCCATGCAAGGCAGTATGGCGATCACCCTGTTTCGCCAGCAGTGCTTCGAAAGCCGCGCGCAGTCCCACGGGTTGATCGATGGAAAGTTGTTCTTCTATGGCCAGGTGCAGCGAAAGATGCAGAAAGGGGTTGGTCTCGCCGGACTCGGGTGTCCAGTCATGCGCCAAAGCCGCATCGCCTCTTTCCAGTATCGCGTGATATTCCGGATGCATTAGCAGGATGCGGGTGGCGATATCTTCCAGTGGTGTCAGCACTGCCTGCGTTTGGTATTTTTGCCAGGCGTCGATGAAAAACTGCCGCGCCTGTTCGCGCGTGGGGCTATACACGGCTGCGGCTCCTGAATAGTGTCAGCAGGGCGGCGTTGTGCACGACGCGGTTGCCGTCAAAAAGCGGCGCGATCTGGCCGCTGCCATAGGCGCCAATCAAAGGCAGGCCGGGGAAACGCGCTTTCACCGCAGCGAGATCGCGGTCTTCGCCGCCGAAGAAATACGGGCCACGCCCCAGGCAGGAAAACAGCAGGCCGAAATCCGGTTCTTCCTGGAGATCGTCGGCCAGACGGTTGGCCACGGATTGCATGTCCCGTTCGGCGGCGTCCGCCTCGCGCAGCGTCCAGAAAATGAAATCGCCTACCGCCACCTGGGCTGCCAGTGCGATGGATCGCTCATCGTGATTAGCGCCAATGAGCGGCACCAGCGCGTAGCGGCCTTCTTCCAGCGCGTCTTGCGGATCGCCAGAGATGACTGCGGCGGCAAGTAAATGAAAGGGCAGTGGGTCTGAAGCGCGCAGATCGGTGGGCAGGGCGCGCATCAGCGCATCGAAGGCGCGATGCCCGCCTAGTCTTTGCAGATCGAGGCCATGGACGGCCTCGATCCGTTGCGCTTGGCCTAGCGCATGAACGCCGCGCGAAAGGCCGATTACCGCGTGTGCGCCGGGCAAGGCGCTTTCGCAGCGGCCGTCTGCCGCCATCTTGCCGTGGCTCCACAGCCGGCCGTCGCCATGCGCACTGTTGTCGGTGGACAGCATGCCGTAGCGCGGCGGGCCGCCTTGGAGCCAGCTGGCGGTGGCGGCGGTGGGTGTGGCGAGGGTGAGTATGGGCGGCGCTCGGTCAGCTTCGCTGCCGTGCGTGAGGCCGAAGTCGTAGCCTTCGCCGAATACCATGGCGCAGGCGGCGGGACGGTCAAGCACCCAGTCTTCCTCGGTGAGGATGCCGGGCGCTGTGCAGCCGGTGACCTGTAGGCAGTTGGCAGCGCGCTGTACCGCGACCACGGCGGCATGAGCGTTATGCGCGAAGTCCGTGGTCAGAAACAGCAGCACGCCGCGCGCGATATCGAGTCCGGCCCGGTCCAGCGCTTCGCGCACTACGTTGGCAGCGAGTTCTGGATCCGGCGTGGCGGCGGTGGCAAGTGCGGTGGCAACATTCATGTTATCGACTCAAACGGGGACAGATGCGGAGTGCGTCACCGGGTGCGCGCTAATGCGGCGCACATCCCGCAGCATCGTAGGGTGGGCAGCTTCGCTGCCCACGCGGGGGATGCCCACGCGGGGGATTGCGGCCGTAGCAACATTCATGTCGTTCATCCTGCGCTCTTCTGCGGCCACTCGCACAAGTCGTTAATCAGGCAAGCCGGACAATCCGGCTTGGCAGCACGGCACACATAGCGGCCGTGCAATATCAGCCAGTGATGCGCGTTATGCAGGAAGGCCTTGGGCACGACCTTGTGCAGCTTGTCTTCCACCGCGCGCACGGTCTTGCCGGGTGCGATGCCGATACGGTTGGCAATGCGGAAGACATGTGTGTCGACGGCGATGACCGGCTCACCGAACAGCGTGTTGAGGATCACATTCGCCGTCTTGCGGCCCACGCCCGGCAAGGCTTCCAGCGCTGCGCGATCATGCGGCACCTCGCCGTCGTGATTTTCCAGCAGCAGGCGCGACATGGCGATGACATTCTTGGCCTTGGTCTTGTAGAGACCGATGCGGTTGATGTACTTAGTCAAGCGTGCCTCGCCCAGTTTGAGCATGGCTTGCGGCGTGGCGGCCTTGGGAAACAATTCGCGAGCAGCGAGGTTAACACTCTTGTCGGTGGCCTGCGCCGAGAGGATCACCGCCACCAGCAATTGATAAGGCGTCTGGTATTCCAGCTCGGTGGTCGGCGCGGCGCTGGCGGCGGCAAAGCGCTCGAAAATGGCGCGGATTTTTTTCGGCGTCATGGTTTGATCTGGCGTTCGCGGGCGCGCGCTATGGCGGCGGTCACCAGTGCGTGTTTTGCGCTCTCTCTTGCAACGTCGCCTGGCGTTAGGTTATGCAAATTGGTTTTGGCGATCTTGGCGGCGGCTTTGACTTCCAGCCGCGCGAATTTCTCTTCCTTGTCGCGCGCCAGGCGGAATTGGCGGAACTGATAGCGCGCCCTTGCTGCTTCTGGCGCCATGCGCGCCAACTTAGGCGGCGCGGGAACTATGGCGATGCAATCCACCGGGCAAGGCGCGACGCACAGTTCGCAGCCGGTGCATTGCGCATTCAGCACGGTGTGCATGCGCTTAGCCGCGCCGATGATTGCGTCGACCGGGCAGGCTTGCAGGCACAGCGTGCAGCCTATGCAGAGTGCTTCATCGATGACGGCCAGCAGGGCCGCCCCTTCCACGCCATGCGCGGGCGAGAGCGGCTTGGGCGCCCGATCCAACAGCGCGGCGAGCTTGACGATGCCAACCGCGCCGCCGGGCGCGCATTGATTGATATCGGCGCGATCCTCGGCAATGGCGAGTGCGTAGTCGCGGCAATCGGTATAGCCGCAGCGGCGGCACTGCGTTTGCGGCAGGACCGCATCAATGTCCTCGACCAGTGGCGCGATGGTGTGCTGAGACATCAGGCCAGCGCCTCCGATGGCGGCGTATAGCTGCGCTGCGTATCCTGCGCCAAGCCCTCGTGTGTGACGCGGCCGGCATGGACCTGCAAGCCCTGCAATAGGCCAGGATCGTTGTGCAGAGCTGCGCTTAAGCCCATCTCAGCTAGCCGGATGGCATGCGGCAGCGTGGCCTGGGTCAGCGCCAGCGTGGCGGTGCGAGCCACTGCCGCGGGCATGTTTGACACGCAGTAATGCACTACGCCTTCCTCGACATAAAGCGGGGCGCTATGTGAGGTGGGGCGCGAAGTTTCGGCAATGCCGCCCTGGTCGATGGCAACGTCCACCAGCACCGATCCTTGCCGCATGCGTGCGAGCAGGGCGCGAGAGATCAGCTTGGGCGCGAGCTTGCCCGGCACCAACACCGCACCGATGACCAGATCGGCATCCGCCACGGCGCGCTCGAAGCTATGCGCGTCGTAGATGCAAGTGCTGATGCGGCCGCGATACAGTTCATCCAGCGCGGCGAGCCTATCCACGCCATTGTTGAACAAGGTCACCTGCGCGCCCATGCCTACGGCGATTTGCGTGGCCTGCGCGCCCACGTTGCCGGCGCCGGCGATCACCACTTTGGCGGGTGGCACACCGGGCACACCGCCGAGTAATACGCCCGAACCGCCATTGGCCATTTGCAGCGCCCAGGCGCCCATTTGCGGCGCGAGGCCGCCGGCGATGCGCGACATGGGCGCGAGCAGTGGCAGGCTGCCCAGCGCATCCGTCACCGTTTCATAAGCGACGCAACTCACGCCGCAATCCAGCATGTGTTGCAGCAAACCCTGATCGGGCGCGAGATGCTGGTAGCAGTAAAGAATCTGGCCCGGTCGCGTCAGCGGAAACTCCGCCGCCTGCAACTCCTTCACCTTGATGACGAGTTCCGCTGCGCCATACACCGCCGCCGCATCGGCGACGATGCGCGCGCCGACAGCCAAATAAGCCGCATCGGCAAAGCCCACCAGTGCACCGGCCTCGCGCTCCACCAACACCTCATGGCCGCGCTGCGTCAGCGCATGCGCACCCGCCGGCGTCAGACCGACGCGGTATTCGTGATTCTTGATTTCCTTGGGGACGCCGATGCGCATGGTGGTTAGTCTAGGGAGAAAAAGTTTTTGCCGCGGATTTCGCGGATGAACGCGGATAAGAGCGGAACTTGGCTGCTGTCTTCGCTGCTGTGCGCATCCGTAGTAAGGGTGGAGGCGCATCACGCCGTAACCCATCGTCGGACGCCAAAAATACGATGGGTTGCGGCAACGGCACCTCCACCCATCCTACAAACTAATTCGCGTTCATCGGCGCGATCCGCGTCTACGCTTCTAAATAAATCCCTTCGTCGCCTCGACAGCCTCAGCCACCAGCGCCGGACCGCGATAAATAAGGCCGGTGTAGAGCTGCACGAGTTGCGCGCCGGCTTCGAGCTTGGCGCGAGCCGAGTGGCCGTCCATGATGCCGCCGACGCCGATCAGCGCGACTTCGCCGGCGAGGTGATGCGCCAGCGCGGTGAGGACGGCGGTGGCTTTCTGCTGCACTGGTGCGCCGGAGAGGCCACCGGCTTCGTTGGCATGGCGCAAACCGACCACGCCTTCGCGCCCGATGGTGGTGTTGGTTGCGATCACTGCATCGATGCGATGGCGGCGTACGACGTCGGCGATGGAGCGCATTTGCGCCTCATCCAGATCCGGGGCGATTTTTAATGTCAGCGGCACATAGCGGCCGTGCTGCTGCGCCAGTGCCGTCTGCTCATTCTTGAGCGTGCCCAGCAGCGCATCGAGTTCGCTAGTTTCCTGCAACTGGCGCAAATTCTTGGTGTTGGGTGACGAGATATTAACGGTGACATAGCTGGCCAACGGGTACACCTTGCGCAGGCAGGCGAGGTAATCGTCAGCCGCGCGTTCTATGGGTGTGTCGAAGTTCTTGCCGATATTGATACCGAGTATGCCTTTGTAGCTGGCGCGGCGCACGCTCGCCACCAGCGCATCGACGCCGTGATTGTTGAAGCCCAAGCGATTGATGATGGCTTGCCGCTCGGGGATGCGGAACAAGCGCGGTCGCGGATTGCCCGGCTGCGGGCGAGGCGTCACTGTGCCAACTTCGATGAAGCCG
Source organism: Rhodocyclaceae bacterium (assembly GCA_043761745.1). Classification (GTDB taxonomy): domain Bacteria; phylum Pseudomonadota; class Gammaproteobacteria; order Burkholderiales; family Rhodocyclaceae; genus Desulfobacillus. The sequence continues at coordinate 10,730 of JAYUNL010000105.1, forward strand.
AAGCCCAGTGCCGCCAGACCGTCTATGCAATCACCATTCTTATCGAGACCGGCGGCCAGCCCCACACGATTGGGAAAATCCAGGCCCATGACGCGCACGGGCTGGCCACCGGGGGTAGCGCAAACCACCGGCAAGTGCAAAGCTCGTGCGGTGCGCAGGCCGGCTAGCGTCAGTTCGTGGGCGATTTCCGCGTCGAGCGCGAAGAGCAGGGGGCGGGCGAAGTCGTAAAGCATGCCGCGATTTTAGCCGAAGGCGGAGCGACGGAGGTTGTTGGGCCGTTGCGGCCCAACAGTTCGGCGTTTTAGCGGGTAATGACGCGACCGTAGTGTTCGTATTCCAACTGTTGTAAATATCGCTTGTCACGCTCGACTTGTTGTCGTGTCGCATTGGCCTGCTGTTGGCGCTGGTATTCGTCCTGCCTCGCCTGCCTTTCGGCGTCGCGCTTTTGATTCTGAACACGCATTTCTTCTTCGCGCTGGTTCTGGCGCATGCGCATGTCGCTTTCACGTAACGCCCTGTCACGTTCGGCCTGGTTTGCGCGCTCGATCGCCATGTTGTCCTGAGTTTTTTGCCGGTCGAGTTGCGTGTCGACGACGTTTTCCCTCAGGTTGTGCTGCTTTTCCAGGAGCTGAATGGCCTTCATCTCGATCTCGTGTTCGTGCGCGATGCGATCATTTTCGCGTTCTCGCGCTTGATGCGAGTACAGCCAGATGCCGGCGAGTGCGATGAAGCCGATAGCAGCGATTTTCTTGAGGCTGAAAAAGTCGGGACGTTCTTCAACCATCTCCATAGCGAAGTTCGCGTCTGTGGTGGTTGCGGTCAGTATTTTCTGGTTGTAACGCTGACGGGCCAATGGATTCGATAGCACGCCATACGCTTCCTTTACTGCCACAAGCTGGGTCTGCGTTTCAGAACCCGGTACGGCTGAGCCTTCCTGTAGCTGCGCCGATAGTCTGGCGTAGGCGTCGTCAAGTTGTTCGGTCGTGGCGTCCAGCGACACCCCTAGTATGGTGTAGAGACTTTTCACGCTTTCCCCTTTTTTGAGCCAATGTTGTTATCGCCGCGCCCTGTCTTTTTGCGACGGTGCGGCCACGTTTTTTCAACCTTCGGTGCAATCTGCCGAGCGCAGCAGATTTGGAGCGGAAGGAAGCGTATCCATTTTTCATAGGCTCTACAAGCCACTATGACCGACCGTTGTTTTATGCCGGCAGGCTGCCGTCTGAGACCCCGGCCAATTTCTTCCTCTGTGGCGTGGCGGCCATCTGTGGCAACATGCGCCTTTGGAATTTTTTGCGGGGGGCAAGTTGATGATGATTCGATTGATAAGGACGGCTGTCGCGTTGCTCGTCGCAGCGGGGCTTCTGGCCGGCTGCGGTGGTTTCAGTGTGAGCAGTCTGGTGCCATTCAGCGGCGATGGCCCGAAAGCGCGTTCCACGGTGCCGGCCAATGCCACCGAATATCAATGCAACGGCGGCAAGCGTTTTTACCTGCGCAATCTCGACAACGACACCGCGCTCTGGCTGATCTACCCCGATCGCGAAGTGCGTCTGGATAAAGTCACGGGCGATGCCGGCACGCGCTATAGCAATGGTCCCGCCACGCTGGAGCTCGCAAGTGGAGAAGCGAAATTGACCGATGGCACGGCTGCTTACGCCGGCTGCAAGGCGGTCGCCAAGCCTTGATCGCGGCCGCCTGCTCGGTTGACGCGCCACCCGTTGATGGCTAAGGTTGTGGGCGCTAAGTTTGCAGGCAATTGCCCTATGAAAATGCAGTTGAGAACCAGACCTTCCACACCCAAACTGGAACGAGATCACCCATGAATGCCCAATTCCTATTACGTCGTCGCCTGCTCGCGCTGCTTGCGTTGTCGTTGAGCGCTGTTGCGCCGCTTGCTTACGCTCAATCGGCCGCTCAGGCCGCGTCCGCCACCGAGAAGCCCATCCGCATCGGCTTCTCCATGGCGCTTTCCGGCTCCTTTGCCGAAGCCACGGTGTCGCAACTCAACACCTACGAGCTGTGGAAAGAGCAGACGAATGCGCGCGGCGGTATGCTGGTCGACGGCAAGCGACGCAAGGTCGAGTTCGTCAAGTACGACGACCAGTCCAAGCCCGAGCAGTCGGTGCGCGTCTATGAAAAACTCATCACCGACGACAAAGTTGATCTCCTCTTCGCCCCCTTCGGCACGCAATTCCACATGGCGGTCGCACCGGTGTTTGAGAAGTACAAATTTCCGGTGGTCGGCAACACCGCCGCGTCGGTGGTATTGAAGCAGGTGAAGCCGGGCTACATCTGGTTCGCCACTTCGGCCATGCCGGACGCGATGATGGCCCAGCTCGTTGCCATGATGAAGCAGCAGGGCGTGAAAAATGTCGCCATCATTTCTAATGTGCTGCCCTTCACCAAGGAACTGCGCAACTTCGTCGAGCCGGAGTTGAAGAAGGCCGGCATGAACGTCACCGTGTCGCAGGAGTACCCGCCGGACATCAAGGACATGACGCCCATGCTGCTGAAGGTGAAACAGGCCAAGCCGGACGCCATCCTGATGCTGTGCTACCCGATGGAGTCGGTGCAGTACTCGCGCCAGGCGCGTGAGCTGGGTGTAAATGCGCCCTTCCACTTTATGTCACTGGGGCCGAGCGACGCCTTCTACAGCAAGGCGGTGGGCAAGGCCGGCATCGGCCTCGTCACCATGGGCCACTGGTCGCCGCGCAAGGAATGGAAAGGCTCACAGGCCTTTCTCGATGATTACCGTGCGCGCTTCAAGGGCGAGCCGGACTATCTGAATTCGTCGCTGTCGTGGATGTCAGCGCAGATCACCGAGCAGGCCGTCGCCAAGGCAGGCTTGGACAAACAGAAAATCCGCGACGTTATCGCCAAGGACACCTTCGACACCATCAACGGCCCGGTGCGCTTTGAAGGCGTGCAGAACGTCACCACGCCGGTGGCCTTCATTCAGTTGCAGGCGAACGGTCTGCAACTGGTGTGGCCGGCGTCGATTGCCACGGCGAAGTTCCAGCCCAAGGTGGGCTGGGATAAGTAAGCGCGGGATTTGTTCGCGCATGAGGACGGTTTGGTTTGTCGTCCTCGCGCCGGCGGTGACCCAGCGGCTTTGTTTTGAGACGCTGGATTCCCGCGTGCGCGGGAATGACCTAAGCCGGGCGCTTTCCGGCGAATTTGACGCGACACAATAGCGCATGGAATACCTCGACACGCTCCTCTCCGGGCAACTCCTGTTCGCCACGCTGGTGACAGGCGCGATGTACGCGCTGGTCGCTGTTGGCCTCAATCTGGTCTACGGCAGCATGCGGCTGCTTAACGTCGCGCATGGCGACACGCTGACGCTGGGCGCATACGCGAGCTACGTCGGTGTGAGCCTGCTGGGAGTGTCGCCCTTCATTGCCGCGCCGGCGGCGGCCGCGCTGGGCGGCTTGTGGGGCTATGCCTTGTATCGCGGCGTGTTTCGCGGCCTGCTGGCACGTCTGGGCGGGCAGGTGGTGGCGGTGGAAACCAACTCGCTGTTGCTCTTCTTCGGTCTTTCCATCGTGCTGCAAAACGGCTTGGCGCTGGTATTCACACCGGCCACGCAATCCCTCGAAGCGATGGATGTCATCGTCCATCTGGGCGAGGTGAGTATGGTGGGCAACCGCTTGTGGGCTTTGGCCTGCGCTGCGGGTGTGTGCCTAGCTATCGCACTCACCTTGAAGTTTTCCGCACAAGGCTTGGCGCTGCGCGCGCTGATCGAGCATCGCGATGCCGCGCAGGTGGTCGGCGCGGATATCGATTTCCTGCAACGCATGAGCTTCATTGTCGGCTATGCAACGGCTGCGCTAGCCGGCGCGCTGGTGGCGACGCTGCAACCTTTCTCACCCTTCGCCGGCTTCCCCTTCACCATCGCCGCCTTTATCGTCATCATCCTCGGCGGCCTGGGGCGCATCCAGGCCGGCATTGCCTGTGGCTTTCTGCTGGCGGCGATAGAAACCTATGGCGTGGCACTGACCTCGACCAATCTGCGCTCGGTGCTTTTATACGGGGTGTTCGTACTGGCGCTGCTGCTGTTTCCGCGCGGGCTGTGGGCGCGCAAAGCGGCACGCTGAGTACCTTCCGAACATCAACATGAAGAATGGGCGACAATTGAGCCATCTTTCAATAGGAGTCCAGCCATGGAACTGACCGCTGTTCTGACGCCTGCACCGGAAGGCGGCTATGTTGCGCTGAATCCGGAGACCGGCACGACGACCCAGGGTGAAACCGTCGAGGAGGCTATCGCCAACTTGAAGGAAGCCACGATGCTCTACCTGACGGAGTTCCCTCTGCCGGCTTCGGCACATCCTCTGGTCACTATGTTCAGCGTTCCTGAGCATGCCTAAGCTTCCGCATGTTTCCGGGGCGCAGGTGGTCAAAGCGCTGGAGCGTCTCGGTTTCGTGAAGGTGCGCCAATCAGGAAGCCACGTCATTCTGCGTCGCGGCTCAAAAGGCTGTGTCGTGCCGATGCATGCTGAGGTGAAAGTGGGCACGCTTGCCGGGGTTCTCCGCCAAGCTGACCTTAGTCCGGGCGATTTCATCAACGTTTTGTAACGATGCCTACCGCTTCTTCGCTCGATAAAGCCGCTATCCCGCCGCAACACGACTCCCTGATACGTGCCATCGCCCCCTGGCTGATTGCGCTTGCGGCGGGTGCCACTCTGCCTTACGCCGTCGGCGAGTATGGCGTCGGCATAGGCCTCAACTTTCTCATGTGGGTGGCGCTGACCTTGTCGTGGTGCGTGTTGTCGCGGCTGTCGGGCTATGTCTCGTTGGGGCATGCGGTGTTTTACGGGCTGGGGTCTTATCTGACGGCGGTGTTGTGGGGGCAGATTCCGCTGCCGCTAATCGTGCTGGGCGCGGGTGTATTGGGTGCGGTGTTCGCGGCGGTGGTGGGCACGCCGGTGCTGCGCGTGCGCGGGCCTTATTTCGTGATTCTGAGTTTCGGTTTATCGGAGTTGGTGAAGTACGTTGTGCTGGCGCTGGAATCGGCGCTGGGCGTTTCCAGCCGCATCATCTTCGGCGGGCCGGAGCTTGCCACGCTTTACTACGCCATGCTGGGCATGGCCGGCGCGGCGGTGCTGTTGTACGAAGGGGTGCGTCGCGCGCGGCTGGGGCAAGGCTTGCGCGCGCTGCGCGAAAATGAAGAAGCGGCGGAGACCATCGGCGTGCCGGTGGCGCGCTACAAGCTCTATGCCTATGTGCTTTCGGCCAGCATCCCTGCCATGGTGGGTGCGCTGATGGCGCTGCGCACGCCGTACTTTTCCGCCGAGCAATCTTTCGATCCGATGATTTCCGTGACGGTGATCGCCATGGCGGTGCTGGGCGGCGGCGAGCGCGTCTTGAGTGCGGTGGCCGGCGTGACGCTGCTGACGGTGCTCTCCGAAGTGTTGTGGGCGACGGCGCCGCTGTTCTACATGATTATTCTCGGTAGCGTGCTGATCGCCTTTGTGCTGATTGCGCCGGACGGGGTGGTGGGCGTGGCGGGCCGCTTGCGGCGTAGCCTGCGGCGGCGTCTCGATGGAGGCACGCTGCGATGAGCTTGCTTTCCCTGCGCGGTGTAGGCAAGAAATTCGGCGGCCTGCAGGCGCTGGCCGACGTCTCCTTCGAGGTGAATGCCGGCGAGATCGTCGGCATCATGGGCGCCAATGGCGCGGGCAAGACCACGCTCTTTGCCTGTATCGCCGGGCATGAGCGGCCCAGTGCGGGCGACATTGTGTTTGAAGGCGCATCGCTGCTGGGCTTGCGGCCGGATCAGGTGTGCAGTCGCGGCATCGGTCGCACCTTTCAGATCGTCAAACCTTTCGGCGGCATGAGCGTGCTGGAGAACGTCGCACTGGCGGCGCGCTTCGGCGCGGCGCGTCTGGGGCAGGGCGCCGCCGAGGCGAGCGCGCTGGAACTGCTGGCTGACCTGGGTATGGCTGCGCAAGCGCACGACCACGCCGGCACACTCACGCTGGCGGGCAAGAAGCGTCTCGAACTCGCGCGCGCCGTGGCCACAGGCGCCAAGCTGGTGATGCTCGATGAAGTCATGGCCGGCCTCAATCCAACAGAGGTCGCGCAAATGCTAGACGCGGTGCGCAAACTGCATCGCACGCGCGGGCTGACGGTGCTGGTGATCGAGCATGTCATGCGCGCGCTGATGGAACTGTCGGATCGCATCGTGGTGCTGCATCACGGCCGCTTGATCGCGCAGGGCAGCCCCTTGGAAGTGGGCGCGGATAGGGGCGTTCAGACCGCCTACTTTGGTGAGGGCGGCGAAATGAGCGCGGAAGAAGAAACCGAGGCCGACGCATGAGCGACGCCCTGCTCAGCCTCAATGCAGTCGCTGCCGGCTATGGCGGCGCGCTGGCGGTGCATGAGGTCAGCCTGAGCGTGCAACCTGGCGAGTGGGCCTGCGTGCTGGGTGCTAACGGCGCGGGCAAGACCACGCTGCTAAAGACTATCGCCGGCCTATTACCAGCACGGGCCGGCAATATCCGTTATGCCGGCGAGGACATCACTACCTGGAGCGCGCGTCAACGCGTCGAAGCGGGGCTGGTGCTGGTACCCGAAGGGCGCATGGTGTTTCCGACGATGACCGTGCGCGAAAATCTGCGCCTCGGCGCGCTGGTACCGCAAGCGCGTAAGCATGCGGCGCGGCGCATGGAAGAAGTGGTGACGCTGTTTCCGCGGCTGGCCGAGCGCTATGGGCAGCTCGCGCATACGCTGTCCGGCGGGGAACAGCAGATGCTGGCCTTGGGCCGCGCACTGATGGCCGGCCCGCGGCTCTTGTTGATGGACGAAGCCTCTTTGGGTCTGGCCCCGGTGATGACCAAGCGCATCTTCGAGATCGTCAAGAAATTACATGGCGAGGGCCTGACCATCCTCATGGCCGAGCAGGACGTGCGACAAAGCCTGGCGCTGGCGAACAGTGGCGCCGTGCTGGAAAACGGCCGTGTCGCCTTACAGGGCGCAGCGGCAGTCTTGCGCGACGATCCGCGCATACGTGAGGCTTACTTAGGTCTGTAGTTCAGTTGCGGCAACAATTGCCGGCGTGGAATAATTTCAAATAGAGGTCAAGAAGTCGCCGCCGGGTCCGTTAATCCGAGGATGAAACAAAGGCGACTACTGCCTCTCGGCATCAAAAACTCCATGAAGACCGAGCTTCCCGCCCTGGTGGCGTTGGAAGCCCTGGGAAAACCGTGGTTCGAGGAAGCGCATCGCACGGATTTGCTGGCCGTGGCGCTGGTGGCGCAACTCCTGGCGGCGCCCGGCAGTTACATTCATATCGTTTCCGCCGAAGCCATACAAATGCTGGAGAGTACTCACATGGGTGCCGAACTGAATGTCGACGCCTTGCGCCCCAATGTGGTCGATATCCTTGCCTGGCTGCAAACCCAGCCCAATGGGCGCGTTCAGTCGGCCATAGAGCGGTTGCTCAAAAACGCCAGCACAGCAAGCACCTGATTTGCTTAGCGCCGCCGGCTTAGGTCTTCGTCGGTGAGTTCGCGCCACATGCCGTTGATGCGGCCTTCGATGGGACGAAAGTAGGCCTTGTAGGCCATTTTGCGGCTCTCGTTGATCCAATACCCGAGGTATAGGTAGGGCAGGTCCAGGGACTGACATTGCTGTGCCTGCCAGAGCACGCAATAGGTGCCAAAGCTCGCGCCTGGCATGTCGGGTTCGTAGAAGGTATATACGGACGACAGGCCGTCGCTCAGCACATCAACGATACACACCATGCGCAGGATGTCGCCTGCGCGGAATTCGATGAGGCGGCTATCGACATGGCTTTGCAGCAGGAAGTGGGCGTATTGCTCGCTGCTGTCCTGATCCATGCCGCCGCCGGAATGGCGCGCCGCCTGATAGCGCTGATACAGCGCATAGTGCTCCTCCTGAAACGCCAACGGCAACTCGCGGGCGACCAGATTATCGTGGCGGGCGAGAACCCGGCGTTGGGTGCGGTTGGGCTGTAGGCGATCAACCGGCAGGCGCACCGGCACGCAGGCGCGACAGGCGTCGCAATAGGGCCGGTAAGTGAAAATGCCGCTGCGGCGAAAGCCCGAGTGCACCAGTTCGCTGTAAACGGCAGCGTCGATCAAATGACTGGGCGTGGCCACCTGCGAGCGCGCCGTTCGGCCTGGAATATAGGAGCAGGCGTAGGGGGCGGTGGCGTAGAACTGCAACAGCGGAAAGGGTAGGTCTTTAAGCAGGCTCATGCTGGTAGCTCATTGTTGCTGCCGTTGCGAAACAAATCCGTCGCCGCGTCGGCCGGCCAGCGGCCGGGCTCTTCGCCGTCTGTCGTCCAGACTGCCAAGCCTTCGACGAATTGCGCTCGGCTGATTTCGCGAGCGCCCAGCGAGGCGAGGTGCGGGGTAGTCATCTGGCAATCTATCACGGCGTATCCCTTGCGCTCAAGCAGGCGAGCCAAATGCGCCAGCGCGATTTTCGAGGCGTCGGTCGCGCGCGAGAACATAGACTCGCCGTAGAAGGCGCGACCGATGGCCATGCCATAGAGGCCGCCGCAGAGCTTACCGTCCATCCATGTTTCTACCGAATGCGCATAGCCGAGATGATGCATGTGGCAATAGGCCTCGCGTATTTCTTGCGTGATCCAGGTGCCATCCGCTCCGTCGCGTGGCTGGGCACAGGCGCTTATGACTTCGGCGAAGGCCGTATCCAAACGTATTTCGTAGTTGCCTCGGCGCAGCGTCTGGGCGAGCGAACGCGAGATTTTCACCTGCGGCGGAAATAGCACCATGCGTGGATCGGGGCTCCACCAAAGTATGGGCTCCCCGGCGGAAAACCATGGAAAGATGCCGTGACGATAGGCGTTGAGCACGCGCTCGGGCGACAGATCGCCGCCCGCACAAAGCAAGCCGTTGGGCTGCCGCAGTGCTAGTTCGACTGGCGGGAAGGGGGTGTGGCGTTCAAGCCAGGGAATCATGTGATGGCGATCACCACGCGGAAACGAGATCGGGCGTGGGCTCATTATAATGTCCGCCATACGGGAGACGGTGCAGCGAGCGTGGCCATGAGTTGGTTTCTTTATCTGATCGAATGCGAAGGCGGCAGCATCTACACCGGCATCACGGTGGATGTCGCTGCGCGCTATGCTGCCCATGCCAGCGGCAAGGGGGCGCGCTATACGCGTTCCTATCCGCCGCGCCGTCTGTTGGCCAGCGTGGAGTATCCGGATCGTTCGGCTGCCGCCAAGGCAGAATATGCGATGAAGTGCCTCACGCCGCGCGAAAAGCGCGAGTTCGCACTGTTGCATGCGCCGGTGGAGTCGGCGTCTGCCAAGGCGGCAGAAAAGCTGCTGAATATCGCGCCGGAAGTGAGTGTGCCGCTCGATGAAATAGACATGACGGCCATACGTGCCCAGGGCGCGGGCGGCCAGAATGTGAACAAGGTGGCTTCCGCGATACACCTGCGTTTCGACATCGCGGCCTCATCCTTGCCGGCGTTTTACAAAGAGCGCCTGCTTGAGGCCAAGGACCAGCGCATCAGCAAGGACGGCGTGGTGGTGATCAAGGCACAGCAGTATCGCAGCCAGGACAAGAATCGCGAGTCGGCCTTGACGCGCTTGCGCGAGTTGATCCAGGCTTGCGCCGTGGTGGAAAAGCCGCGCAAGCCGACCAAACCAACGCGCAGCGCGAAAAAGAAGCGACTCGACGAAAAAGGCCGGCGCGGCGAACTCAAGGCCACGCGCGGCAAAGTAACGGATTGAACAAGGAGAATGGAATGGCGGCAACAGCGAATATCGTGGTGGCGGATGCGGAGGAAGGTTGGGACATCGCGGAATCTTCCCGCCCGGTCGAGACCTGGCGGGGCTTTGTCGTGAACGGCCTTGATGCGGAAAAGATCGCCACCTTGCAATCCCTGCTCACCGGCCAGACCTTCGACGAGGCGCTCGCCGAGTGCGAACCGCACTACGTCTCTTCTGATGAGGGGCCGTGGGTGATGCGCCTAGGCGAGGAGTTCACCGACAGCCTGGCGGAGCTGGAAGAAGATGCGCTGGAGCAAGTGGGCGGCGAACTAGCCGCCTCCGCGGAATTCGAAGCCGCAGCCTGGCCTTTGGAAGACGTGGAATCTTTCGTCGCGGAGCTTGCCGCCTTGGCCGAAGTGGCCACCGTGCAAGGCAACGCGCTATTCGTCTGGTTGGGCCCAACGCGCTAATACGCCACAGCCTCAATCACCCCCAAATCACCCGCCAGCCTTTGCGCTCCAGATAGCGGAAAACCTCGTGGTAGGGCTTGCCTACCATCCACTTCAACAACGGCCCTGCGCTGACGCACATCCAGCGCGCGCCCTTTTTGCGCCACAAGGCCTCGCCGTGGAAATTCGGTGCGGTGACTTTCATGACCTTGCCTTGAGCCGAAGCCGCCATGACGTTCTCCTGAATGATCCCTGCCATTTATCTACGGCAGGAATGCGACGATTCAAGAGGACTTTTAGAGGGATGTGCCTAAGCGCCGGACAAACGGGCCTAGGCAGGCGGCGGACTTGAAGTCCTTTACGCGGCGGCGGGACTAGTCGGCGGCGGGGCTAGTGGTCTGCTTCGTAATTATCAGAACATGAAAGCGCGTCTTTCGGGCCGTGGCGGCGTTGCGAATCCTCGCGATAGGCAGAGCTATCGCCGTGGTTCGCGCCTTGCCACAACCCGAAATCCATCGCTTTCATTCTGTTCCGTTATTTACGAAGCAGACCACTAGTTTGTGGAACTGACATCCACGGCGGCGATACGGCGTGCGCCGTTGAAGCGTTTGGACCAATAATCCTGGCGCATATCTTCCACGCGGACTTCGCCGCCGCTGGCGGGGGCGTGCACGAAGCGGTAATCGCCCAGATAAATGCCGACGTGCGAGAAGCCGCGGCGCAGGGTGTTGAAGAAAACCAGGTCGCCGGGTTTGAGATCGTCGCTGGGCACACTGGCGCCCAAGCGGCTGATGTCGCGCGAGGTGCGCGGCAGCGTCAGCCCGAGTGCTTCGCGAAAGACATGGCGCACCAGGCCGCTGCAATCGAAACCGCTATCGGGGGATTCTCCGCCATGGCGGTAATTCACACCGACCAGGGATAAAGCCCTAATCACCAGCTCTTGCGCGTTGTCGGAATAGCGCCGGATGAGAGATTTGTTGTTCGCCTCGGCTTGCGGCGGTGGGTTTTCCGTTGCCCTTTCCACGGTACTGTCGATGATCTCGATGTCGCCTGCCATGCTGGCCTGTGCGCCGGCCAGCATGCTAAATGCAAACGTGAGGTAAATGGCAAAGTCTCTAAAATTCATGGACTTGAATATAGTCCGGTTTGGCCGCTTTGTAAACCAGCGTATGCGTTGTGACTTGAGCAGTGCGTACCAGATATTTGACGTAAAAATGAATTCATAAGCTCATGCGTATAATCGCCGCCTAGGAGAATATCGTGAGCCCCTTTTTTGAGCCTCATTTGTGAGTCCATTCCAGGCCTATCTCATTGAACAGCAGGACGGCAAATCGCTTGCCCACTTTGTCCAGATGCATGAAGACCAACTGGACCCGGGCGAGGTGACGTTGCGCATCGCCTATTCCAGCATTAATTACAAAGACGCACTGGCCGCTACGGGTGCTGGGCGCATCATTCGCCGCTTTCCCTGCGTGGGCGGCATAGACATGGCGGGCACGGTGGTGAAGAGCGCCGACCCGCGCTTCAAGGAAGGTGACGAGGTCATTGCCACCAGCTATGACATCGGTGTCGCCCACCACGGCGGCTATGCCGAATACGGCCGCGTGTCGGCCGACTGGGTGGTGCCGTTGCCCAAGGGCTTGAGCCTGTTCGATGCCATGGCGCTGGGCACGGCGGGCTACACGGCGGCCTTGGGCATCACTCGCATGGAGCAAAACGGGCTCGACCCGTCCCGAGGCAAGGTGTTGGTCAGCGGCGCCACGGGCGGCGTGGGCAGCATCGCCATCGACATTCTCAACTGCTTGGGCTACCACGTCGTGGCGCTCACCGGCAAAGCGGAACAAGCCGACTATCTCAAAGGCCTGGGCGCGCAGGAGGTGTTGTTGCGCGCCAATCTCGATCTCACCAAGATCAAGCCGCTGGACAAGGCCCTGTGGGCCGGCGCCGTAGATAACCTGGGCGGCGCGGTGCTGGCCTGGATGGCCAGCAGTATGCAGACCGACGGCGTCATCGCCAGCATCGGCATGGCCGCCGGTATGCCGCTTAACACTACGGTAGCGCCGTTTATTTTGCGTGGCGTGAGCCTCTTGGGCATTGATTCCGGCGCGACGCCCATGCCGCTGAGGCGCAGCATCTGGGCGCGCCTCGCCGGCGACATGCGTCCCGCCCATCTGGCGGCGATCACACGCACGGTCAAGCTTCAGGAGATTCCGCCGTTATTCTATGAGCACATTCACGGTGCTGCGCATGGCCGTGTGGTCGTGGCGGTGGCGTGAATCAAAATTTCAACGATGAGGGTTAGATGAGCGAAACCGTGCCCCCCGTGTCCAATTCCCTGCCGCGCGTTTTGGTGGTCGATGATTCCCGCATGGTGCGTGCCACCATCGTCAAGCTTATCAAGGGCACCTACGACGTGCGCGAGGAGGGCGACGGCGAGGCCGGTTGGGAGACATTGTCGCAGGACGACAGCATCCAGGTGGTGATCTCGGATCTCGCCATGCCCAAGCTGGACGGCTACGGACTGGTGCGGCGCATACGCGCATCGAATGTCGCACGCATTCGCGATACGCCGGTGATCATCATCTCCGGCGATGAGAACGAAGAGGCGCGCAATCGCGCCAAGGAGTGCGGTGCGACGGATTTCATCACCAAGGGCATCGGCACGGCGGAATTGCTGAGCCGGCTCGATGCACAAGTGAGGCTCACTCATACCAGCCGCCAGTTGGTGGAGAGTCGCGAGGTCATCGCGCAGGCGGCGACGGTCGAGTTAACGTCCGGCCTCATCACGCGCAGCAATCTGGAGCGGCAATGCGAGCAGATGCTTTCTCATGCGCGGCGGCATCAGAGTGAAGTCAGCGCGCTGTTAATCGGCTTCGATAAATTCGACGATCTCGTCGCTAAGCATGGCGTCGCGGTGGGCGAACAATTGCTCGGCCAGTTCGCCAAAATCATGCACAAGGCGGTGCGCCGCGAAGACTGCCTCGCTCGTCATGGCGCCGCCGAGTTCGCCATCGTGTCGCCCAGTGCGTCATTCAAGTCATCGACGGGGTTTGGCTCGCGGCTGCGCGATGCCATCGGCAATGCGACAGTGAATTATCACGGCGAAACGCTGCGCTTCGCCGTCAGCATCGGCATTGCCAACAGCGTGGCGGACAGCACGGACACCAGCCAAGACCTGTTGGGCGTGGCGCTGGAACGCATGGAGCAGGCGCGCGCCGCCGGCGGCAATTGCGTGGTGGGCGAGAGCGCGGCGAGTGCCGCGGCAGAACCGGCCTATACCCTGGAGCAGGCATTGGCTCTGGCGCGCGCGAAAGATGTCGAGGCTTTGCGTCCGCAACTCAAAAAACTGGGCGCGCGCATGCTGCCGCTTTTCGAGTTGCTGGAGAGCGAATATCAGCTTGGGTTGCCGTTGGAAGAGATAAGGCGCATTTTCAAAGCCTGATTTGGTCGACCGCCGTTCAGGCAATGCGCGTCGGCGTACCGGTCGCGTAGCCTTGATAGCCGGCGAGGCCCAGGCTTTTCAGCAAGGGCGTCAGTGTCGCGTCTTCGATGGCCTGGGCAATGACGCGGATGTCCAGCGGCTGGGCGATCTTGACTACCGAAGCGATGAAAAATTGGTCCTGCGGACTGACGCCGATGTTTTCGAAGAAGCCCCGGCTGGGCTTGATGTAATTCGGCATCAGGCTTTGTAGATAGCGGAAAGCGTCGCGATGTAAGCCGAAGTTGTCCACGGCGAATTGCGCGCCGGCCGCGCGCAGCAGACGCGCGAAGCGCTGGGCCGCTTCGATGTCCTGCACCACGCCCAGTTCGGTGATTTCGAATATCAGGCGTGGCGCCAGCTCGCTGTGTTCGCGCAGCACTTGATCCACCCAGATAGTAAAGGCGCTGCTCTGGATAGAGTGTGCCGATACGTTGAGCGCATAGCGTCGCGTACTTACCGGCTCGGCGTCGAGATGTCGCAGCAGTCGTTCGATAACATTTTGATCGAGTCGCTCAACCAAGCCGTGGCGCACCGCCATGGGCAGGAAGGCGTCCGCCGCAATGGCCACACCTTGCTCGTCAATCAGACGCCCCACAATTTCTTCATGTAAAAGCGCGCCGCCATCGAGCGGCAGTACCGGCTGGGCAAATAGCGCAATGCGGTTGCCTTCCAGTGCGCCCAGGATTTCGCGCTTCCAGTATTGCGAGCCCTTTGTTTGACCCGCGTCACCTTCTATGCGCAATACTTCGTAGGCGTTGGGGCGCTGCGTGCGCGCCTTGAGCAGCGCCAGGTCTGCGTTGGCCAGGAGGGCGTGGTAGTTCGGCTTTTCATCGTCGAAATGGCTGGCGCCGCAATTGAAATGGGCGTCGGCAGCATAGCCTTGCTCGGCGAGGGCGAGTTCAAGATGGGCACAGACTTCGGCGACAAGACGGCGCGCGTCCTCAATATTTACATTGACCACCGCCAGCGCGAAAGTAGCGCCACCGATGCGCGCTTTGATGGCGACACGCCCCGGCCAAACCGCAGACAGGCTGCGGCCGGTATGGACGAGCAGTTGATCGCCGCGCACAAAGCCATGCGCCTGGTTGTAAGCCTTGAAGTCGTTGAGTTCCAGCAGGAGCAGCAGGCCGGAATAGGTTTCGCTTTGCGGGCGCAGCAGTTCGCCGATTTGTTGCTCAAAACCGCGCCGGTTGTCCAGGCCGCTGACCGTATCCTGAAACGCCTCGCTGCGGAATTGTTCGGCGCGCAGTACCTCGTTTTCGATCATGCGACGGATCTTGCCCGACATGCTGTTGATAGCACCGACCACGGCGCGCAACTCCGGTGCGGTGGGCTGGGCGTCGACAGTGCTGAAGTTGCGCTCGCTGATGGCCTCGGCAGTAGTGCGGATCTGCGCCAGCGGCTTGAGGATCGCGGCAAGGAACAGACGCACCACCCACAGCGCCACGACATACAAGGCGACGAGCAGCCACAGCGTCTCCAGACTCGTGCGCCATAGCTGCTGATAGGCGAAGTTCGGGTGGCTGGTGACGATCACGCGGCCGAGTTGGCGCCAGCCCGCGCTGATGAGCGATTCGTTGCTGGGCGCTTGCAGCACCACCAGCCGCGCGAACCAGGCCGGCACTTCCAGCGGCCGCGCTGGCAGCGATTTATTGACCAGCACCTCGCCATTGGGTGCCAGCACGGTGATGTTTTGGTAGTAGCCGCGGTCGAAGACCGGGCCGATCACGGTTTCCATGAGCGCGCGATCGCCGCCGGGCATGACGGTGGCAAGCGAGAGCCCCAGCGCGGTGGCGGCATCCTGCGAGTGGGAATCGAGTTGCTGCTGCAAATAGCTGCGCGCATTCATCACGTAGATGATTTGTACGCCCGCCAGTAGAAGCAGAAACACCGTAGACACGGTGAGCAGTAGTTGCCGGAAGAGACTCATGGTTTTTCTCCGCTAAGGTTACATGTGTCGCTCTTTAGCCAGCCTGTCCAACAGGCCGCGCCAGAGACGGATTTGTGACGGGCTGCCGGCGTGCGCGTTGTTGCGCGCCAGCCAGAC
The DNA here is from genome assembly GCA_043761745.1 of Rhodocyclaceae bacterium. Lineage (GTDB taxonomy): Bacteria > Pseudomonadota > Gammaproteobacteria > Burkholderiales > Rhodocyclaceae > Desulfobacillus. The sequence continues at coordinate 26,419 of JAYUNL010000105.1, forward strand.
GTCATCGTCATTGAAGCTATACACCGGAATCAGATCGGGCCGCTGCGAGGCGGGACGAATGTCAGGATCTAGGTTATCGAGGATCAGTGGGTCGGCATCGGGGCTGGCGTAGTAGGCGAGCACCATGTGCGGCTGCGGCGGCCGCGTGGCCTTCACATAGGTGATGCGCAGTCGCGCCACCGGAATGCCGATCTCCTTCAAAGCGAAGTATTTCGCAATGGCGTAGTCCTCGCAGTCGGCGCCGTTGCTGGCGAGCATTTCGGCGGGTGTTGCCCAGTAGTCTTCGACGCCCCAGTGCTTGAGATCGTCAAGGAACGGAATGCGGTTGAAAAAGCTATTGACGCCTTGCAGGATGTCACGCTCGGTTTTGCCGGCGGGCGGGTTGTAGCGTTTATCCTCGGGCAGTCGCAGCGTGCGCATCAAGTCCTGCCAGGCGGCCAGACGCGTTTTTGCCTCGGTGCCGAAGCGGGTGGCGAGTTGCTCGATCAGCGCCGGACTGAGACTGCCGGAAAAGCCCAGATCGCCGCCCCAGGACCTGCAAATGCACAGCGCGATCACTAGCGCAGCCAACGCCCCGCACAGCGGACGTTGCCAACGCGACCCGCGTGTGGCGGCGAATATTGCCAATCCCTCACTCCCGGAAAATGGGGCACGCGGCCCCGTCCTGGATTAACGGATTCTAGGCGCTTTCCTGAAGCCTAACAGTCACCAGATCAGAGCGGGGTTATGCAGTCCTTCTTGGTGCGATAAGGCATGCGGATGCCGCACCCTACCGCCGTGATGTCCTCAGTGATCGTTTCCGACGACGATGCGTTTTCGTCGTCCGATGACCCGGCGGCGGTGGCGGGTAGGGCGTTGAGGAAGGCGCTCACGCCGCCGAGGCTACCGGCGGCCGCTGTCGCGGTGGCAGTGGCGGTGGCGCGCGCGGCAGCGCCGGTGGCCGCCGCGATGGTCGCGCCTGCGGCGGCAGGGTTGCTTGGATTCGTCGGATTACTCCCGATAGGCGGACTGCTAGGGGTAGTCGGACTGCTGGGGGCGCTCGGTGCAGTCACCGCCAGCGTGCCATCCACGTAAGCGATGGTGTAGTTAGCCGCCGTTGCGCCACTCGGCGTGATCGAATAGGCGCCGACCGGTGAGGCGGTGGTCGCGGGCGTGTTCAAAGCCAGCAAGCTTATGACGGCGGGCGTATCGCCCGGTACCAGGCCGCTATAGCTGGCCGTGAGCGGCGGGTTGACGGCGCCCAGGAGCTTGGCTTTGTCGTCGGCCAATATCGTCAGGGCAGCTTTGCCAATATTGGCGGTAGTCGTCGCGGCTGAGTTGGCGGTGTAGTTACCGGCATCAAGGCCGGCAATGCCGATGCCCGCAACGCTCACCCTCTTGCCGGTAGCAGCGTTCTTGTCGGCGAAACTGGCACTGGTGTAGCTATCGATCAGCACGTCGCCTGCGATGCGGTTGTCAGCCAGCGTGACCTTGGCGGCAGTCGTGCCGTCATAGACTTTGTTCGTGCCAGTGGCGCTCACAATCAAGGCGCGCGGCGTGATGTTAGCGGTAGTCGTTGCTGTCGAGTTGGCCGTGTAGTTGCCGGCGTCGAGACCGGCGATGCTGATGCCAGAGACGCTGACTGACTTGCTGGTAGCGGCGTTCTTGTCGGCGAAGCTGGCGCTGGTGTAGCTGTCCGTCAGCACGTCGCCTGCGATGCGGTTGTCAGCCAGAGTGACCGTGGCGGCCGTCGTGCCGTCATAGACTTTGTTCGTGCCGGTGGCGCTCACCGTGAGGGCGCGTCCGGTGATGTTGGCCGTCGTGGTCGCCGTGGTGTTGAAGGTGTAGTTGCCAGCGTCTGCGCCGGCGATGCCGATGCCGGCAATGCTCACCGTCTTGCCAGTCGCGGCGTTCTTGTCGGCAAAGCTGGCGCTGGTGTAGCTGTCGGTCAGCAGGTCGCCCGCAACGCGGTTGTCGGAAAGTGTGACGGTGGCGGTAGTGCTACCGTCGTAAATCTTGTTGATGCCGGCGGCGCTCACAGTGAGGGCGGATTTGTTGATCACACCTGAATTGTTCGTGGTGGTGGTGACGTTGTAGTTGTTGCCGCTGTTGCCATCGTTCAGCGTGTAGGCCGAGACGGACAGTGTCTTGCCAGTGCCGGCGTTCTTGGTGTCGTAAGTCGCGGCAAGGCCGGTTACCGAGTCACTGGTTTGCAACCCTGTGACGGTCGGCGTGGCCGCTGCAGTCGTCGTTCCATCGTAGGTCTTGGTGTTGGTCTGCGCGGCGATAGTGAGCGCGGCTTTGTTGATCACGCCTGTATTGTTCGTCGTGGTGGTGACGTTGTAGTTGTTGCCGCCATTGCCATCGTTCAGCATGTAAGCCGAGACGGAGAGCGTCTTGCCGCTGCCGGCGTTCTTGGTGTCGTAAGTCGCGGCGAGGCCGGTTACCGAGTCACCGGTTTGTAGCCCGGTGGCGGTCGGCGTGGCGCTGGCGCTAGTTGTACCGTCATAGATCTTGGTGTTGGTCTGAGCGGCGATAGTCAGCGCGGCTTTGTTGATGACGCCAACATTACCGCTGACATTGCCGACTCCTGCTAGCTGATAACCGTACACCAGCATGGGGCCGTTGCTGGCGCTAACAGTCAGACCCGAGACATTCACCGTTTTGCCACTGCCGGCGTTCTTGTCGGCGTAGCTGCCCGTGGTTGGGTTGTTCAGCGTCAGTGTGTCGCCGTCGATGGCGCCGGAAACCGTGTAGTTGCCGGCATTCAGCGTCGCGCTGGTGTTGCCGTCGTAAGTCTTGCTCACGCTGCCGGTGAGGCCGGGTGTGGCGATGGGCGCGTAGGCGTAGATGTAGCCGTTGCCCGAGCCGAGTATGCCGCCGCCATAGGCGGTGTTGTACTGTTTGAAATTGGCGATGAGACCGTTTTTGTTGCCTGTCATCGGGTCGGCCGAATACACCAGCCAGCGGCCGCCGCCGGTGGTCAGCGCACCGGCGCCAACATTGTTGAAGAAATGGCCGTTGGTGGCCAGCACCAGCGGGGTACCGGTAGCACCAGCAACGCTGATCACACCATTCAGCGTCAGGTCGCCAGTCGAACGCGCGATCAGGCTGCCGGTGGACACCGCGCCCAACGCCAGGGTGTTGGTGTCGAAAATATTGGCGCTGCCCGTGCTCGTGGTAGTGATGCTGAGGTTGCCGTTGAAGTCGTTGCTAGCGTTGGTGGCCGAAATCGCGGCGCCCGCGCCAGTGCTGACGAGCGTGGCATTGGTGCCGGTGACTTGGCCCGTATAGGTTTGCGCGCCGCTGGTCGTGAAGGTTGCGCCGGTGCCGAGCGTCACCGTGCCGGCGCTATTGATGGAGGCCACGGTTTCGCTGAAGCCGGCGAGATCGAAGGTGGCGCCAGCTGCGACAGTGATGGTCGATGCGTCAGCGATACGGTTGGCGGCGCCGAGTTTCAAGGTGCCGGCGTTAACGTTGGTAGCGCCAGTGTAGGTGTTGTTGCCGGAGAGCGTCAGCGTGCCACTGCCAGCCTGGGTGAGGGTGCCAGTGCCGCTGATGACGCCGCCGAAGGTGAGCGCATTCGAGCGATTGAAAATTAGCGTCGCGTTGTCAGTGACGTTGCCAAAAATGCTGCCTGTCGTGCCACCCGCACCGACCTGCAACGTGCCGGCGCTGATGGTGGTGCCGCCCGCGTAGGTGTTGTTGCCCGACAGCGTGACCGTGCCAGCGGTGGTCTTGGTCATCGCACCGGCACCGGCGAGAATGGCGCCGATAGTCCCGCTCTGCACGGCGTAAGACGTGCCGCTCAGTATCCCGCTTGTGCCGTTGATGTTGCCGCTGACCAGCGCCACCGCACCGACGCTGTCGCTAAAGCTG
>JAYUNL010000106.1:0-6412 GCA_043761745.1 Rhodocyclaceae bacterium
CAGCGTTCAGAAGCAACCCGGTCGTGTTCGCAGCTACTTTCAACATACCCCCGTTCGCTATGCAGCTTGATTCAAGTTCATGGCAGCCGGCTCAATAACGCTGGTTTGCGAAGCGCTCATCATCCTGGGCGTCACGCCAACGCTGCCGCTGTGGACCGGCTACGGCTTGTTCGTCAGCGCGGCTTCGCTTTGTTATTCCACGCTGGCCGTCTATTTTCCAATCGCTTTGTCGGCGCGCGTGACCACGGCGGTCAACCTCGCCGCCTTTGCTGGCGCTTTCGTCCTACAGTGGGGCATCGGGCTGGTGGTTGATTTCTTGTTGGCGGCGAGCTGGCCGCCAATGGCCGCCTATCAAGCGGCGTTCAGCCTGATGTTCGTGCTACAAGCGAGCGCCTATGCCTGGTTTCTGATTGAGGAGCGGCGCGAGCAACAGGCGCTGCGAGAGTTGTGGAGAAGAAGTAGGATGGGTGGAGGTGCGCAGTTGGCACCGTAACCCATCAGTTGTTCAGCTTGCAAGGTGATGGGTTACGCTGCGCTCCACCCATCCTACAGCCGTTTACGCAGGCTAAAATTCCAGCGGATCGACGTCAATATGCCAACGTAGTGCCTTGGGCGCTTTGAGGTCGGGCAGCGCCGCAATCCAGTGTGTGAGGAAAGCTTGCAGTGCCGGCCGGCTGCGCGATTCGATCAGCAATTGAGCGCGTTCCAAGTGGGCGCGGCGGTAGAGCCGCATGGGTACAGCGTCGTAGAGGCGAACGTCGGGCGCATTCAGGGCGCTGGCCAGCTCTGCGGCGTTGCGTAGATAGGCGACCGCCGTTGCCAAGTCCGGCGCTTCGGCGCGCAGCATGGCTTGATGGGAATGGGGCGGAAATCCGGCGCGCTCGCGTTCGGCTAACTGCGCGTCGGCGAAGGCGGCGTAGTCGTGGGCGGCGAGGGCGCGATAGAGTGGATGGTCGGGATACTGCGTCTGAATCAGCACTTCACCGGGTAGCGCCGCGCGGCCGCTACGGCCGCCCACTTGCATAAGCTGCGCGAACAAACGCTCGGGCGCACGGAAGTCGGCGGCGAACAGCGCCGCATCGGCATTCAGCACGCCCACCAAGGTCAGGCACGGAAAGTCGTGGCCCTTGGCGAGCATTTGCGTGCCGACCAAAATATCTGCCCGGCCGGCGTGGATGTCTTCCAGCAGCGCATGCCATTGCTTGGGGTTCTTGGCGCTGTCGCGGTCGACGCGCAAAATGCGCGCGGCCGGAAAGCGTTCGGCCAGGGCCGCTTCCAGCCTTTGGGTGCCGCGCCCGAAAGGATGGATGTCCTGATTGCCGCAGCTCGGGCAAGCCAGCGGGAGGTGCGATTCACGACCGCAGTGGTGGCAGCGCAGGCGCTTGTCAGCCAAATGCACCACCATGTTGGCGGCGCAACCGGCGCATTGGCTAACCCAGCCGCAGGCCGTGCAGGCCAGCACCGGCGCGTAGCCGCGACGATTCAGAAAGATGAGGCTTTGTTCGCCGCGTTCCAGGCGCACAGCCAGTGCGCGCAGCAAGTGTTCGCTCACCCCATCCTGCAACTTCTCGCGGCTGGTATTGACGCAACGCACGGTAGGTAAGGATTCAGCGACAGCACGGCGCGACAGCGGCAGCAAACGGTAACGCCCACTTTGCGCCGCCGCCCAGGTTTCCAACGAGGGCGTGGCGGAACCGAGCACGATCGGAACGTCACGCTGTTTGGCACGCCACACCGCGATGTCGCGCGCCGAATAACGCATGCCGTCTTGTTGTTTGAATGACGCGTCCTGTTCTTCATCAACCACGATCAGGCCTAAGCGCGGCATGGGCGTGAAGATGGCCAGCCGCGTACCTAGCACGATATTCGCCTCGCCCAGCATCGCCTGCAAAAAACCGCGCGACCGCGCACCATCTGCCAGGCCGCTATGCAGACTGACCAGTCGCGCATTGGGGAAGCGATCACTTACGCGTTGTTCAAGCTGAGGCGTGAGCGCAATTTCCGGCACGAGCAATAACGCCTGTTCGCCGCGCGCCAGAACACGCTCGACGAGTCGCAAATACACTTCGGTCTTACCGCTGCCGGTGATGCCATGCAGCAAGAAACTGCCGTAGCGGCCCAGCTGTTCGGACACCGCCTCGACCGCAGCGGCTTGTTCGGCGTGGAGTGAGGGGCCGGCGACAGTGCACGCATCACGTGCTTGTTGCGGCGCCGGCGCAATCCAGTTTTTTTCCAGCAACTCAGGCAAACGCTTTATCGCGCTGGCGGAAAGCGTGCGCAATTCGCTGCGCCGCAATTCGTTCTGCGCAAGCGCGGCCAGAACCTGTGCCGCCACGCTGCGTTGCGATAAATCCACGAGCGCGGCGCGACCGGCATCGGTGATTTGGTAAGCCTCGTCTTCAACGAGGCGTGGCACTGCACCACGGCGACGCAAACTCGGCGGCAAGGCAAAGCCAATCACTTCACCGACAGGATGTTGATAGTAACGACTACAGAAGTCCGCGAGCGCCAACCAGTCGGGCGGCAACGACGGCATGTCACGCAGAATCGCGACAACGGGTTTGAGTTTTTCGACCGGAACATCGGACACGTCGACCAGCGCCAGAATCACGCCAATTTTCTCGCTGCGCCCAAAAGGAACACACACTCTCGCGCCGATGTCCGACAGACGCGCATCTTCGGCCAGATAATCGAAGCAACGCGCGAGCGGAACATCAAGCGCAACACGCACAATATGCAAAATGGATTTCACGGTCGAAGGTAAAAGCGCGCGTAGATCATGTTGTTCGTTCCTCTTCTTCGCGCGAAGTATCGAAATCGACGCTAAATACCTGCCACAAAAGCTTAATCTTCTTGTCCACAAAATCTGTGGATAACTTTGTGGGAAACCTGCCAAAAATCGCCTTAACTCCGCTAGAGCAAAGACCTTTCTTTACTTTGCTCCTAAAATGATCACAATTAAAACATTTAAAAACAATAGCTTACAAAAAACCCTCTGGGGAGCACTGGAGAAAAGCTGGTTTTTCGGGGTGGAGCAGGGCTTTGTGCATAAGTCAACCCCCGGACCCCTCTGGAAACGCCCTATTTCAGGGGCTTTCCAAAGGTCTTATGTTTGGCATAAAACTGGCTTCGCTACACCTTGCAACCGCTGTCGAGCGCCTTACGCGGCGACACGACGCAAAGCGCGACTATGTTCGTGCACCGCGTTGACCAGCGCCGCCACATGATCCGGCGGCGTGAATTGCGAAATGCCGTGACCCAGATTGAAGATGTGGCCGCTGCCTGGGCCGTAGGCATCGACGATGCGCTTGGCTTCGGCGGCGATGTTCTCCGGCGATGCAAATAGCGCCATGGGGTCGAAATTACCCTGCAAGGCCACTTTGTCACCGACGCGCGCGCGGGCTGCGGCGATGTCCACTGTCCAGTCAAGACCGACCGCATCGCAACCGATGGCGGCAATCTCTTCCAACCACTGTCCGCCGCCCTTGGTGAAGACAATGCTGGGCACACGCTGGCCGTCGTGCTCGCGCTTCAACTCGGCGACAATGCGCGCCATGTAGGCCAGCGAAAACTCGCGATACGCGCTGTGTGACAGCGCGCCACCCCATGTATCGAAAATCATCACCGCTTGCGCACCGCATTCGATCTGTGCATTGAGATAGTCGGTGACGGCGCGCGCATTCACCTCGAGCACGTGATGCAGCAGGTCCGGCCGATCATAGAGCATGGTTTTGACTCGACGGAAATCTTCCGACGCGCCGCCTTCGATCATGTAACAGGCGAGCGTGAAAGGGCTGCCGGAGAAACCGATCAGCGGCACCGAGTTGTCCAGGGCGCGACGAATCTCGCTCACGGCATCCATCACATAACGCAACGGCCCATAAGGGTCGGGCGCTTCGAGATCGCGGATCTCCCATTCTTCGCGCAAGGGGCGCTCGAACTTTGGCCCTTCGCCTTCGGCGAAATAGAGACCGAGCCCCATCGCGTCGGGCACGGTGAGTATGTCGGAAAAAAGAATTGCGGCGTCCAGCTCGTAACGCGCCAAAGGCTGCAAAGTGACTTCACAAGCCAGTCTCGGGCTTTTGCACAGCTCCATGAAGCTGCCGGCGCGGCGACGCGTTTCGCAGTATTCGGGAAGATAGCGGCCGGCTTGGCGCATCAACCAGACGGGCGTGTGCTCCGTGGGTTGGCGCAGCAGCGCGCGCAGAAAGGTGTCGTTATGTGGTTTGGTCATGCCGACAGTTTACCAGCCCGCATCATCAGCCGGATTTCTTGTTGTATTTGCAGCGTAGGAAAGGGGGGCGGAGCGCCACCCCTCTCCGGATTAGCGTTTTTGCGCCAGATAATCGCGCAGACTGGCCTTCCCCGCTTCATCCACCCACAGACCGCATTTGCTCCGGCGCCACAGGATGTCGTCCACGTCGTGCGCCCATTCGTGGGCCAGCATGTAATCCACTTCCGCTGCGTAAAGCCCGCCGCCGAAATGCTCACCCAGATCGCGCTCGGTTTGCGCCGAGCCGAGCACGCGGCGCGCCAGTGTGCCGTGGCGGCGCGCGAGGTCTTCCAGAAATTCGGTGCGCAGCATGGGGTAGCGCTGCGAGAGTTCCAAGAGCAGGCCGGACAAGCCACGCGGCCCGAGGCCGCCGCCGGGCAAATGCACGGCCGCCGTCCATGGCGCGCGCAAGTTCGGCAGCCAGGGCGACAAGCGGCTCAGTACGCGTTCGGCAAGATGGCGGTAGGTCGTCAGCTTGCCGCCGTAGATGGATAGCAATGGCGCCTGGCCCGCTTCATCGTCCAGCACCAATCGATACTCGCGCGTCACCGCCGAGGCCTCGGCGCGACCGTCGTCGTAGAGCGCACGTAGGCCGGCAAAGGACCACACCACTTGCGACGGCGTGACGGCCTTCTTCATGAAGGCGCTCACTGCCGCGCAAAGATAGTTGATCTCGTCCGCATTGATGCTGGGTTGGGCGTCGGGTGCGATGAGCGTCGTTTCGGTGGTGCCGATCAAGCTGAAGTCGCGCTCGAAAGGTATGACGAAAACAACGCGGCCATCGGCATTCTGCAAGAGATACGCCTGCTCGCCCTGGTACAACTTGGGCACGACGATATGGCTGCCCTTGACGAGGCGCAGCGCGCCGCCGCAAGCCGGTCCGGAGATCATTTGCCGCACCGCCGCCACCCAGGGGCCGGCGACGTTCGCCAGGATGCGCGCGCGATGTTCGCTGCGTTGGCCGTGCGTGTCTTCGAATGTGGCAAGCCATTCGCCCTGCTCGCGCCGCGCGCCGACCAGGCGCGTACGCGTCAGCACTTGCGCGCCGAGTTGCGCCGCTGAGATGACGTTGAGCAAGGTGAGACGCGCATCATCCGTGGCGAGATCGGAGTAGGCAAAGCCGCGCGTGAATTGGGCTTGCAGCGGATAGCCGTAGGGCGAGCTGCGCAAATCCACCGACTCGGCGTGAGCCAGACTCGAACCACCCGCCAGCAAATCGTAGAGCGCCAGACCCAGACGGATCATCCAGCGCGGACGCAGCGCCGGCTGATGCGGAATGACAAAGCGCTGCTCGCGCGCCAGATGCGGCACATTGGCCAGCAAGATCTCGCGCTCGACCAAAGACTCACGCACCAGACCAAAATCGTAATGCTCCAGATAACGCAGACCGCCGTGGATGAGCTTGGTCGAGGCCGAAGACGTCGCGCCAGCGATGTCGCCCTGGTCGACCAGCAGCACCTTCAAACCCCGCCCCGCCGCATCGCGTGCGATGCCCGAGCCGTTGATGCCGGCGCCGACGATGAGGAGATCGAAAACCGTCTCGGCAACGCTCATCGTTCGGACTCCGTAGGGTGGGCTGCGGTCGAATCGAGATACGCATGGGCAGCAAAGCTGCCCACCCTACGAGAGTGCTGTCGAATCGAATTTGTCATGGGCTGACTATCGGTAGTGTCCGGTTAAATTGAACCGGACCGACTGCAAAGCCAGTAACGATGCGGTTCTTGAGCGATCAAAGAGTGTCCACGATTTGAATTTCTCTGAGCGTAATAATCCCGTGAAACATTGTTTTGACATAGTTCTTTAGCGATGACGCCTGCCACCGCGAGCGTTAGTCCGAACATTTGCGATCCTTCCGTGTTAATTGGCGCGGGAGTGACTCATGAACGTAGGCAAGACGCTGTTTGCACAAGTCATGGAAGTACGTGCCTTGGAAGACTTTCGGTCGCATCATCGACCGTCACGGTGGCGATGCCGGCGTGCGTACGCTGGACTGCGCCGATCTGTTTCGGGTAATGGCCTTCGCGCAACTGACATGGCGAGAGTCGTTGCGCGACATCGAGGTATGTCTGCTGGCCAACCAGGCCAAGCTGTTTCACATGGGGCTGTCGGGTGTGCCGGCCCGATCCACGCTCTCGGATG
>JAYUNL010000107.1:0-8838 GCA_043761745.1 Rhodocyclaceae bacterium
TTTTCGCGCGGCCGTGCACGAACCGATGCTCCACAGACTGGCCGCCGAGCACGGCGTGCAAGACATGATCGAGGTTTGCCCGCCCCTGCCCTACAAAGCGGCGCTGCAAGAAATGCTGCGCGCCGATGTGCTGCTGGTCATGCAAGCAGCAAACTGCAACGAGCAGATTCCCGCCAAGATCTATGAATATCTGCGCGCCGACCGGCCGATCGTCTGCCTATCCGACCCGCACGGCGACACCGTCGACGTGCTTCGCCGCGCTGGCATCGACAGGGTGGCGCCGCTCGACTCGGCGGATCAGATCGAACAAATGCTGGGCCGCCTTCTGACCGGTGATGCCGAGCACCAGATGCCAACGAAGGCGGTGATCGCAGACGCGTCACGCCAGGGGCGCACAGCGTGCCTAGCCTCGTATCTGGATGGCGTCGTATCGAATACGTCGGTGTTTCGGCCTGAGCCCACAAGCACGCGGGTCCCTCTTGCCTAAATCGTCCGAAGAGGTGATGCCCCTGAACGCCACCATTGCTCGCGTCAAATCGAGCTCCGGAATCTGCGTGTGCCGCAAACACGTCCATAGAGATACGCTCTGCGCTGAATACGAGGATGACTGGCCCACCGTTGTCAGAAGATGCGAGTGGCTGCATACACCACGTCGCGAAAAGACCCGGTGTGATCAATCAAAGTCAGGACGAAATGCGCACCGCAGACACCGGCATTCGGAATCTCATGTGTTGTCGGCGCCATTCGGGGCAGCTCGTTGACGTATCCTGGTTCTCCTGACAGCCTAGCCGTCACCGCGGCTCGCGGCGTCATGTGGACGGGAGCCGGTCAGGTCCTGCGCCAGTTGGCGCAAATCGTAAGCCAGCTCGTGCTGGTGCGCCTGCTGGCACCGGACGATTTCGGGCTGCTAGGCATGGCCATGTTTTTCGTTGGCGTTGGCCAGCTCTTGGTAGATTTTGGTATCGGCTCCGCGTTGGTACAGTCGGGCGACGAGGATAGAGTCCTTATATCTTCCTGCTTCTGGCTCGGCATGGCCGTCGCTGCTGTACTGATGCTTTTGACACTCGCGTGTTCGCCCCTGATTGCGGCGTTTTACAAGCGTGACGATCTGGCGCCTTTGGTGGCCGTGCTGTCGCTGAACCTACTGCTTTCTGGTCTGCAAGTTGTGCCCAGCGCACTGCTATACCGCGACATGCGGTTTGCAGATCTCGCCCGCGCTCAGGTATTGGCGACCCTACTCGCAGCCGTCGTGGCAATCGCAATGGCGTCATCGAATGCCGGTGTCTGGGCACTGGTCGCGCAACCGTTGGTGGGCGGGGCCGTCGTTCTGTGCCTGTACGCCGTGGCGGCAAAATGGCGCCCCGGGTTTGAGTTTTCCTGGCCGCTGGTCGCGCCGCTAGCGCGCTTCAGCGCCGCGCTTCTTGGCACCAGCCTTCTGGGATATGCAAGTAGGAATGTGGATGGCCTTCTTATTGGTCGAACGCTTGGTGCAGGCCCTCTCGGGCATTATTCAATGGCTATACAGTTAATGCTGTACCCTCTTCAGCAGGTAAGCAGTGTGATTGTGCGCGTTCTGTTTCCGACGCTGGTGCATCTAAAAGACGACCTGCCGCGCCTTCGAACGGCCTATATGAAGGCTGTGGGAACTATTGCACTACTAACTTTTCCGATTATGGGAGGATTGTTTTCGTTGGCTGATAACTTCGTGCTCGTAGCGTTCGGCCCATCATGGAACGAAATGGCGCCCGTCCTCAAGGTGCTCGCTTGGGTCGGCATGCTGCAGAGTATCGGTACGACGGTTGGCACTATATATTTAAGCACAAACAATTTGAAGATTGCCCTGCGTGTCACGCTATTTGCCACTCCTGTGTTCATTGGAGGAATGGCAGTGGGACTACCTTGGGGAATTTTCGGTGTCGCTTTAGGGTATGCGGTGGCTACCTTTTTTGTTTCAGTCTATACTTTCATCACTGCGTTCAAGGTTATAAAACTCAATTTAGGAGACTTCGTTTCAACCGTCGCGCGGCCGTTCCTATCCACCGTCATCATGATCATAATTCTCATGATTTCGATACGCACATTGAATACTTTTTCCCCAATGCTTCAACTCGGCGCTAGTATCGGACTTGGAATTGTATCGTACGCGATTGCGAGTATAATTATTAATCGAGACCAGCTAAACGAAGTTGTTCAAATCCTGCGGAAATTGCGAGCCAAGTAATAATTTTAAAGCAGCCTTCGTCAGAATAAATAATATTTGCCGAAGCTTCCAAAATAAAATCCCCCCAATCTCTCGCTCGTCATTTATAAAATACTGCAATGGAACTCTGATGTCTCTCAAGAGAAATATCATTAATTTTCTAGACCGCCGCGGTGGTCGATCTCTTCTCGGAAAGCTAACAACCTTTGCCGCAAAGCGTGAACTAGGGAATACGGTGACGGTGTTTCACAATGACCGCCTATGGATTCATCATGTTAATTCCACCTTCTTTCCAGACGATCAAAAGTTCTGCTACTACGGATCCTCATTCAGTGATTGGGCCGAACTACCGATGAAGTACATAGCGGACGCCGAAGACTATTGGTTCCGACACTATAGACCTCAAAACGGAGACGTGGTATTCGACATCGGCGCCGGGCGCGGAGAAGATACCATTGCGTTCTCGCGAGCAGTTGGAGGCGAGGGTCGGGTTGTTGCGATAGAGGCCCATCCGCTCTCGTACGAGCTCTTGGAGGCGTTTTGTCGCCTGAACCAACTCAATAACACCTTACCTCTGAATCTGGCTGTCATGGACAAGCAAGGCGAGATATCGATGATCGAATCGAACGATTGGCGAGCGCACGCTATTGATGTCAGCGGCGTATCAAACAAGTCCATGATTTCCGCAGAAACACTTGATCAGATTTGTATTGATCATAAAATCACACACATTGATTTCTTGAAAATGAACATTGAGGGCGCAGAGCGATTTGCATTGGTTGGAATGCAATCCATTATAAAGTCAACAAAGTCTATCTGTATCGCCTGTCACGATTTCATGGCGGATCGTGGACTGGGTGAGCATTATCGTACCAGGCTCTTCGTCGAAGGATTTCTTGCAGATAATGGATTCAAGACCGTGTCGTACCCAGAAGATCCGCGGGACTTTGTAGGTTGCCACGTATTCGCATTTCGCTGAGCCTACAAAACTCCCGTCAACTGTTGTCCAACCTCCTAAATTTACCCGGTAAGAACCAAGACGCAACTGCATTCCGAAAGTTATCGCCTTGATTAAAATATTATAGGATTGACATGGTGAAGGAAAACGGCGAAAGCGTATCGAATCGACTGACCGTGAGGGAGTACTACGCATCCCGCGACCAGGCCAATCAATACGAATTGCAATGGGGATACGTGAACCCAGTCGCAGGTGCGTATTGGCGACTCCGTGACGAGCTCGCTTTCAAGGCAGTCCTGGCGAAATTTGATCCGTTGTCGCGTCCTGTTCGGGTGCTGGAAATTGGTAGTGGCCATGGCCACGAATTGGCAAAGTTCGGGTTGCTCGGCATATCGCCATCCGACCTTTACGGGGTAGATTTGATTGGTGATCGAGTGCAGCGTGCGAAGGAAAGCTATCCGCACATCAAGTTCAGTGAACAAGATGCGGCTCATCTCGATTTCACAGAAGCAAGTTTCGACATCGTGTTTCAGTACACCTGCGTGATGCACGCTGATTCCCGCGAAACGCAGGCTAATATATGTTCAGAAATGATTCGGATTTTGAAACCTGGTGGAATTATTTTGTGGTGGGATATCGCTCCGGCGCAATGGCGCGTTATTCTGGCGCAACGAATCATGGATGTGTTGACCCGCCCGTTTGCTTGGCGCAAGAATGCGGCTCTTGTGCGCCGCAGTATGCATGAGTACTTCTCCAGTACGGCCCGGCAATCAACCCTTGAGTCAGCGCGTTCTGACTATATTCTTCCGATTTCTACAGACGATTTGAATTTTCTTTTTCCTCGCATGATCGTCACGGCTTCATCTGCCGGCCTCTATTTCGATATTTGGGCGCTGATCTGGCGTCACTGGCGGGGTTTGGCGGAAGCGCTGTGGCGCTGCAGCTTGTTACCGAGGCATTGTTTCGCGGTCATCGAAAGACAATCGGACGCACCCGTGAAGGCGGTTGACAAGCCTTCCACGGATATCGGCGCCTAATTCGATGGTCTTCACGTTCGATGTAAATCATGCTCACCGGTTCTAGCGCGGGCCGGAGATGCCAGCATCAAAATCTGAACAACGAGACACGACTTCCTTATGAGCAACAACCCATCGCACGTACTTGTCACCGGCGCAAGTGGCTTCATCGGCAGTCACCTCGTCGAGCGGCTGGTGCGGGATGGTCATCGCGTGCGCGCCTTCGTGCACTACAACTCCCGCAACGATTGGGGCAACCTTGAATTGATTAATCCGGCCGTCAAGCGCGAGGTCGAGGTCGTCACCGGCGATATTGCCGACCCGTTCTCGGTGCACTCTGCGATCAAAGGGGTTCAGGTGGTCTACCACCTATCGTCGCTGATCGCGATCCCCTACTCATACATCGCGCCGCAGAGCTATGTACAGACCAATGTACAAGGCGCCATGAACGTCTTGCAGGCCGCGCGCAATGAAGGCGTCGATCGGGTGGTCCACACTTCCACCAGCGAGTGCTACGGCACCGCGCAATACGTGCCCATCGACGAGCGGCATCCGCTGCAAGGCCAATCACCATACTCTGCCAGCAAGATCGGCGCCGATATGCTGGCCGAGAGCTATTGGCGATCCTTCGGGCTGCCGGTGGCCACGATCCGACCGTTCAACACCTTCGGGCCGCGGCAGTCGGCGCGCGCGGTGATCCCCACCATAATCGCGCAGGTCCTGAAAGGCGGCCCCGTCAAACTGGGTGCGCTTTCGCCAACGCGAGATATGAACTATGTGGACGACACGGTCGATGGTTTTCTGGCCGTGGGCACCCACCCAGCAGCGATAGGCCAAGTGATCAACGTGGGCTCGGGGCGTGAGATCAGCATTGGAGATCTCGCGCTCGTGATAGTCGGTCTGATGGGAAGCTCAGCCGAAGTGGTAGAGGACAACCAGCGTATCCGTCCAGCGAATAGCGAGGTGGAGCGGCTGTTGTGCGGTAATGCCAAAGCGAAGGACCTGCTGGGCTGGATGCCGACGGTGGACTTGGAGGAGGGCTTGCGTCGTTCGATCGACTGGTTCCGGCAGCACCTGGACCGCTACAAAGCCGACCATTACAACATCTGACAGGAAAATGCGATGCGCACTGTGATTCTGGCGGGCGGCAAGGGCCAGCGCCTTCGACCCTACACCACGGTACTGCCCAAGCCGCTGATGCCCATCGGCGACATGCCGATCCTGGAGGTGGTGTTGCGCCAGCTCAAGGCCGCCGGCGTGACTCGCGTGACGATCGCCGTAGGCTACCTTGCGGAACTGCTAAAGGCGTTTTTCGGCGACGGCCAGCGGCTGGGGCTGGAGATCGACTACTCCTTCGAGCACAGGCCACTGGGTACCGCAGGGCCGCTGACGTTGATTCCATCGCTGCGCGACGAAAGCGACTTTCTGCTGATGAACGGTGACGTGCTCACGACGATCGACTACACGAAACTGTTTGCCCGGCACCGCGAATCGAACGCCGAGGTGACCATCGCCACCTATCGCCGCGAGGTCAAGATCGACTTCGGCGTGATCGAGACGGACGCTGCCGACCTGCTTACCGGATACGTCGAGAAGCCGCGCTTCGACTACCGCGTCAGTATGGGCATCTACTGCTTCAAGGCCAGCGTGCTGCAGGACCTGCAACCGAATGAGTACCGCGACTTTCCCGACTTGATCACAAGCCTGCTGGCGGCCAGACGCAAGGTTGCGTCCTACCCATTCGAAGGCTATTGGCTGGACATGGGCCGGCCTGACGACTATGCCATCGCGATCGAGGAGTTCGAGGCACGACGCAAGGAATTCCTTCCCGGAGAGGATGAATGATGAACTGGCAAGTACCCCTGTTTGACCCCGATCTCGGGCCGGAAGAAGAGCAGGCTGTGGTTGACGTGATCCGCTCGAAATGGCTCACGATGGGTGATCGCACCAAGGAGTTCGAGCGCCGCTTCGCGAAGGAGACCGGCGTGCCGGTGGCTGTGGCGTGCAACAGCGCCACTGCGGGGCTGCACATGGCGCTGGCTGCGCTCGACGTGGGGCCGGGCGTCGACGTGGTAGTGCCGTCACTCACTTTCGTGGCCACGGCGAATGCCGTGCGCTACTGCGGCGCGCGGCCAGTGTTCGCCGACGTGGCCTCGTTGGACGACTGGAATGTCGACGCTGCGTCGATCGAGCGCGTGTTGACACCGGCCACCAAGGCCATCGTGGTTGTGCACTACGCAGGCTATGCATGCGACATGCCGAGCATCATGGCGCTGGCGGCACGGCGCGGCTTGGCGGTGGTGGAGGACGTGGCGCATGCTCCGTGCGCCAGCCTTGACGGCACCGCGCTCGGCGCGTGGGGCGACCTGGGCTGCTTCAGCTTCTTCTCCAACAAGAACATGACCACTGCCGAGGGAGGCATGGTCACCACGCGACGACCCGAGTTGGCCGACAAGCTGGGCTGGTTGCGATCACACGGCATGACCACGCTGACGTTGGATCGGCACAAGGGCCACGCGTTCGGCTATGACGTGGTCGCGCTCGGCTTTAACTACCGCATGAGCGAGCTGAACGCCGCGCTCGGCCTGGTGCAGCTGAAGTACGTGCGCGAGCGCAACGCGAGGCGCGGCACGCTGGTGGCGGCCTATCGCGAACGGTTGGCCCATCTGCCAGGGCTGGGAATGCCGTTTTCCGCCTTCCGCGGCGCACCGGCATTTCATTTGATGCCGGTGCTGTTACCCAAAGCGACTGGGCGCTTCGAGGTGATGACCGCCATGCGCGAGGCTGGCGTGCAAACCAGCATCCACTACCGACCGGTGGACACCTTCACGGCGTATGTAAAGGCAGGGCTCGGTCCGTCCACGCAGGTTCCCCTGGCGCACGTCATCGGCGAACGTGTGGTCACGCTGCCACTGTTTCCCAGCATGAGCATCGAGCAAGTGGATCTGGTGTGTTCTGCGCTCGTCCGAGCAATCACCCCTGCGCTGGCAGCGGTGGAAGCGTGCGCCCCCGGTTCATGAAGGGGCGACGCATCTGTTTTGTCGGCTGGGCTGACCATGTTCACCTTGAGCGCTGGGCAGGCTACTTTGCAATACAGGGTTATGAAGTCAGCGTGGTCTCGTTTTCCGGCACTGGCCGCTACCCGGCTGGCGTGCGGCAATACCGTGTAGGGCTCGAAGGTCGTGGCCCGCGTTGGGTGCAATTGACGCTGCGCTGGCTGTTCTGGCGCATCCGGCCCGAGGTCGTGCATGTGCATTGGGCGCATTTCGCGTCAGATGTGTGCGTCGCATGGCGTGGCCCCCTGATGGTGACTGCATGGGGATCGGACATCTACCGTCGCGATCAGTTCAGCGACCGTCAGTGGGCGGCGCTCGACCAGGCGATGCACCGTGCCGGCCTGGTGACCTGCGACTCGGATGATCTGGCGCACACGATCCGTGAGACTTTCGAACTGCCCGAAAGCGCGGTCGAAGTCATCCAGTGGGGCGTCGATATCCAGCTGTTTTCGCCCAACGGCGTCGACCAGCGCCAGACGCTCGGCCTGACCGGCCGCGAGGTCGTGTTTAGCGTGCGCAACTTCACGGCGCTGTACAACCAGGAGACGGTGCTTGCCGCATTCGCGGCCTTGCGCGAGCGCCGCCCAGGCGTGTTCCTGCTAATGAAGTCGTACGGCGGCGATCCGCAGTATTTGGCGCTCATCCGCCGCGACATCGAGCGGCGCGGGCTGACCCACGATGTCCGAATCCTCGACGCCGTGCCCTACGAGCAAATGCCGGCGCTGTACCGCACGGCCGATGTGACGGTCTCGATCCCGCTGTCCGATGCGACACCGATGTCCCTGTTCGAAGCCATGGCCTCGGGGTCGCCGTGCGTGGTCTGCGACCTGCCCTCGCTGCGCGAATGGGTGCGCGATGGCGAGACCGGCTACCTGGCCAATGCCACCGACGTGCAAGGCGTGGCCGAGGCCTTGCACCGGGCGCTCGAGAAGGGCCCGCGACGCGAAAGTCTGCAGCGGGCGGCGCGCGAACTCGTCATCGCTCGGGCGAGCCAGCAGGCTCACATGGGAGTCGCTGCGCAGCGCTACGAGCGGCTTTGCCAATGATCGAGCGGCACACGTCGAACGCGGTGCGTCCGACCCCTGCCTCGCGCGTCCGCCTACGCTTCGATGACACCCTCTGACACTGAGAACCATGTTCCCAACCCCAGACAGCCTGGCCGTCGGATCGCCAGCGTTCTACGACCCTCGTCTCGCGGCCATCGCAAACGCTGCCGGCCCGATGGCAGCTTGGCGCGAACTGCTGGTTGGCGACCCCGGCTCGGCGGTGCGCGCAGTCAGCGGGGATTTCGCGGTAGGTATGCGCAGTGCCGACGGCCGCGTCGTCCTGGCGGTCGATCGATTCGCCATGCAGACGCTGTGTTATCGGCTTTTGAACGGCGAACTGCGCTTTGCGCTGCGCGCCGACCAACTCGGCGACAGCGAGTCTGGCATCGATCCTCAGGCTATTTTTGACTACCTGTACTTCCATGTCGTCCCCTCGCCGCGCACGATTTTCAAAGGCGTGCAGCGGCTGCCGCCAGGGCACTTCGCGGTCTTCGAAGGCGGGCAGCTGACGGTCGCCCGGTACTGGACACCCCGCTTCCTCGAACCCGCCGAACCCTCGTTT
>JAYUNL010000108.1:0-32553 GCA_043761745.1 Rhodocyclaceae bacterium
CACTATCATCGGTCGCCAGATAGACGATGGAGAAGCCGCCCTGCGAGAGCTTGCGCGCGATGCGATAGCGGTCGAGTTGAAATCCCGGCGGCAGGGGGGTGGGGTGCTTTGTCTCCATAATTCCAAATTATGCGGATTGGGTTTCCGCTAGGCCCTTCCTCCACAGATATGCATATTGCTGGGCTTGCTTGACCTGCATCGTTGCCACAACAGACCGCTGGATGTCCAGCATTTCGACGATTTTTTCGTCATCAACGTCGGTGCTAGCCAAATCTTCAGCCTGTTTCTGGAGGATCGCATGATAAGCGATCCGTGAACTCTTCGAGGACCAACCGGTTAGTCCGGTAGTCAGCAAAATCAAGGATCACGTGAGACGGCGCGTACGCGTCACCCAAGAGCGCAACTATCTCGTGGCAGAGAGCTGCCTTCGACGACTCCCGCTGCGCTGGATGGGAGATGAGTCTCATTGGAAAATGTTAAAACTAAACGAACATGGGTAAATGCAACCATACATCGGTCGCGCCCTAAATGAGCTCAATTCTTCGCCCCAATCATTTCAACCGGCGCCTGCACCAACTCGATCAACACGCCCTCTCCACAAAACGGAAACTCCTCATTGCCGCGCGGGTGAATGAAGCAGATGTCATGACCGGAGGCGCCCTGGCGGATGCCGCCGGGGGCGAAGCGCAGGCCTTGGGCGGTGAGCCATGCGACGGCGGCGGGGAGGTTGTCCACCCACAGGCCAATGTGGTTGAGCGGCGGCTCGTCGACTTTGGGTTTCTTCGTTGCGTCCAGCGGCTGCATGAGGTCGACTTCGCAAGCGTGCACACCACTCCCCAAGAACGCGATGTCTTCATCCACATTCTCGCGCTCGCTTTGGTAAGTGCCGGTGAGCTCGAGGCCGAAGAGATCGATCCACAGTTTTCGCAGGCGCGTTTTGTCCGGGCCGCCGATGGCGATCTGCTGGATGCCGAGGATTTTGAAGGGGCGCTCGCTCATGCGCTGGCACCCTGCGCTTGGCGGCGCGACCAGATGAAGAGCGCGATGCCGGCGGCGATCATGGGCAGGCTGAGCCATTGGCCCATGGAGAGGCCAAGGGCCAGCAGCCCGAGAAAGTTGTCCGGCTCGCGGCCGAATTCGGCGATGAAGCGGAAGGCGCCGTAGCCGATGAGAAATAGCGCCGACACCGTGCCGGTGGCGCGTGGTTTGCCCGCATAGAGCCAGAGGATGATGAAGAGCGCCACGCCTTCGAGGGCGAATTGATAAAGCTGCGACGGGTGGCGCGGCAGGTTGTCGATGTTGGGAAAGATCATGGCCCAGGGCACATCGGTGACGCGGCCCGGCAGCTCGGCGTTGATGAAGTTGCCGAGGCGGCCGGCGGCCAGGCCCAGCGGTACCAGCGGCGCAATGAAGTCGGTGACCTCCGGCCAGCGCCGCTGGGTCTTGCGCGCGAAAATCAGCACCGCCACCAGCACACCGAGAAAGCCGCCGTGGAAGGACATACCGCCCTGCCACACCTGAAGAATCTCGATGGGATGGTCCAGGTAGTAGCCGAGTTTGTAGAACAGCACATAGCCCAGCCGCCCGCCGAGAATGACGCCGAGCACGCCGTAAAAAAGCAGGTCGTCGATGTCTTTCGCTGTCCAGTTGAGATCGGGCCGGCGTTTGGCGCGCAGGCGGCCGAGCGCAATGAAGAGTATGAAGCCGACGAGGTACATGAGGCCGTACCAGCGGATGGCGAGGGGGCCGAGATGGATGGCGATGGGGTCGAATTGGGGATGGATAAGCATGTTGGTCACTTTGGTTTCAGAGGGGTTGATGGGTTACGGCGCGGAGCGCCTCCACCCATCCTACGAAGGCTTGCGCGAGGACGACCCAAATTGGCGATCGCATAGAAAATCCGTGTTCATCCGCATGTATCCGCGTCGAGGCTTGGTTTTCACGCCAGCGCCAACGCATCGCGCACAGCGGTGACGCGGGCTTCGTGGATACGCTGGGGGATCTGCGCCTTGTCTTCCAGCGCAGCGGCGATGGCACCGGCATCGACACCTTGCATGGCGGCGAGGGCGCGCGGGAGGATTTCGAGCGGCAGATAGGTGCGCTCTTCATAGCCGGGGCGGCCGCGATAATCGCAGGCGCAGGCTTGAAGCAGTTGCGCGAAACGCTCGGGGCGGCGCAAGGCGTCGACGCGCTCTAGCAGTTGCACCATGGTGTTGGCGCGCAGCTCGTGGGCGCGGCCGATAACGCCGTGTTCGCGGGCGGTGAGCACGGCGAGATCGCGACAATCAGCCGGCACGCGCAGGCGCTCGGAGACGGCTTCGACCAATTCAACACCGCGCGCTTCGTGGCCGTGGTGACGCGGCCATTCTCCGGCCGGTGTTTCGCCTTTACCGAGATCGTGCAGCAGGGCGGCGTAGCGCACAGGCAATGGCTGATTCGTTCTCGCGGCGTGGTCGATGACAAGCAACACATGCACGCCGGTGTCGACTTCAGGATGATGGTCGGCCGGCTGCGGCACGCCGAACAACTTGTCGACTTCGGGTAATAGGCGAGCGAGTGCGCCGCAGTAGCGCAGCACGCCGAGCATGCGCGAGGGCCGCGCTTCCATGAGGCCGCGCGAGACTTCCTGCCAGACGCGCTCGGCTACGAGGTGGTCGACTTCGCCGCTGCCGACCATCGCGCGTATCAGGGCGACGGTTTCTTCCGCCACGTGGAAATCGTGAAAGCGCGCCGCGAAGCGGGCCACGCGCAGGATGCGCACCGGGTCTTCGGCGAAGGCGGGGCTGACGTGGCGCAACACGCGCGCAGCCAGGTCACGCTGGCCGCCGTAGGGGTCGATCAGCGTGCCGTCTTCCGCTTGGGCGATAGCGTTGATGGTGAGGTCGCGCCGCACCAGATCCTGCTCCAGTGTGACATCGGGCGCGGCGTGAAAAACGAAGCCCATGTAGCCGGGCGCCGTTTTGCGCTCGGTGCGCGCCAGGGCATATTCCTCGCGTGTTTCAGGATGGAGGAAGACGGGGAAATCCTTGCCCACTGGCTTGTAGCCGGCGGCACGCATCTCGTCAGGTGTGGCGCCGACGACGACGTGGTCGCGGTCTTGCACGGGTAGACCGAGCAATCCGTCGCGCACCGCGCCGCCTACTACATAGGTCTTCATCAAACAGCGGCTACCTCGGCCAGGGCTGCTGCCTGCCATTCGCGCATGGCAGGCAGCGCCAGCATGGTTTGCATATACGCGCCAGCAGCGCCAGTGGGCTCGACGCCGTAGGTCTGGAAGCGGAAGCACACCGGCGCATACATGGCGTCGGCAATGGAGAACTTGCCGAAAAGGAATTCGCCGCCCTTGCCGAAGCGCGCGCGGCAGTCATTCCAGATGGCGGTGATGCGGACGATGTCCTGCTCCACTTCCGGCGTTTGGCCGGCGCCTGGCGCACGCAGGGTGACATCCATAGGCATGTGGGTGCGCAGGCTGGTGAAGCTGGAATGCATTTCGGCGCTGACCGAGCGGGCGATGGCGCGCGCCTTGTTATCAGCCGGCCACAGCTCGGAATGGCGCTCGGCAATGTATTCCGCAATGGCCAGCGTATCCCACACCGCAATGTCGCCATCGATAAGGCAGGGCACCTTGCCGGACGGCGAGTAGCCGAGGATGCGCGCTCTGGTGTCCGGCTGGTGCAGCGGAAGGTGGATTTCTTCGAAGTGGGTATCGCTGTACTTGAGCAACAGCCAGGGGCGCAGAGACCAGGACGAAAGATTTTTGTTGCCGATGACGAGCTTCATTGTTCCTCCAATTCTCAAGTACGGCGCGTAGCCGGCGGAGCCAACCAAAGCGGCGCAATGGTTTCCAAGGCAGTGGCAGTGCGGCCGAAAGGCAGGGTGCAGTTTTGTTCGCACACGCTGTCGACCTGCATGGAATGGTAATTGTCTCGCGACATGGGGCCGTTGGGTACGAACTCCATGGCAAAGGCCTGCAAATAGGAGAGCACATCGGGCAAGCCGATCACCGGGCGCGGCCGGCCTGTAATGCTACCGACATACTCAACCAATTGCCGCAGGGTATAGACCTGTGGGCCGCAGAGCGGGTAGGTCTGGCCGATGCTCTTTTCGCTGGCAAGGCTGTCAGCGACGACCGCTGCCACATCGCGCACAAACACAGGCTGGAAGCGCGCTTCCGCGCAGGCCAGCGGCATGACGGGGAAAATCCGCAGCAGCTTGGCAAACACGTTCAGAAAGGCGTCGTCCGGACCAAAGATAACCGAGGGGCGGAACATCGTCAGCGCGATGTCATCTTTGGCGGCAAGCAGCACCGCTTCGCCGGCGGCCTTCGAGCGCAAATAGCCGGAAGGCGCACCGGGCGCGGCTTTCAGGGCAGAGACATGCAGCAGGCGCTTAACGCCCTGGCGCTTGCAGGCGGCAAGAATTTTCTCGGGCAGGGCCACGTGGGCGCGTGCGAAGTCCGCCCCATAGGGCTGGCCACTGCGGCTGTGGAGTATGCCGACGAGGCTGATCACGACATCCTGCCCGACCATCAGCGCATCCAGCGTGCGCTCATCATGCACGTTGGCCTCGACCACCGAGGCGGTGGGCAGCACCAGCAGGTGTTTGGCGTGGTCGCGACGGCGCGTGGGCAGTGTGAGGTTGTGGTTGTCCTCCGCCAGACGATGCGCCAGGTGGCTGCCCAGGAACCCGGTACCGCCGATCAGCAGGATGTTCTTGGTATCCATGATGCGCGTCCGTCAGGAGAAACAAACTCATTTTAGACGCAATTGATGCTGAAGCGACTCAAGTCTGGCCGCCAGAGTGCGTTATAGCTCTATGTGGACCAGCTTGTAGTCTCCGACGTGAACGCTCCCGCCTCCCAGCCCAGGAAAATCGGTAAATTCGACATCCGTCGCGTGCTCGGCACCGGTGCGCAGAGCGTTGTCTATTTGGGCTATGACGGCAATTTGCAGCGCGAAGTTGCCATCAAGTCGCTGCATCTCTCTGGCCGCGACGCTGCGCAAAAGCGCATGCTGATGGACGAAGCACGCACGGTGAGTAAACTGCGCCATCCCAATATTGTGCCGATCTTCGATGCCGGCGAGCAGGACGGCGACCCTTATCTGGTCTTCGAATACGTCGAGGGTCGCACGCTGAGCGAGCTGCTGCGCGCCGAAGGAGGCATGCCGCCGCCCCGCGCGGTGGAGGCCATGCTGAAAATCCTCGACGCGGTGGAGCACGCCCATCAGCACAAAATCGTGCATCGCGACCTCAAGCCTTCCAATATTCTGATCAACAGTGACGGCGTGCCGCGTGTGATGGACTTCGGCATCGCGGTGCGCGTGTCACCGGACGAGACCGGCGGCGTTGAAGCCGACGGCGGTGACCAGTTGATCCGCGGCACACCGGCTTATATGGCGCCGGAGTGCATTAAAGATGGCGTCGCCAGCCCGCAATCGGACGTTTTCGCCGCTGGGCTGATTTTGTGCGAGCTCATGACTGGCAGGCCGGTGGTGCGCGGCAAAGACCTCTATGCGGTGCTGCGACACATGTCGACAGAATCGATCAGCCTGCCACCCGAGGCAGCCGACAGTGTGGACGAAAAGCTCGGCAGCATCATCCTCAAAGCCACGGCGATGGACTGCTCCATGCGCTATACCGACGTGGCGGCCATGCGCGCGGCATTGCAAGCCTGGCAAAAGCCGGCGGAGGAAGAAGCGCCGACACGCAGCTCGGACAATAGCAAGCAATCGACCCTGGATTTTCTGTTGCGGCGCATGCGCCACAAGAGCGACTTTCCGGCCTTGTCGGAGGCGATCTCCACCATCAATCGCCTGGCGTCTTCGGACGCGGAAAGCGTGGCCACGCTGTCCAACACCATCCTCAAGGATGTGGCGCTCACCAACAAACTCATCCGACTGGTGAATTCGGCTTATTACGGCCAGGTGGGCGGCGGCTCCATCAGCACGATTTCGCGCGCCGTGATGATTCTCGGCTTTGGCGCGGTGCGCACCATCGCCACCTCGCTGGTGCTGATGGAGCACATGCAAAACAAAACCCACGCCGCGCAAATTCGAGATGAATTCGTGCGCGCCATCATGAGCGGCATTCTGGCGCGCGATATGGGCCGGCGCGGCATGGCCAAGGATTATGAAGAGGCCTTTGTCTGCTCGATGTTTCACAACCTCGGGCGCATGCTGGCCTGCTATTACTTCCCGGACGAAATGGCCGAGGTGAAGAAGTTGATGGCGCAGCAGAACATGGCCGAGAGCATCGCCTCGACGAAAATACTGGGCATCAGCCTCGAAGAGTTGGGCATAGGCGTGGCGAAAAGCTGGGGCTTCCCGGACCAGATGGTGGGCAGCATGCGGCGCCTACCTGAGGGCAGCGTTAAAAAGCCGATCAGCAACGCCGACAAGCTGCGCGTGCTGACGGAAGTATCGGAGCAGCTATGCGTGGTCTTCGAAAATACGCCACCCGAAAAACGTCAGGAGGCCTTGAACAAGATCAGCCAGCGTTTCGGCGACAGCATCCCCTTCGACGCACGCCAACTCGGCCAGGCCATGGAAAAATCTCTGGAAGAGGTGGTGAGTTACACCTCGGCCATCCACCTGAATTTGCAACACAGCCCGCTCGGCAAGCAGATCAGCGCCTTGAGCAAGTCTGCCGACGCGGCAGCGGCTGAAGCCACGGCGGTACGCAGCGCAACACGCGCCACCGACAACACAGACCGAGCGCAAATCACTGGCGCCATTCCAGGCAATCTGGCCGATACACCAACCGTGGTGGCGGAAGAAGCCGAGCTGGCAGCGGCCGGCCGGGCTGGCGGCGGCGACATGGCGCCCACCGCGCTGAACATGGAAGACACGCAGGCCATACTCAACGCGGGCATACAGGAAATCACGCGCTCACTCGTCGAAGAATATGCCGTGGGCGACATCCTGCGCATCATCGTCGAAACCATTTATCGCGGCATTGGTTTCCAGCGCGTGCTTCTTTGCATCAAGGACGCGAAGCAAAATATGATGCTGGCGAAATTCGGTTTCGGCCCGGATATCGAAGAGGCGACGCGGCATTTTCGTTTCCGCCTCGGCGCAAGCAAAGATATTTTTGAAGTAGCGCTGACGCGTGGCGCCGACATTCTCATTTCCGACGTGAGTGATCCCAAGATCCGCAATCACATACCCGAGTGGTTCACCAAAAATCTGGCAGCGGAGACTTTCATCATCTTTCCGCTGATGATCAAGAACGCGCCGGTCGGCATGATCTACGCCGACAAAGCGCGAGCCAACGAATTGGTGATCCCGGAAAACGTGCTATCGACGCTGCGTGCCCTGCGTAACCAGGCCGTGCTGGCGATCAAGCAGTCACGGTGAGCGGTGGGCTCAGCCTTTCAAGGCAAATCTTCGCTCTTCAAACTCTCGTCGCCGCGGCGCGCGCCGACTATGCCGAGGCGACTTTTGAGTGAGTGCGGCTGGCCGTCGAAGAGCGTGGAGTAGTACACCGAATTGCTCATCACCTTCTTGACGTAATCGCGCGTCTCGTTGAAGGGAATGGTCTCGGCGTAGATGGCGCCTTCCATCGGTTTGATATCGCGCCATCGGCGGGCGCGACCAGGACCGGCGTTGTAAGCAGCCGAGGCAAGTACAGGATGGTTGTCCAGATCGTTCAGCACCAGCTTGAGGTAATTGGTGCCCAGCGTGACGTTCAGATCGGTGTCGGCCACGCTGCCTGGGTGATAGCTCTTCAAACCGATTTTCTTGGCGACCCATTGCGCCGTCTTGGGCATGAGCTGCATCAGGCCCTTGGCGCCCACCACCGACTTGGCATTGGTGATGAAGCGGCTCTCCTGACGCATCAAGCCATACACCCAGCCTTGGTCCAGATGCAGTTCGCGCGTCTTGGGCTCGACGTGCTCGCGAAAGGGTGCGAGATAGCGCAGTGCGTAATTGTGCTGCCCCTGGGTCTTGTCGGCGGCGCTGATGGCGCGGTCGAAAATATCGTACTTCTGTGCCAGCTCGGCGGCGGCGAGCAACTGCCGGTCGTCCATACCGCGTAGCGCCCAGCCCCACTCGCGCACGGCCTCGGTACGCATGTCGAGGCGGAATAAGGCCAGCGCGCGACGCAGGCCAGGGTGCTCACTGGCCTCTTTGATTTCCTCCGCGGTGGGTACGTTGGCCGTGGGTGGCAGCGACACCGGGCGGCCCAGTTCGTCGCTGGCAAGGTTGCCGTAGAAATTCGGCTGGTCGGCGATGCGCTCGAACAAGACCTTGGCGTCCGCCACGCGATCCAGCGCGGCATGCGAGCGGCCCAGCCAGTAAATCCAGTCGGGCTGGTTGCGCAGCGCCGACGGCATGGTCTCGACGGCGTCATGCACCGTCTTCCAGTCGAGCGCGCGCAAGGCGGCGCGCGCCTTCCAGGCCAGTTGCTCGTCGGAAAGCGGCGTATCGGCGGCCAGCACATACCAATTGGGCGCTTCCGGCAAATGCCGCAAAGCGCCCTGCCAACCCAGTTGGCCATAGATGTAACCTTGGTCGGCGGCGGAAAATTTCTCGCGAATCTTTTGCCATTCTGCGACGGCCTGGCGCGGATCGATGCGCGCCAGACGCTGCACGGCGTAGAGCGCCATTTCGCGGCCCGTGCGCGTAGCAGTGAAATTGGCCGGCAGCTTGGCCAGGTATTTTTGCGGCTTGTCGGCGATCTGATCCAGCGTGCGCTCATCCGGCATCTGGCGTGTCGGCAGATAGCGCGCGGTGAATTTGGCGGCGGAAAGCTTTTTCGCTTCGAGCAAGCGGCGCAGGCGCTCCCAGACGTCGTCAACCGTGATGCGGCCGTTAGAGATCAATTGCTCCATCAGCGGCACGCAGGCCTCGAACAACTCCTGACCTGCGAACCATAGCGGGCGCGCTTCTTCAAAGACCGAGGTATCGGGTACGCGCAAACGGCTTTGCCAGGCGTAGCAGGTCAGTTCCTGGTCGGGCTGCGCAAGCAGGGGATACTCCGACTCGAAAATAGCCCATTGCTGGCGCTTGCCCAGCATGCGCAGCCATTCGCCGCGCAGCTTCTCCGCGAGGTAGGTGCCGGGATAGCGAACCAGGAATTTGCGCACGACGGCCGGATCGGCGTCATTGAGATGCATGCCGGCTTGCCAATATTCGACGTATGGCACCAGATCGTGGCCCTGCAAGGCATCGAGCTGGCGCGCCAGTTTGACGGCATCGCCCACGCGGTAGGCATCGCGTGCCGCCAGGACGCGATCGTCGCCGTTGGCTGCCCATGCCGACGTGCAGGCACAGAGGCTGGCCGCCCACAACGCGGCGCACACGAGGTGCTTCATACGCGATATTCTTTCAACAACATTTTCATGCGAAAACTCATCTCACCTTAACACATGAATCCACCGATTTCCGCAGCGGAAAACGAAGATATCCGCAGCTTTCGCAACGCGCTGCGCGGCCGCCTCATCGCCGCGCGCGAGGCCCTCGCGCCCGAGGAACATGCAAAGCTGTCGCAAGCCTTGGCATTGGCGCTCCACCCCTTGGTCGCCGCGCTGCCCCTGCGCACCCTCGGTTTCTGCTGGCCCTACCGCGCCGAGTTCGACGCTCGCAACATCGTGGAAAGCGCCATCGCACGGGGCTTGGCGGCCTGTCTGCCGGTGGTGGTGACCGACCACACTGCCTTGAAGTTCCGCGACTGGCGACCCGACAGCGCCATGATCGAAGACCGCTACGGCATCCACATCCCCGCAACAGGCGTTGCACGCCAGCCGGACGCCATCCTCATGCCCTTGAACGCCTTCGACGAAGCCGGCTATCGCTTAGGCTACGGCGGCGGTTATTTCGACCGCACGCTCGCCGCGTGTCAGCCCCGCCCGCTCGCCATCGGCGTCGGCTTCGAACTGGCGCGCGTCGCCAGCATCCGGCCGCAAGCGCACGATTTGCGCATGGATTGCATTGTCACCGAAGCTGGGATTTTCATTGTCGAGAATAGCGGCTTGAAACGGGCCGATTACTCGTCGTGCGCTCAAGCGCTGACCACGCGGCTGAGGTAAAGGATGAACGCGGATCAGTCATGTAGGGTGGGCAGCTTTGCTGCCCACGCGGCAGTTACTCCCCACCGACCGTCAAAACATTCAACTCCGGCAGGTCTCCCCAATCGGCCGGATACAAACCGTGCTCTACAAAGCGAGCGAAGGTCGAGTAAAGCCAGCCCATCGGGCGTTCGCATAAACCGTGCTTCACCGGGTTGAAATGAATGTAATCAGCGTGCCGCGCAAAATCGGCGTCATCACGAATCTGATGTTCCCAGTAGCGGCGCTGCCATAAGCTGGACTCACGTCGTTTGGCTTGGGCAATCGTCCGTATTTCCCGATCAAGACGAGCGCGACAGCGCCAACTAACGCGGCGTTTGATGAGGCTCCAGCGTGTGGCGAAGTCCGCGTCGCCTTCAGGCAGTGTCCAAATACAGTGAAGGTGATCCGGCAAGAGCCCCCAGGCGTCGATAGTGAATGGACGGTTGAGGCGCACCGTTTGAATAGCGTCCCGCAGGGCCTCGCGAATATCGCGGTCGCAGAGAATCGGCTGCCGCGCATAGGAGACAACGGTGAAGAAGTAGCTCGCTCCGAGGGCCCTTGCGCGGCGGTAGTGACTCATATCGGATTAGCCTCGGATCAGATTTTGACGCGTGGGCAGCGAAGCTGCCCACCCTACAAACGATGGCGGCAGCTCCGTAGGGTGGGCAGCTTTGCTGCCCACGCAAACCCTCGCTCAACCCAGAAACAGCTTGTAAGCTGGGTTCTTGGTTTCGTCCCAGTTGGCGTAGCCGAGGTTTTTTAGGAAGGCGCGGAACTCGGCTTTGTCCTGCGGGGGGACTTGCATGCCGACCAGCACGCGGCCGTAGTCGGCGCCGTGGTTGCGGTAGTGGAAAAGAGAAATATTCCAGCTCGCGCTCATGGCGTTCAAGAAGCGCATCAGCGCGCCGGGCCGCTCGGGGAATTCAAAACGGTAGATCATTTCATTGTCCACCAACGGTGCGTGGCCGCCGACGAGGTGGCGCACATGCAGCTTGCCCATTTCGTCGTCGGTGAGATCCAGCGTCTCCAGATCGTGGCGACGCAAGGAATCCACCAGCTTGCGCGATTCGGCGCGGCTGCCCACCTGCACGCCGACAAAGACGTGCGCCACCTTGGGGTCGGCAAAGCGATAGTTGAATTCGGTGATGTTCCGATCGCCTAACAGCGCGCAGAATTTCTTGAAGCTGCCCGGCTGCTCGGGAATGCTCACGGCGAGGATAGCCTCGCGTTGCTCGCCCACCTCGGCGCGTTCGGCGACGAAGCGCAGGCGGTCGAAGTTGGTGTTGGCGCCGGAAGCTACTGCCACCAGGGTTTTGTCCTTGAGCTTGTGCTGCTTGGCGTAGAGCTTGGCGCCGGCGATGGCCAGCGCGCCGGCCGGCTCAAGAATGGAGCGCGTGTCTTCGAAGACATCCTTGATGGCCGCGCAGATGGCATCGGTGTCGACCAAGATGACTTCATCGACGACTTCCTTGCAGACGCGAAATGTTTCCTCGCCCACCTGTTTGACGGCGACACCATCAGCGAACAGGCCGACTTGATTCAAGCGCACGCGATGGCCGGCAGCGAGCGAACGCGCCATGGCGTCGGCGTCGACCGGCTCGACGCCGATGATCTTGATGTCGGAACGCAGCCGTTTGACATAAGCACCGATACCGGCGATGAGCCCACCGCCGCCTATCGCAACGAAAATGGCATGGATCGGCTGGGGATGCTGGCGCAGGATTTCCATGGCGATGGTGCCCTGACCGGCGATCACTTCCGGATCATCGTAAGGATGGACGAAAGTGAGCTTGCGTTTCTTCTCCAGCGTCAGGGCGTGAGCGTAGGCCTCGTCGTAGGATTCGCCAGCCAGCACCACCTCGGCGCCGCGCGCCGCCACGGCATTGACCTTGATCTGCGGCGTCGTCACCGGCATGACAATGACGGCCTTGCAGCCTAAACGTTGCGCCGACAGCGCCACGCCTTGCGCATGGTTGCCGGCGGACGCGGTGATCACGCCGCGCTTCAAGGCGGCTGGCGACAGGTGCACCATCTTGTTGTAGGCGCCACGCAGCTTGAAGGAGAACACCGGCTGCATGTCCTCGCGTTTCAAGAGCAGGGTGTTGGACAGGCGCGCAGAGAGATTCGGCGCGATCTCCAGCGGCGATTCGATCGCCACGTCGTAGACCTGCGCGTTGAGAATTTTTTCTAGGTAGTCGATGGTCACGATATTCACGTTAGGGCAATTGGCTGGGTTCAGGCGCAAGCGTAACAGGCGTGTGCGGCTGCGAGCAAGAAATTGGCCATGGCCCCCGTCTGGTACACGCCTCTGGTACACGCGTCCGGTACACGAATAACGCCAGCCGCTAGTCGCTGAAGCTTGTTGCGACGCAATACGCTAAAATTACTTCCCCCAGCAGACTGCCTTTCCCATGAACGCCCGCCTCCGCGAAATCCCCTACAACTACACTTCGTTTTCCGACCGCGAAATCGTTATTCGCCTGTTGGGCGACGAGGCCTGGCGCGTGCTCGACGAGCTGCGCGCTCAGCGCGTCACCGGCCGCTCGGCGCGCATGCTCTACGAGGTGCTGGGTGACATCTGGGTGGTTCAGCGCAACCCTTATCTCGAAGATGATTTGCTCGCCAATCGTGATCGGCAACAAGCGCTGATCGGCGCGCTGCGCCATCGCTTAAATGAAATCGATAAGCGTCGCCAGGGCAACGCCGCTGTCGCGCAATTGCTCGCCGCCACGAACGAGGCGGTGAACCGCTTCGCCGCTGCCTTTGCCGAGACCGCCGCGCTGCGCGCCAAGGTGATGAAGCGGCTGTCCCGCCACACGCATCGCGACAACATCTGCTTCGACGGCCTCGCGCGCGTTTCGCATGTCACCGACGCTACTGACTGGCGTATCGAATACCCGTTTGTGGTGTTGTGCCCGGACAGCGAAGATGAAATGCCGGCGCTGGTGAAGGGGTGCATCGCGCTGGGCCTGACTATTATTCCGCGCGGTGGCGGCACCGGCTACACCGGCGGGGCAATTCCGCTGACACGCAATTCCGCTGTCATCAACACCGAAAAGCTCGATCGCTACGACAAGGTTGAGGTGCTGACCCTGCCCGGCGTCAGCCAGCCTTATGCCACCATCCACTGCGGTGCCGGCGTGGTGACGCGACGCATCATGGAGGCGGCCGAAGCCACCGGCCTGGTCTTCGCCGTCGACCCGACATCGGCGGACGCCTCCTGCATCGGCGGCAATATCGCCATGAATGCCGGTGGCAAGAAGGCCGTGCTATGGGGCACGGCGCTGGACAATCTGGCGTCGTGGAAGATGGTCGACACCGACGGCAACTGGCTCCTCGTGGAGCGCCTGGAACACAACCTGGGCAAGATTCACGATCAGGCGCTGGCGAAGTTCCGCGTGCGCCGCAGCGATTCCGCCACGGGCGAGCTGCTCTCGGAAGAAGTGCTCGAAGTCCCCGGCAGCCGCTTCCGCAAGATTGGTCTGGGCAAGGACGTCACCGACAAATTCCTCGCCGGCCTGCCCGGTGTGCAAAAGGAAGGTTGCGACGGTCTCATCACCTCGGCGCGCTTCATCCTGCATCGCATGCCGGCGCATACCCGCACCGTTTGCCTGGAATTCTTCGGCCAGGTACGCGAGGCCGTACCTTCCATTGTCGAGATCAAGGACTATCTTGATGGTCGACCGGGCGGCGCGATTTTGGCGGGCCTTGAGCACCTGGACGAACGCTATGTGAAAGCCGTCGGCTACGCCACCAAGGCCAAACGAAAAAGTGAAAATGCGGGCCGTCCGAAGATGGTGCTGATCGGCGACATCGTCGGCGACGATGAGAACGCCGTGATGAGCGCCGCTTCCGAAGTAGTGCGCATTGCCAATGCGCGCGGCGGCGAAGGCTTCATCGCCGTCTCCGCCGAGACGCGCAAAAAATTCTGGCTGGATCGCGGCCGCACCGCCGCCATCGCACGCCACACTAACGCCTTCAAGATCAACGAAGACGTGGTGATTCCACTGCCGCGCATGGGTGATTATTGCGATGGTATCGAGCGCATCAACATCGAACTGTCGATCAAGAACAAGCTGAAGCTGTGCGACGCGTTGACCGACTTCCTGCGCGGCGACTTGCCACTCAATGCCGGCGACGCCAATCTCGATGCCGAGGAACTCATCGGCGACCGGCGCCAAACGGCGCTGGAGCGTATTGAGGCAGTGCGTGTGCGCTGGCAATGGCTGCTCGACAAACTCGATCTGCCGTTGGTCGAGGCCGAAGCCGAGTTCGCCGCACGCGGGCTGGAGGCTGGTCCACTCACGAATCGTCATGCGCAACCGACCTTGTTTCACCGCTTGCAGGACTACTCGCTGCGCGTCTCCTGGAAGCGCGAGCTGAAGCCGCAACTGGACGCGGTGTTTGACGGTGCCATGTATCGTCCTGTGCTGGAGCGCATTACCGCCATCCATCGCGAAACCCTGCGCGGCCGCGTTTTCATCGCCTTGCACATGCATGCCGGCGACGGCAATGTGCATACCAACATCCCGGTGAATTCCGACCACTACGAGATGCTGCAGGAGGCCAACGCTGCTGTGGCGCGCATCATGGCACTGGCGCGCGCGCTCGACGGCGTCATCTCGGGCGAGCATGGCATCGGCATCACCAAGCTGGAATACCTGACCGCCGCCGAGATCGCCCCCTTCGCCGAATACAAACAGCGCATCGATCCGGACGGCCACTTCAACAAGGGCAAGCTCTTGCCCGGCGCCGATCTGCGCTACGCCTACACGCCCAGCTTCAGCCTGCTCGGTGTGGAATCGCTGATCCTGGAGCAATCGGAAATTGGCAAGATCGCCGACAGCGTGAAAGACTGTCTGCGCTGCGGCAAGTGCAAACCGGTGTGCTCGACGCACGTGCCGCGCGCCAACCTGCTTTATTCGCCACGCAATAAAATCCTCGGCACCGGGCTGCTGATCGAAGCCTTCCTGTATGAAGAGCAAACGCGGCGCGGCGTCTCGCTGAAGCACTTCGACGAATTCAACGACATCGCCGATCATTGCACCATCTGCCATCGCTGTCTGAAGCCCTGCCCGGTGGACATCGACTATGGCGACGTGTCGATTGCCATGCGCAATTTCCTGCGTCAGCAGGGCAAGAAGAAATTCGATCCTGGCAAAACGGCGGCGATGTTCTTTCTCAATGCCACCGACCCGGCCACCATCAAGCTGGTGCGCACCGGCATGATCGAATGGGGCTACAAGGCGCAGCGCTTGATCCACCGGCTGGCCAAGTCCTTCGGCCTGATACAGGCGTCGACCAAACAACCGCCCGCCACACTAGGCCGCCCGAAAGTCGTGACGCAGGTCATCCACTTCATCAATCGCCCCATGCCCGGCGGCCTGCCCAAGCGTACTTCGCGGGCGTTACTGGATATCGAAGATGACAATGTCGTACCCGTGATCCGCGATCCGAAAAAACTCGATGAAGAATCCGAGGCCGTTTTCTATTTCCCCGGCTGCGGCTCGGAACGACTCTTCTCGCAAGTGGGCCTGGCCACGCAAGCCATGCTCTATCACGTCGGCGCGCAAACCGTGCTGCCGCCGGGCTACTTGTGCTGCGGCTATCCGCAGACGGCGGCGGGTGAGCATGACAAGGGCCAGCAGATCACTACGGACAATCGCGTGCTCTTCCACCGCGTCGCCAACACCCTCAACTACCTCGACATCAAGACGGTCATCGTCTCCTGCGGCACTTGCATGGACCAGTTGCAGAAGTACGAATTCGACAAGATATTCCCCGGCTGCCGCCTGCTCGACATTCACGAATACCTCATGGAAAAGGGCCTGCATTTGGATGGCCTCTCCGGCGTGCGTTACCTGTACCACGAGCCTTGCCACACGCCGATGAAGACGCATTCAGGCATCAAGGTGGTGAATCAGCTCATGGGCCAGCGCGTGGATCTTAACGACCGTTGCTGCGGCGAGGCTGGCACGCTAGCCGTGGCGCGGCCGGACATCGCCAACCAGGTGCGTTTCCGCAAGGCCGAGGAAATGCAGCAGGGCGTCGCCGCCTTGCGCGACGGCGATTTCAGCGGGGAGGTGAAAGTACTCACTTCCTGCCCGTCCTGCTTACAAGGCCTCTCGCGCTACAGCGACGAGACCGGCACGCAGGCCGACTACATCGTCGTAGAAATGGCCAAACGGGTGCTGGGCGAGAACTGGATGTCGGAATACGTCGCCCGTGCCAACGCCGGTGGCATCGAACGCGTGTTGCTCTGACAACGCGCTGACGCGATACACAGCGCCAGATCGCAGCGCCGGATTGCGGCGCTGCGCGCAAGTCGGCCATGCTGGCCGCACACTCAAGTTCCTGCCGTTGCCGCCGATAAACCTTGTATCCATTTCATCGGGTGCGAATTTCACATTCGGCTCGCTGAGGTCTTACAACAAGGCTTACATGCGTCCTATTGGCTTACGAGGTTGGCTCATGCTGGCAGGGCTAGGTGTGTTCGGCGGCAGCCCCTGCGCGCTGGCGCAGAGCGGCGAAACACGCGTGGCCTGGGCTTGCTGGTATGACGGTGACACCGGCATATTGTGCTTGCTGCAACGCGCGCCCGATGCAAGCGAAACCGCGCCGGGCATGACACTACCGTCCGCCTATCCGCTGCCTTCGTTCGCCCGCCGCATACTCGAATCGCCGGCGGAGCTGATGGATCAACCAATTCGCATTCCCATTCACGGCGTGCCTATCGAAATGGACTTTGTGCGCGAGCTTGCTCAATCTGTCATGTGTGGCAGCACGCCGCAATGCGCAGTGGACTTCGGCCGCAACTACGCGGAGGCCGCCGGCACGCTGGCCCGACGCTGACGCGCGATCTTTTCATTTCTGGTCGATTGCATACGACATGATCCGGCCTGAGTTGTTGCCGTTACCCGACTATTCGTCGCCGAAGTTATGGCGCGCAGGGTCTTGCTGCGATGTAGAATGCGCTACTATTCTCGACGCATACACAGAAGGGGCGTCTGCCATGTCGGTCGCCGATAACCAGTGCGAGCTGTGCCGCGACATGAGCGGCATGGTTGGGGGAGATGTCCTCTGGGGCGATGCCCTTTGTCGCGTCTTGCTTGTCGCCGATGCCGATTTTCCGGGTTACTGCCGCGTCGTCTGGAATGATCACGAGAATGAAATGACCGACCTCACCGGTTCCGATCGTCGCCACCTGATGTCCGTGGTGTTCGCGGTTGAGGCGGCCATGCGCACCTGCCTTGACCCGGACAAGATCAACCTCGCCAGCCTGGGCAACCAAGTGCCGCATGTGCACTGGCATGTGATTCCACGCTGGCGCGATGATAGCCATTTTCCCCAGTCCATCTGGGGCCAGCCACAACGCGCGCCGGGGCCGCGCGCGGCCGTCGCTGTCGCCGCATTGCGCGCCGCACTGATACAAGCACTGGCGGAAGAACAAGGTGGCGAAGCATGAGCACCTTTCACCTCAACACGCCGGGGCTGGACCATCCTCCCGCCTTCACCAACGCGCGCAGTTGCCGCGACTGGCTGGCGGTGCAACCGATTTCCAACGCCCCGCGCGCGCAGGCGCTGATGCTGCGCCAGCTCAATCTGCTCAACCGTCACGCCTTGCCAGCGGCAGAACGCCTGAAGATCCTCGAGCTGCTGCGCGAGCCCATCAAGTTTGTGCAGACCGAATGTTCACGCAAATTCGCCGGACGGCCGCTACCGCTGGCGACCAGCGAGCAAACGGGTATGGATGCCAACCGAAACCTGTGGCAAGCCTTGCAAATCGGCTATCTGCATTGCCTCGAAGCCTGTCTACAAGGCGACGCCGAGATATTGCCGCAGGCCGCCTTGGTGGCGCAGCGGGCGATAGGCGCGCTGCGGGCCGAATTGCTCGACATCTATCGCGCGCCGACGGAACCGCCCGCCAGCATGTGGCAAAATTTGCATCGGATTTACGGCGCGGCCGAGCGTCTCGGCGTAACGGAAAATCCGAAAGAAGACAGTTTGCAAGCCAACCCTCCCGCCGACAGCGTCACCGCTGATTACGTGCAAACCCTGCTGCTGCATCGCGCCAGCCCTTATGAATTTTCAGCACGCCAATTGATGCAGGTGTGGCATTGGTTACATCGCTGGGGCAAGAAGGTGCCGGTCTTGTCCGGCCCGCCTGCGGATCCGCGCGTGCCGCCGATGATTGTCGACCTCTCCAGCGATCAACCGGAAGCCGCGCTGCCGCAGGCCGGCAGCGATCCGCGCTGGCTGGATCTCTCGACGCTCTCGCGCAGCATCAAAAAACGTATCGTGTATTTGGAGCGCGGCGAATCGCCCGCCTCGCTGGGCCTGGGCGACGACTGCGTGCAGCCGGCTTGCAGCAATCTGCTCGTCCATCTCTACCGGCATTGGTTCAAGGGTGGCACCGCGCGCCTGCATCAGCGCCGCGTCGGCAACGGCGTATGTGGGTTGGTGACGGGCTTCGATGCGCTGCATTTCCACCTTACGGGCAAGGCGTTCCAACAACCGGGGCAGGCAGCGGATATGACCGCCCGGCAGCACGAAGAGATCGCCACTTTCGGCAGCGTCGCAGTGCGCCAAAACGACGACATCAGCCAAGCGCCGGACTACATGATCGAGGAGTGGCAGGTGCTGGACGAATCGCCTGCCGGCTTGCGTTTGTCGCGTCCCTTGTCGCAAGGCGGCGCCCGCATCGGCGGCGACCAGTTGGTGGCAGTGCGGCCTGCCGGCACGCAAACCTTTCTGCTCGCCGTGGCGCGCTGGTCGCGCATCGCGGGCGAATGCGATCTACAGGCCGGCGTGAATCTCTTGCCCGGCACACCGCGGCCCGTCGCTGTGCGCGGCACCGGCCTCTCGGCGGCGAATGAAAAATACCGCCACGGTTTTCTGCTGCCCCCGGTGGCCCTGCTCGAAGAACCGGAAGCGGTGATCGTACCGGCCGGCTGGTTCCGCGCCGGACGCGCCATCGAACTTTACACAGACAGCTCGCGCCAGATACGCCTCACCCGCTTGCTTGATCGCGGCAGTGATTTCGAGCGTGCGGCGTTCGAATCCTTATGAGCTTTCCCAATTCGACCCTAACCGCCGCGGATACTTCCGACGCGCGCGCCTGCCACGATTTCCTCGCTGCCCTGCCACTGACCAACACGCGCGAAGCGCACCAACACCTGGGCGATTTTCTAGCGGGCATGGCGCGTCGGCCACCGCCCGCAGCCGATTACCTGGG
This sequence comes from Rhodocyclaceae bacterium, assembly GCA_043761745.1. Taxonomy (GTDB): domain Bacteria; phylum Pseudomonadota; class Gammaproteobacteria; order Burkholderiales; family Rhodocyclaceae; genus Desulfobacillus. Next base: position 19,287 of record JAYUNL010000108.1, read on the forward strand.
CGTACTCGAAGCAACGCGCGCGCCGCTCGGCTTCGTGCAAAACGAAGCGGCGCAACGCTATGCCGACAAGCCCTTGCCACCGACGGAAAGCGAAGAACAGGTTTTCCGCCAGGTGCTCGCGCTATGGCGGGCGATGGCCCGCGGCTACGCCCACGTTGCGCAAATCGGCGGCACCGACGCCACGGTGCAGCAGAGTCTGGCCTTGATTTGCCAACGCTGCGTGCATTACGCCGGCCGCGTCATACTCGAATATTTCCGCGCCCGCCGCGAAGCCGCGCCCGGCGTCTGGATCGATTTGCACGGCTATTACGACACTGCCGAAGAATGGGGCATCGCGACAATAGCGGTGCCCGAACCCTTGAGCGAAACGTCTAAAAGCCAAAGCAGCAGCGAAGCCTATGCGGCGATTCTGTTGGTGGATCTGGCCAATCCTTACAGCCACGGCACGCATGAGTTCGTCTGGATTACGCGCTGGGCCAACCGCTTCGCCCCGTATACCACGCTGGCGCGACTGAGCGATGAGACGCAACTCGCCACCGCACACGCCTTTGGCGTTGATCTCATGCAGGACCATGGCGTGCGCCCTTTGGAAGTTCTCAAGCGGCGCGAATCGGTGCGCTACTTCGACACGAGCCGGCTGATGCAGGAGATGCGCCACATCCTGGCGCAACTGAAACAGTATGTCGCACCGGCCGCGCTGGGTCTGGGTGAGGATTGCTCGACCTTGGCCGCCGGACGTTTGCTTATGCAGCTCTATCGTCCCTGGTGCCTGCACGCCATGCCGCGCCGCTTCCAGCGCCGCGAAGCCTCGGGCGTGGCGAAAGTTTGCCTGGGTTTCGAAGCCATCCACTATTACATCAGCGACGAGGAATTCATTCAGCCGGAGCACGTGCGGCTCTATTCGCGCGGCGAGATGGAGCGCATCTCGACTTTCCGCGACCACCTTGACCCCACGCATCACAAGACGCGTGCAGCGCAAATCGGCTATCCGCTGGAAAACTGGGATGTCGCCAATCAATCCGTCTCGGGCTTTCGCTTACAGCGTGGCGCGGCTGGCGCGCGCATCGAGCACGGCCAATTGTTTTGCGTGAAGCCACCGGATGGCGACCATTTTCTGCTGGCGCGGGTGAGTTGGTATTTGATGTTAGATGCCAACGGCGGGCTGCTGATCGGTGTACAGGTATTGCCCGGCCTGCCGCAAGGCGTGGCGGTGCGGCCCACCGGCGCCGCCGTCTCGCCTTCGCAACACTATTCACGCGCCTTCCTGCTGCCGGCGATACCCGCGCTGAAAGAGCCGGACACGCTGGTGATTCCCCGCGGCTGGTTCCACCCGGCGTCCATCATCGAGGTCTACACCGACCGGCAAATCCGCGTCAAGCTCACCGATCTGCTCTCCCACGGGCCAGACTTCGAGCGCGTCAGTTACACTCGTTTGTAGATATAGCCCCATGCTTTTAGCGCGGTTATTTCCCCCACCCTTCTGCGGTATGATTACCGGCTCATACTTCGCCTGGAGAAAACTATGGGCGGTCCCGAACAGGAAGTACCCGCACCCACGGAAATCAAGCTGCGCCAGCAGTCCCGCATGCTCGAAATCACTTTCCCGGATGGCAAAACGTTTGCACTGAGCTACGAACTGCTGCGCGTCTACAGCCCCTCGGCCGAAGTGCGCGGCCACGGCCCCGGCCAAGAGACCTTGCAAGTCGGCAAGAAAAATGTCGATATCCTCGGCCTCGATCCGGTCGGCATGTACGCCGTCAAGCCGACCTTTTCCGACGGCCACGATTCCGGCCTCTACACCTGGGACTACCTCTACTGGCTGGGCGCCAATCGCGACCAGTTGTGGCGCGATTACCTCACACAGCTCGAAGCCGCCGGCGCCAGCCGCGAGCCCACCGCGCAGCCGGCTGCCGCACCCAAGACCGGTGGCGGTTGCGGCCACACTCACTAAAACGTCACTGAAGCATCACTGACTGCCATCATGGAAAAAACCCACTTCGGCTTCAAGGAAGTTGCCGAGAACGAAAAGGCCCAGCGCGTCGCTGGCGTGTTTTCGTCGGTGGCGGACAAGTACGATGTCATGAACGACCTGATGTCGCTGGGCCTGCATCGGCTCTGGAAGGCCTTCGCCATCGAGTTGTCCGCCGTGCATGCTGGCGATCGTGTGCTCGACGTGGCGGGCGGCACCGCCGATTTGTCGCTGGCCTTTGCCAAGCGCGTCGGTGAGCATGGCGAGGTCTGGCTCACCGACATCAACAACGCCATGCTCACGCGCGGCCGCGACCGCTTGCTCGATCACGGCCACACCATGCCGGCGGCGCAGTGCGATGCCGAGAAGCTGCCCTTCCCCAACGCCTATTTCGATTGCGTCACCTGCGCTTTCGGCCTGCGCAACATGACGCACAAGGATAGCGCGCTGGCCGAGATGGCGCGGGTGCTAAGGCCCGGCGGCCGCTTGCTGATTCTGGAATTCTCCAAGGTCTGGCAGCCACTCACGCCGCTTTACGATTTTTATTCCTTCAAGGTACTGCCCTGGCTGGGTCAGCGAGTGGCGAACGATGCCGAGAGCTATCGCTATCTCGCCGAATCCATCCGCATGCATCCGGATCAGCAAACGCTTAAACAAATGATGGAACAAGTCGGCCTGGAGAAGGTCGACTACTACAATCTCGCCGCCGGCGTGGTTGCTCTGCACCGAGGCTACAAACTTTAAGGAAACATCATGAAACAGATTTTCGCGGGTCTTTTTTTGCTACTCATCGCCATGACGGCCGCCATCAGCGCCGCCGATGCCGCGCGTCTCGGCGGCGGCCGCAGCTCAGGCATGCAGCGCAATAGCATCACCAAACCGGCCGCGCCCGCCGGCGCGCCGAGCCAAAATGTCGCGCCCGCGCCGCGCCCCGCTCAACCGGTCGGTGCGCCCGCGCCGCAACCTTCGGGCATGAGCCGCTGGCTCGGCCCCTTGGCCGGCTTGGCCGCTGGCGTGGGGCTCGCCGCGTTGTTCTCGCATTTCGGCATGGGTGAAGGCTTCTCGTCCATCGTGATGATGCTATTGCTGGCCGCAGCGGTGTTCTTCGTCATCCGCCTGCTGTTCCGACGCTCACAAGCAGCAACGCCACAACCCATGCAATACGCCGGTGGCCCCGCACCAGCGGGCTATGAGCCTGTCGCCAGCGCATCTGAGCCTGCATCTGTGTCTAGCTCTGCACCACTCGCTGCTGCGCCTGAAGCTGCCGTCAATGTGCCGGCGGGCTTCGATGTCGACGGCTTCTTGCGCCAGGCCAAGCTCAACTTCGTGCGCCTGCAAGCCGCCCACGATGCGAAGAATCTGGAAGACATCCGCAACTTCACCACGCCGGAAATGTTCGCCGAGATCAAGCTCGACATGAACGAGCGCGGCGACAAGCCGCAACAGACCGACGTCGTGACGCTCAATGCGCAGTTGCTGGATGTCACCACCGAGAGCACCCAGCACATCGCCAGCGTGCGCTTCTCCGGCAACATCCGTGAGACGGAGGCCGGCGCGCCAGAACCGTTAGATGAAGTCTGGCATCTCACCAAGCCGACGGCGGGGAGTGGCGGCTGGATCATCGCCGGCATACAGCAGGTCAACTAAACTAAGCCGCCCCATGCTGGACCTGCTCGCACTGGGCGCACTTAACCACCTACTGGCCGACGCACCCTGGGCGCGCGAGCGCTTGCGCCCTTACGCCGGCCACCGCGCCCGCATTGCTCTTGAGCCGCTGAAGCTCGACTTCAGCATCGCGCAAGACGGCACGCTGCAATCGCTGACCCAAGGCGACATCGAAGTGGAAATCAGCCTACCGCCCGGCGCGCCGCTCGCGGCACTAAAAGGCCGCGACGCCATGCTGCGCGGCGCACGGGTTTCCGGGGCGGCGGATTTCGCCGAAGTCTTGAGCTTCGTACTGCGCAATCTCGATTGGGATGCCGAAGAAGACCTCAGTAAACTGGTGGGCGACATCGCGGCACGGCGCCTGCTTGATGGCGCCCGCCAATTCATCACGACGAAAAAAAATGTGCTCGAACGCGCCGCAGAAAATCTGGCTGAATATCTGCATTACGAAAATCCGCAGTGGCTGAACAAGCCGGACAACGCGGCCTTCGCTCGTAATGCCGCCGCGCTCGCCTCAAGCACCGGCACGTTGGAACAGCGCATCACGGCACTGGAAAAGCGGCGGCGCTAACAGCGCCTTCTACTACTCCTCGGACTTGCGCCCGATTTGCAAACCCAAGGTCTTGAGCTTGCGATAGAGGTGCGTGCGTTCCAGGCCGGTTTTTTCCGCCAGGTGGGTCATGTTACCGCCTTCGAGACGCAGGTGATGCTCGAAATAGGCGCGCTCGAAGGCTTCGCGCGCTTCCCGCAGCGGCTGATCGAGCACCACCTCGAAAGCCGGCGGTGGCACCGCCGGCGCCAGAAGACGGATCACATCGTGGGCGGTGATTTCTTCTTCGAGTGCGCCCAAGGCCAAGGAACGCACCGCCGCCTTGAGCTCGGCGTAGCCGCCCGGCCAAGGCTGATTGCGCAGGGCATTCATGGCGGCGGTCGACAAACGGCGCAGCGGCACTTCACCGGCTTCGACAAGATGCGTGAGTATCTGCCGGGCTAACTCGGGCACTTCGTCTTTGAGTTCGGCCAAGCCTGGCGCGCCGACCAGCGTGTCGAAGAGGCGACGCAGCAGCGCTTCCTCGAAACCGGCGGTCAACAACTCGGCGGTGCCCACGGTGCTGGCGGCGATGAGGCGCAAGTCAAACTTTTCCAGTCGGTCAATGGCGAAAGCGAGGTTCTTCTGCTGCAATCGCGAGAGGCCGGACAGCTCTTGCACGAAGAGCACGCCGCCATTGGCGGCTTCCAAGACGTCGAGTGCCAGGGGTGCGCTATGCGCAGCCAGATCGAGCCAGGGCTTGCCGGGCACGGCGACGGTGCGCGCGCATAACTCGGCCAGACTGCCAAAACCGGTCTTCAACATGAGCACGCGGCTTTTTGCCGCAACTTGCTCCAGCCGCTTTTTCAGATCGCGCAGATGGGGCGAGTGAGCGAAAGCGGCGAGGGTCAATTCGCTGCGCACCGGTATGCTGGATTTTTGCAATGCACGCTTCACCGCCGCCAGCAGCTTTTGCAAAGCGATGGGCTTTTCCAGAAAATCTTGCGCACCAATGCGCGTGGCTTCCACCGCCGTATCGATGGTGCCGTGACCGGACATCATCACCACCGGCATGTTGAGCTGCCCGGCGGCGGACCATTCCTTGAGCAGCGTAATGCCGTCGGTGTCGGGCATCCAGATGTCGAGCAGCACCAAGTCCGGCCGTGCCGCGTTGCGCGCCAGCCGCGCCGCTTGGGCGTTCTCGGCCGGATGCACATCGTGACCCTCGTCGGAAAGTATCTCCGAGAGCAGCTCGCGTATGCCTATTTCGTCATCGACTACGAGTATTTTCGCCATATTTTTTCCCATCATGCTGCCAGCGGCAGCTTTATTTTTACTTGCGCACCACGCGGCGATGCGTTGGCGATATCGATCTGGCCGTGGTGTTCGTCCATGATCTTCTTCACGATCGCCAAGCCCAAGCCTGTGCCCCTGGCCTTGGTCGTCACATAAGGCTCAAAGGCGCGCGCCAGTATCTCTTTGGGGAAGCCGACGCCATTGTCGCTCACTATCAGCGCAACACCGCGCCCTTCCACGCGCGTGGCGATGGTAATTTCGGGTTGCGCTTCGTCGCTGAGCGCATCTTCCGCATTGGTAATCAAGTTATGGATCACCTGGCGCAATTGTGTAGCATCGCCAATCACTCGCGCCAAATCCGTCGTTAGCGCCGGTGTAATACGCACGCGCGACGATTCATAGAGCCCCAGCACTTCTACCACCAAGGCATTCAGATCCAAGGCGCCTAGCTGCGGCGGCGGCAGGCGGGCGTAGTCACGGAAGTCGTTAACCATGTGCTTCATGGCTTCCACTTGATTGACGATGATCTGCGTCGAGCGTTCCAGCATCTCGCGATCAGTTTCATCCAGCTTGCCGGCCAGCTTGTGTTGCAAACGTTCGGCCGAGAGCTGGATGGGCGTGAGCGGGTTCTTGATTTCATGCGCCAGGCGCTGCGCCACTTCGCCCCAGGCGGCCGAGCGCTGTGCGGCGATCAATTGAGTGATGTCGTCGAACACCACTACACAGCCGCCCCCGCCCGCCTCGGGCAGACGCGTGCCACGCACCAGCAAAGCCTGCGGCACACCGGCGCCGTTTTGCATCTCGATTTGCCGCTGCCACGCGCCCGCCTCTTCGGCCAGGCCGTGGGTAATGGCTTCCTTGAGCGCGGTATGGCGCGTCCAATCAGCCAGCGCACAGCCATCAACGTCTTGCAGATCGTCGCGAAGAATTGCGCGGGCGCCTTCGTTGGCGGCGCGCAATCGACAGTCCGCGTCGAAAGCCAGCACGCCGGCCGACAAATTAGCCAGCACACTCGCCAGATAAGCGCGCGCAGCTTCGACTTCGGCGCGGCTTTTTTCCGTTTGCGCGCGGGCTTCATCAAGCTGGCGCGTCATTTTGCTGAAAGACTGCGTCAGCACGCCCAACTCATCGTGCGTGGCAACGATCTCTCGCGGCGAAAAGTCGCCCGAGGCGACCGCCTGCGTGCCTGCCGCCAGGATGGAGAGTGGCGCCGACAAGCGCCGCGCCATGAGAAAAGCCATGCCGATGGCGGCGAACAAGGAGAGCAGCAGCGTCAGTGTGAGAGTCAGCGTGTACATCTGCTTCAAGCTGGTGCGCGCCAGTGACAGCTCCTGATAATCGCGATAAACGCCCTGCACGCTTTCCGCGCTATTCGCGATCACGGCGGGTACCGGCTGGGTGAGCTGGAGAATGCGCGTTTCGCCCGCCAGCGTGAACGCCGAAACCGGCAGCAACACGCGCAGCACCAGGCCACTGGCCGCATCACCTTCGACCGCGCTATAACCGCGTCCCTGGCGGGCCTGGCGTAAATGCGAAGGCGTCGGAATATCGGGCATCAACGCACCCATTTCGCTCGAACTGCTGGCGATTACCTGGCCATTGGCGGTCATCAAGCTCGCCATTTGGATGCCGGATTGCTCACGCAGGCGATTGAGTTGCGCTGAGGGAGAAGCGCTGCCGCTGTCGGACAAATCCAGCGCCATGCTGCGGCCTTTTTCCGCCAGATCGGCGAGCAGATAATCGAGCGCGCTGCGGCCCAGATTGAGGCCGTTTTCCAGCGCTTTATCCACGCGCACATCGAACCAGGATTCGATGCTCTTTACGGCGAACTGCACCGACACCGCATACACCAGCACACCCGGCAACACCGCCATCAAGGCAAACATCAGCATCAAGCGCAGCTTGAGACGCGAGCCGAAAACCTGCGCGCGATGCTCGCGCCAGAGCTGACGCAACTGCCACAACACCATGCCGAGCAAGGCCGCCGCGATGGCCACATTGCCGCCCAGCAGCCAGCGGTAATAGCCAGCGAAGAGCGCGGTGTTCGCGCTGGCCGACGTGAGCAGGAACAGCAAGATGCCCGCCAGCGCCGCCGTGATGATCAGGAAAACTCTCACTTCGGCGCGGCTTCCGTGACAATGTTGCCGAGAGGTGGACCGATAAAGCTCCAGCGCTTGATCTCGGCAGAGATGGCCCAGTCTTTGTTGCCTATGGAGGTAACCTGAAAGGGTTTGGGCAATTGGGTGAGGTCAAGCTTCATGCGCAACTGCGCGCTGTAGGGCTCGCCCGCTTGCATGAGCGCCTTGTCCGCCACCGACCAATTGCGCAAATTGGAAATCACCCCGAGGGCCTCGTCCAACGTGGAGAAGTTCTGATAAAGCGCGCCGGTGGACACACGATACTGCCGCGTGAGGGCGTGATAGAAAAGACGATGGGTTTGCGTGCGGCCGGTGACGCGCTCATCCGCCCACCACCACCGCGGCCGCGACAGCTCGAACTCGGTGACGAAGTAAAGCGCGATGCCATGCGTCACCACTTCTTCCAGACGCGGCCCCAAGTTGATGGCGAACTCAGCGTCGAGCACATAACCCTCGTCGCTAGGCGCGAGTTGCGCGCGTGTCACATGAATGTCGGCGGCCTGCGCCAGCAACGGCGACGCCAAAGCCATAGCGAGCACTGCCGCAAGCAGCGCGCTAATCCAGCTTCTGTAGCAGTGCGTAATAAAAGCCGTCATGTTCCGGGGTCGGCAGCAGTTGAAGCTCGGGCGCTCCAGCGATATCGAGTCGCAGGCAATCTTCTTGTCGGGCGGCAAACGCGGCGACCTGGTGGCTGTTCTCTTCGGGAAACAGCGAACACGTCGCGTACAGCAATTTACCACCGGGGGCGAGCACCCGCCACAAGGCATCGAGAATTTCCGCCTGCTGGCGGGCGAACTTGGTGATGTCAACTTCGCGCCGCAACCATTTGATATCGGGGTGACGGCGCACCACGCCCGAAGCGGAGCAGGGTACATCGGCGAGGATGCGGTCGAAATCGCGACCGTCCCACCAGGTATCAAGCTGGCGGCAATCAGCCGTCTGGACGCGCGCCGCCAGCCCCAGCCGCGCCAGATTTTCACTCACACGAACGGCGCGCGCGGCATCCGCATCGAGCGCGACGAGATCAGCCTTGGCCAATTCGAGCAGGTGCGCCGTCTTGCCACCGGGCGCGGCACAGGCATCCAGCACGCGCATGCCATCCGTGGCGCAGAGCAATAACGCCGCCCGCTGCGCGCCGGCGTCCTGCACCGAGCACAGGCCTTCGGCAAAGCCCGGCAGGCGCTCCACCGGCAGCGGGCGCGCCAGCAATAGCGCGCCGTCTTCAAGAGGGCGCGCTTCAATGCCAGCGGCATTGAGCCGCGCAAGATAGTCTTCCACCGAGACGCGCCGCCGATTCACCCGCAGCGTCATGGGCGGATGCGTGTTTCCCGCGTCGATTACAGTCTGCCAGTCGATTGGATAGGCGCGCTTGAGGCGAGCGATCCACCAGCGCGGATGCCGATAGCGCGCCACTTCATCGTCGTCCGCTTCGGCCAGCAGCGTCTCGCGCTGGCGCATAAAAGTACGCAGCACGGCATTGGTGAGCGATTTGTAGTTGCCGCGCGCCACTTCACCCGACGCCGCCACGGCCTGATCGACAATGGTGTGCGCCTCCTCCGGCCGCGCCTCCAGCCGCGCCAGCGCGCACAGCAACAGCGCGCGCGAGGCGGCGTCCTGCACAGGCTTTTGCATCAGCCGCGCCATAAGAAAATCGCCGCGACCGTATTGGCGCAGCGCGCTGTAGGCCAGATCCTGTATCGCCCCGCGCGTCGCGCTCTCCAGCTTGGGATGCTCGCGCCAGCAACGCGCCAGCGCCTCGGTGAGATTGCGTCCGGCGATTACTTCGCCAACGGCGGCAGCGGCAGCGTGAAGTGCGAAAGCGAGGGAATCTGGTTTCAACATGCGGCTACCGATATTCAGCGTACTGCCTCATAGGCGGGAAGGCGCGCTGCCTTGGCATCGAATGTTGCTGTTGCGCGGCAGCCCAATCGCCGGTTGCGCACACCAATCAAACAATCGGCGAAATCGGCGCGGCAGTCGCGCCATTGAAACAGCGCCTCCTCGATCGCCGGCTCATCTTCAAAAACCAGCTCGACCGAATCGAGCAAGCGCGAAATAACATCGAGAATTTCTGCCTTGGCGAATCCATAACGACTGCGCGCCACCCATTCAAATTCGAGCAGGACCAGCAGCGAAACAAAAATGGCCTCGCCCTGGGCGACAGTGGCGTCGATCAGACGCCGGGCGCGCAGGCACTGTGCCGGATCATCATCGACGACGACACGAACCAGCACATTGGTATCAATGCCAAGCATGGCTACGGCGTGAAGTGCGGCGGGAAAAACAGAGGAGGGGAATTGAATCGCGAAACGCCCAGCGCGCAAATTACCGCCATGGACTCATCTTGCCTGCGGCGACGCGCTTTTTCGGTTTCAGCGCTCCATAAAGCTGCTTCACGCTGCGGTTTTTCACACGCATGACCACCGAGCCATCCGGCAGCAAAGTGAACGTCATCTGGTCGCCGGCCTTCATGCCCAAGCCCTCGCGGATATCCTTGGGTATGGTGGTTTGCCCCTTGCTGGTCAGTGTGGTGATGGTCGTCATGGTCTGATCCTGTTCCTTACGTTTTCAAATATAGTAAGGATCATACATTAAGGCAAACGTGAGCGCCTGACGATCAGCTTGTCGTAATCGGCATGGCTGCCGATCCAGAACCACAAGACGCCATCCGGCTGTTCGACTCCCAAAGCACGAAAATTCCGACTGACACGCACGGAACGGAATCGACCAATTTTTTTGAAGTGAAGAGAGGGATGCTGCGAGTCGGCTTTCAGCAGTGCGAATGATTTGTCGGCAAGTTCCCGCACGGTTGGCGGGAGAGCGTTGTAACAGTCCCAGAAGTCTCGAGTGGCGTGATGATTCAAAGTTTTGAGCAACCGCCGGACGAAAACGATGCCAGCGCTTGGTCCGCCAGCGCATCCAGCTTGCCGGCAGCGATATCTTTTTCGAGCTGCCGATCCCAGGCTTCACTGTCGAAAGCCGCATACCATGCGCGAAACGCCGACAGTTCCTCCGTCGATAACGTTTTTATTTCCTGCTCGATGCGTTCAACCTTGCCCATCGCAGTCTCCAAGCTAAATATCACCCAAGTATAACAAGGCGCGCACCGCTCAGGCCACCGCATCCAGCGGACTCACCACGCCGCGTCCGCCGCGATTCAGTACATGTGTGTAGATCATGGTGGTGCTCACATCGGAATGGCCAAGCAACTCTTGAACCGTGCGAATGTCATAGCCGGATTGCAACAGATGCGTGGCAAAGGAGTGGCGCAGCGTGTGCGGTGTGGCCGGCTTCACGAGCCCAGCGCTGCGCACCGCCTGCTTGACCGCGCGCTGCAAGGCTTGTTCGTTGGCGTGATGTCGGCGCGTGACATTACTACGCGGATCGACAGACAAGCTCTGCGCCGGAAAAACATACTGCCAGCCCCATTCGCGCGGGGCATTCGGATATTTCTTGTCAAGCGCATAAGGCAAATAAACGGCGCCATAGCCATTCGCCAAATCCTGTTTGTGCAACTCGCGCACGCGGGCGATGTGCTCCTTCAGCGGCGCGGTCAGCGCCTGCGGCAGCATCGTCACCCTGTCCTTGAAGCCTTTGCCATCGCGCACGAGGATCTGGCGCTGGGCAAACTCCACATCCTTCACGCGCAGCCGCACGCATTCCATCAAGCGCATGCCGGTGCCATAGAGCAGGCTGCCCATCAACCAATACGTACCGGAAAGCCGCGCCAACACCGCCTGCGATTCCGCCGGCGTCAGCACCACCGGCAAACGCTTGGGCACCTTGGCCTGCTCGACATTCTCCAGCCACGGCAAATCCTGCCCCAAGACCTCTTTATAGAGGAAGAGTAAGGCCGATTTCGCCTGGTTCTGCGTCGAAGCTGCCACCCGCCCTACCACCGCCAAGTGCGTGAGAAACGCCTCGACTTCCGCTGCACCCAGGCTGCTGGGATGCTGCTTGCCGTGGAACAGAATGAAGCGCTTTATCCAGTCGACATACGCCTGCTCCGTGCGTATGCTGTAGTGCTTAAGCCGAATCTTGCCGCGAACCTGATCGAGCAATTTCGGCGCTGCGCCGGCTGACGTGTTTTCCATTTTTGTTAGGCCGCCTAATGATTTGCTAACATAGTGAATATATGACGCGTTTCCAGTTTCTACAAGTTTTATACATCGCTTTGACGCAATATTTTGCGTCAAATAGGATGTCCACTTTTAGTTGGGCACCACGATAATCATGCACTCAAACACCGCGTCCTTATTGCCTCTTGGGCACATGGCCTGCGAGCGCCATTTGGCGCGCTGCTCGGGGCGGTGTGTCGCTATCGTGCTGCGCGCCGTCGCCGTCTCAGCGCGGCTACTACAACGCGTGCTTTGTGCGTCAGTGCTCGGCGTGCCAAACCTTCGCTGTGTTTCGGCAGTGTCGCCAGTGCATAGTCTCGCCAGCGCAAACCGTTTCGCTTTTGCTTGGCATCTTTCTGTTGGTCAGCGTGCGACGCTTGGTCGCGGTGCGCTAGCCTTGGTGTTGCCCAACCCTACGGTCGAGCGGACCGGCCGCAAGCGGCCGTCCGCTCACCTTGCACGTTAGGCCGCAAAGCATCCGTAACGTAGAGCTCAGAGACTACCGGCCCAGCCAAGCAGGGAGGCAAAATGGGGATGGTGAAGTGCCGCGAGTGCGGCAAGGAAGTAAGCGACCAAGCGAAAGCATGCCCGCACTGCGGCATCGCGAGCCCAGCGCCGCCTTCGCGATTGGGGACTTACCTGAAGCTCGGGCTTGGTGCCCTTATCGTTATCGGAATGGTCCGGTGCATCAGCGATCAAGAGGATGGGAAGACGAAGGCGGAGTCTGAGAGGCAGCGCGTCGAATCCTCGAAGACACCCGAGCAACGAGCTAGGGAGGTCGCCGAGAAAGCAAAGTCTGAAGCGGAGTTTCAATCGGTTGTTAGTCGCCTCCGCGCCTTGAAGGCTTCAAGCAAGAATCCGACGTCCTTTGAGCTTGTGGACGCATTGCTCATGGATGACGGCACCGTATGCGTCGTGTACAGAGGGACGAACAGCTTCAATGCTGTGGTGACCGAGAACAAGGCGATTGCTAAAGATCTGCGCGTGGTTGACTGGAATCGCTTCTGCGCAGGGAAGTCTGGCAAAGACATGAAATATGCCCGTCAAGCGCTATGACTCCATCGCCGAGATATCCCACATTGCCGCCTAACCCCTCATTCCAGCGGACTGCCTTCGGCAGCCGCTGAATTCGAACGTTAGGCCTTCTGTGAATCTCAGTCCACGTCATTTCGCAGCAGCTCAATACACAGTGATTGCGGTGTTTGCTGTTGCTTCTTGGCACCTCCTGCTCTCGCCAATGGAGCAAGCACGCGGCCAGCTTGAGTCTATGTTTGCACCGGGCTCTGAAAATCGAGCGTTTTTCGTTTGGCTTGCCATGGCCAATTTACTCACAGCGGTAGTTGCAGTTACATTCTGGTTTAAGCGCGCAGCGTCATCGCCACTCGCACCGTTGCTCGTTTGCGTTTCTGTTGGGCTTCTCGCTTGGGCGCTTTGGTGGTCTGACGCAACGTTTATTTTTAGCTACGCGCTTGGCTGCGTTCTCTCCATTTGGTCATGGCGCCAGCCTAACAAATCATTCAAGAGGGACGCGCTAAAGCGCGCCCCTTAATTC
>JAYUNL010000109.1:0-2371 GCA_043761745.1 Rhodocyclaceae bacterium
TAGCACTTCCGTCGGCCTCATCGCGTACCCCCTTCGGCACACTATGACGACCAGACACTTGGCGTGCTACAAAACCGGACAGATCACGAACTCCCAACAGCGCCCTTGATCGGCGCCGAAAATTCCCATACTATTAAAATGGTGATGCCAATTTTAAGTTCGCATCCCCTTTTCCGGCAACCCGACACCCTGTTGCCATTTATCCTCAAGTCATACTCGAAAGGGTGGTGATGCCTCAGTTGGACAAGCTCACGGCGGACATCGCCACGGAACTCCGGCTGGACGCGGCGGAAATTGCCGAACGCAAGCACTTCCTGGAACTGGGCGATAAAGACATTGTCCTGCTGCGTGAAATGCACGCCGCGCTTGAAGCGGAGCGCGATCACTTCACCACCGCCTTTTACACCCACCTGCTCTCCTACGAACCCCTGCGCGCGATGATCGGCGACGAAACCACGCTGGCCCGTCTGCGCGACGGGCAGTCGCGCTACTTCAGCGCCCTCACAGAAGGCGACTACAACGAACGCTACGTGCTCGACCGCCTGCGCGTCGGCGTGGTGCACCAGCGCATCAACCTGGCGCCCAAGTGGTACATCGGCGCCTACCGCAAATATCTTTCCGAATTGCTGCCGCTGCTGGTGCGCCTCTGCGACGGTGAGCCGGAAAGGCTGCTCGCCAACATAGACGCTTTGCTGAAGATCGTCTGCTTCGACATCGTGATCGCCGTCGACACTTACTTCTACCACGAGCACAATCGCCTGCTCGCCAGTCAGCGTCACGCCGGCCAGATACTGGCCAATGTACCCGCCGGCATACTCGTGTTGACGCCTGACTTGACGATTCGCCAGGCCAACCCGGCGATATTGCGCATGCTCGGCCTGGGCGCAGCCGACGATCCGCTCGGCCGCCGTGCCGACGAACTGCTGTTGGCCCCCGCCCTGGTACGCCTAGCGGAAGCCACACTCACCGGTGACCTTTGCAACGGACTTATGCTCGACCGGCCCGGTGAGGACGGCATGCGCCATTACCGTCTCGACCTGACCGCTACCGATCTGGACGGCGAACGCGCGCTGCTGCTGCTATTGAACGACGTGACGCAGGAGCACCGCAGCAGAGAGGCGACGCGGCAATTCCGCGCCATGCTCGACCTCTCGCCCGATGCGGTGTTGCTGTTCGACCGCGCCACCATGCGCATCGCCGACGCCAACCAAGCCGCCTGCCGCTCGCTCGGCTACACGCTAGACGAGTTGCTGCGCCTCGGCCCACAGGACATCACCCCCGAGCACGACACGGCGCGCGTGGCGGCTGAGTTCGACCGGATACTGGCCGCCCCCGACAGCAACCACACGCTGGAAACGGTGTGCCGGCGCAAGGATGGCAGCTTGTTTCCCGCCGAGATCTCGCGCCGCGGCGTCATGTCGGACGGACAAGCGATAATTATCGCCGCCGCCCGTGATATCGGCGAACGCAAAGCCGCCGAGGAGGAAATCCAGCGCCTCAACCTCGACCTCGAACGACGCGTACTGGAACGCACCGCCGAGCTGGAGGCGGCTAACACCGAGCTGGCGGCATTCAGTTACACGCTGTCTCACGACCTGCGCGCGCCCCTGCGCGGCATCGCCGGCTACACAGCCATCCTGCAAGACGACTACGGCCAGCGGCTGGACGAAACCGGCGTGAGCCACCTCGCCCGCATCCGTCGCGCCACTCATCGCATGGACGGCCTGATCGACGACATGCTGGGACTATTCCAAATCGGCGCCAAGACTCTCGAACGCCGCAAGATTGATCTGGGCCTCATAGCGCGCGAAATACTCGAGCGTCTCTCCGGCGCCGAGCCGGGCCGGCGGGTGGATTGGCGCGTGGACCCCGCCCCCCTTGCCACCGGCGATGCCGGCTGGTTGCGATCCTTGCTGGAAAACCTGCTCGACAACGCCTGGAAGTACACCTCGCACCGCGACGATGCCACGATCGAGTTCGGCGCGCGGTGCGATGCGAACGGGCGCGTAAGCTACTTCATCCGCGACAACGGCGCCGGCTTCGACATGAGATATGCCGACAAGCTATTCACGCCCTTTCAGCGGCTCCACGCGGAAAAGGAATTTCCCGGCAACGGCATCGGCCTAGCGACGGTGCGGCGCATCGTGCGCCTGCACGGCGGCGAGGTGTGGGCCGAAGCAGCGCCCGGGCAAGGCGCGACTTTCTTCTTCACGCTGTTACCGGAAGCGCCCGCCCTCTGATTCCATTTCCATTTCAAAAGTGACCTGTAGGATGGGTGGAGCGCCCGGATCTTTGGTAGCGTAACCCATCAATTGGATACCGAATGATGGGTTACAGTCGGCAAACTACGCCGACCTCCACCCATCCTACG
>JAYUNL010000110.1:0-3630 GCA_043761745.1 Rhodocyclaceae bacterium
GATGACTTCCGCCACTGCCTCCTTGAGTGCGGGTTCCGCGGTCTTCGGCGTAATGCCGGCGCGGGCTTCGAACGCCTTATCGATGACTGACTGCAAATCTTTCATAGGTGTATATTTGTGAGGTAGTTACGGTCTTTTGCGTAACTTTTGCGTAATTACCGTAAGGCTCGAACTCTACCACGAAGCCAGGGAGGTTTTATGGGCTATACCCGCCAGTATGTGAAATTCGACAAGAAGACCGGCAAGGCGATCTCCAAGTATCGAGCCGAAATTAGCCGCAAAGGGTTTGATAGGAAATCAATGACCGGTTTCCCCACGGAAGCCGCCGCAGAAAGGTGGATCAAGGACAACGAAGCCGCAGCCGTCCTCACCAAGGTTGGCTCCGGCAAACTCCTGAAGCAGCTCATAAACGATTTCGCCGAACTTGGACGCTGCGCCTACGCGAGCGCGTATCAGCTCGATTTCTGGATCGATCAGCTTGGCGATAAGCGGGTAAGGGACATCACCCGAGGCGACATCAACGAGGCCAAGCTCACCCTTCAGACCCGACCGGCGATGCGCAGTTCACCTGGCACGGTGAAGCCCACCGATCGACAGCTCAGTCCAGCCTCCGTCAACCGCTACCTCGCCGCCCTTTCCAAGGTCTTCAGCTTCGCGCTTGACCAGGGAGTCATCGAGACGCACCCCATGAAGGGCGGGAAGGTGAGCAAGCTCAAGGAGGGTGGGGGACGTACCCGGATATTGAACGCGGATGAAGAAGGACGACTTTACGCAGCCGCCCGGACCAGCGCATGGGGCTTGATGTATCTCTTCCTCCTGATGGTGCTCACGACCGGTGCTCGTAAGTCAGAAGTGCTCAGACTCAAGTGGAATCAGGTCAAGCTGGATGAGTCGATCGCCGTGCTCGGCAAGACCAAGAACGGTCGCCCGCGTGCGTTGCCATTGGTGGCCGAAGTGCGTGGCCAGCTCGCCGATGCGGCCAAGGTCAAGCCATTGAAGGGCGACTACGTCTTCTTCGATCCGAAACACCCCGAGCGAATAAAGAACATCGACGCTGTCTGGAAAAAATGCCGGGCGGATGCCGGTCTGCTCAATGACCGCGAAGACCCGCTAGATCGCGTTGTATTGCATTCGACTCGGCACACGGCAGTTACCAAGCTGCTCCGTGGTGGAGCGAACCTGGCACAGGCTGCAGCCATCTCCGGACACCAAACGCTTGCGATGCTGAAACGCTACGAGCACCTTGCCGCAGCCGATTCAGTTGCGCTTGCCGAGAAGCTACTTGGGGGCAAGCAAGGGCCTTGACCCTCCGACGTTTTTCACTCTACGAAGCCCCGCCTTGAGCGGGGCTTTTTGTTTCTGGAGGCGACGGAGGATGGGGTATGCAACACGCGCGATAGCGCACTTACAGTTGTCACTGAATTCCTTGGAACACTTGGGGGTGTGCAGCAACACAAATTTCGTCGTTACGATGCCTTTATGCGCTCGAATTTCAATTATTTCGAGCGCAGCAGAACGAGGAATGTTTTTCAGGACTACACGGAGACAACCATGAACGCAATTCTATCACCACTGCAACTCGACGATCTGTACCCAATCGATGAGTTGGCAAAGGCCTATCCCAGCCTTCTGAGCCAGGCGACCTTACGCTGGCAACTTCGCCATCGAGACACGAACGGCTTGGCGGATTGTTGTGTGCGCGTCGGGAAGAAGCTGTTGATCAGCAAATCTCGGTATCAGGAATGGCTATCGACGCGCACTGGACGCGCGATTGCGACGACTGCTTCCCATTGACCCCGTGTAACTCATAAGGGGAGCTGCACGATGGACCACAACAACCATTCGCTGCCCATAAATGACATCGCGGCCCAGGCAGGGGCAGGGGCCGCGACGGTGGAGCAACAACACGATTCCAGCGCCACTAAGAATACGCCTTCTGCCGCTGGCGTCAATTTGCCAGACATCAGCGAAGCGGGGAAATTCGTTGGCGCGATCATTCGCGACGATCGACCAGGCATCGACCACTATACCTATCAGACCTTCGACGACGCTGAAAAAAAGCGGCCTGCGTTTGCGAAGATATTCCACGGTAAGGGCAACGCAGCCGAGCTGACCCGGTTGAATGCCGCTGGTGCGGGCATCTTCGTGATGATCAACGCCGGTGACGGCAAGGGCCGCAAAGCAGAGAACGTGACGCGGGTGCGCGCGGTGTTCGTAGACATCGACAAGGATGGCCCCGTAGTTCTCGCGCCCATTGCGGCGGGCGAAGTTACTCCGCATATCATCGTGGAATCGTCGCCCGAAAAATTCCACGTTTACTGGCTGGTCGATCGCGACTTTCCGCTGAACAAGTTCTCCGCTGTGCAAGCTGCGCTCGCGCAGAAGTTCGGCACCGACAATGTGAAGGACCTGCCGCGCGTCTTGCGCCTGCCCGGCTTCTATCACCGCAAGGGCGAGCCATTCCAAGTGCGCATCGTCAAACTGAACGATCACCCACATTACTCGATAGAGCAGATCGTGGACGGCCTCGGCTTGACGCTAGATGCTTCGGCCAGCGTGCAGGCAACGGAAAAGCCAGCGGCACCCACGCGCGACGCAGATGTGATCGACCCGGACGAGAAGCGCGCACGCCAGGAATGCGACATTGCTCTGGCGGAAGTTGCGCTTGCCGACGAAGGCACTCGCAACAACGCGCTGCTTAAATTCATCTATACGTTGCGCGATCGCGGGATAAGTAAAGAGTTGTGCTTCGAGTATGGTCTTCGGTTCGCCAACGACAATTGCAGCCCTGCATACGACTCGGGCCAGGCGCGCGCCACGATCCGCAGCGCAATTCGCAGCGCCCGCAACCCAGCCGGGAGCCGCAGCGAGATCGATGAAGTGCGCGGCGCGGCTATCGCGCAGGACTTCGAAGAACTGCCGCCCGATCCCGAGCAAACACCTGGCCGGTTCGTTCCTGTCTCCGCCTTCGAGTTCGCGGCCAAGCCTTCGATCCCCTGGATCGTCAAACGTGTTCTGCCGCGGGCGGAAATCGCGGTGGTCTTCGGGGAATCAGGATCGGGCAAATCGTTCTTTACCTTTGATATCGTGTCGGCAGTTGCTCGGGGTACCGAGTGGAATGGCCGCAAGCCACGCCCAGGGCGCGTTGTCTATATCGTCGCCGAGGGTGCGGGTGGGTTCATGAACCGCATACGCGCCTACGTCCACCATCACGGCATCAACGAGGCGGACTACGCTTTAGAAGTGATAGGCGATGCGCCGAACCTGCTGCAGGCAGCGGACGTTAAGGAACTCATCGCAGGCATTTCTAAATCCGGCCCAGCCGACATCGTGGTGATTGACACCCTCGCGGCAACGACGCCAGGCGGCAACGAATCGAGCAGCGAGGACATGGGCCGAGCGATCGGCCACTGCAAGGCTATCCACAGGGCCACAGGGGCGCTCGTGCTACTGATCCACCACTCGGGCAAGGATCAGAGCAAGGGCGCGCGTGGATGGTCTGGATTGAAGGCGGCTGTCGATGTCGAGATCGAGATCACCCGGAGCGACAACGATCGCGTCGCCACCGTCACCAAACTGAAAGATGGCGAAGACGGAGAAAAGTTCGGATTCCGGCTGTTGCCGGTGTCG
>JAYUNL010000111.1:0-1953 GCA_043761745.1 Rhodocyclaceae bacterium
CTCAGAGGAAATCTCCAGCTTTCGGGTGCTCAAGAAATTCGCGAAGCTGGCTGGCGTCGCTTCAAAAGACTTCACGACGATCTCGACCGTCGTGAATTCTTTGGTCAGGCCGTATGTGAGCACGACACTGCCACCTTTCATCTCAAAGTCAGACGGCGTATCGAGCAGATGCCGACCCACCGCGTGGGTGTTCATAGCCTTGATGAGTTGTGATGCCACTGCTTTTTCCTTCTCAGAGGGTTTGCAACCGGTCAGCAGATAGAGGCTGGCGCTGGCGACCGCCTGAAGACAGGCTCTGCGCCCGATCATGTCGCGATCTTGGCGGCGCCTGCGATCTTGGTGATCGCGTAGACGGTCGCGCGCTGTGCTGTTCCATTCTTGAATGCCGGCTCGTGTGCAAAGCCGTTCAGCCGAAACTGCTGTTTGACGTTCGCACCGCCACGCTCTTTGGGCGAGCGGCCAGAGCTGTCCGGAACCGTGCCGTCACCGACACCGACACCATCGTGCATCTCGCAATGCAGTTCCCAGTAGCTGCTCTCGTATTCGACCGTGATGAGGCCATCAGGGCTGTCGTAGGTCTGGACCTCATGTTGACCGCCCACGTACTCCGGCGTCGTGCCATCCATGCGAACCTGTTGTGGCGACATGTCCAACACCTGGCCAATATCGGGGGGGCGATTCGAGTCAGGCGCACGGCCCGGCTTCATCCGCCAGTTGACATGCTCGAAGCTCGGTTGCTTCGCATCTGCGCCGTAGAAGACGTAAGTCATCGGGTGGTACTTGCCAGACAGTTGGTCGTGAAAGTCTTGAGCGAGAACCACATTCCTTTTGAAGTCATCCCATTTGATTGGCTGACCATCCTTCGGCTCGAGCCACTCCTCCTTGACCAGCCCCCACCACTTGTCACGTACCTTGTAAATCTCCTCATACGGATCGCTCTTCGGCCAAGCCTGCACGCCAGACGGCCCCTGCAACACTCGAAGCCAGCCGGGCCGGTAGTCCTTTGACGGAAGCAACTGAAGCGCACCTGGCGCTTGCGCGAATACGGCGGTCACTTCTTGCCCAGTCTTGCCGATCACCAAGCTCGCGCCGAAGTCTTCATCGCGCATGCCCACCTTGCACCGCCTGTATGCCACCGCGGCGCCGGTGGCGGGCATGACCCCATGAACGATGCCAGCAATCTTGTCTGCCATGCCAGGCAATTGAGCGCAGGCCCGCGCGACCAAGCCGCCCATCGAATGGGTGACGAGGATCACCTGCTCGCAAGAGAAGTGGCCTTTGTTGTGGTCGCGAATGATGCGTTCGATCGCGGGCCGGAGTGTGAGCTTTGCAGCTTGCTGATTGGACGCGAGCCAGTTGTAGCCCACCGCATGCACGGGCATCCAGAACTTGCCGCGCTTGAGCAAGTCATCCGTTATCACCGCATCGAACGGCATTTCTGCCGAGAAGGGCTGCCCTTTCGTTCCCATCCGAATCCCCGGGAAAAGCTTCGGGCGGGAACCTGGTTCGGGCATCGCCGAAACAGTGGTCTGGTCTTGGTAATAGTCCGGCCAAAGGGCCGGGTTGTGTTCACTCGGATTCAGTGTCTCGTGAAGCCAATGCAAGAACGCGCCGTAGCTCGTTTGACCAACCTGACCCCAACCCCGGGCGTGAATTGCATCCGCGTTGCCAATACCTTCGATGCTCTTCGGAACTGCGCCCCCAGGATCGACCTCCGTGCGAGCAGGGTGCATCAGCTTTTGGCGCGCGCCCGCCTTGGCACTCTTCATGGCCCATACCAAGTCGAGCGGTTGACCTAACGTCGCGTCGAGTCGCCAGACGGGCTTTCCACCCCCGACAACGCGCAAATTGCTGCCCATGATTCCCGGCACGAAGATCACCGGAAGCACATCTAGCTTCACCGTCAGCTTGACGATGTCAGTCAGGGAGTTGCTCGTGAGTGTGTGATCGAAT
>JAYUNL010000112.1:0-37764 GCA_043761745.1 Rhodocyclaceae bacterium
TCCGCCGCTTCCCGCCCACGACAGAAAAAGCGGACAATTCATGTGCTACAGAACCGGACAGTTCTAAAAACCCCCAACACTACTTATAGTTTTAGGCGCGTCGTCAGGACACGACATTTGTCATGAACTGCTCGCCACAGCGCCAGAGGACGACTAGAATGCGGCCAAGTGGCGCCGGGACAGACAATAAACGGGGATGTTACAGAAGGGGTTTGGCTCCCCGACCTGGGCTCGAACCAGGGACACACGGATTAACAGTCCGTTGCTCTACCAACTGAGCTATCGGGGATTTGTTGAGGCGCGAATGTTAGACACTTCGCTTCAGCCCGTCAACTTTCTAGGATTTGCATAGGCGAACACTGGAATTCAAAGTGACGTATATGGACAGCAATTTGGATAGCAATTCGATTTTCAGCAAGACCGCCGATGGAGAAGAGGCGGTCGTGCATCGCACGCGCCTGGTGCAACGCAATCTGCGCAATATTCTCATTATGGTCGATGGCCAGTCTTCGGTCGCGGATCTGGCTGAACGTTTTGGCGACATGGCTGTGGTGGAAAATGCGCTGGCCGAGCTTTTGGCGCTCGGTTTTGTCGTGAGCAAGGAAGCTGAACCGACACCACAGTCCAACGCGCCCGCGGCCGAGGCGTCCGACGAAGATGAACTACCTGTCATAGAGACTGAAGCAACTATTGAAGAGGCGGCTCCTCCGCACGTTGCGCCTGCCGCTGTAAGCGCGCCGGCCGTGACGCGTCCATCGCGCCCCTCGCAGCCCGCCGGTTCTCGGCCTCAGCCCTCGATCGAAGAAACGTTCTTCGAATCGCCCGAATATTTCAGCGATCCGGCGCCGGCAAGACCCGCCGTGGCCCCAGGGGCAGACAGGCGGACTGTCGAGCCCAAGCGCTCGCTGATCGAAACCATGAAGGAAGCTTGGCCGCATCAAAGCCGGCGCAGCCGGAATGACTTTTACGACGTGCAAGATGCGGTTGGCGGCCGTGCCGACATCAGGCCAGATGTCAGGCCAGATGTCCGGCAAGTTAGCCGAGGTGGCAAACGTGTGCATATCAGTTGGCCATTGCTGGCGGTCATGATCGTGGGCGGCACCATTTCCGTGGTGGCCTTGGTCGCCTTGCTTTTCCCCTACGACAGTTACCTACCGGATATCGAGAAGCGGGCTTCCGAAGCCCTGCGCGATCCGGTGAAGATCGGCAAGATCAGCTTCTCGTTCTTGCCTAGGCCCAATATCACGCTGCGTGGCGTGGTGGTTGGCAAAGAACGGTTTCTCAGCGCGGACAGCGTGCGCGTGCAGCCGGACTTCTTTTCATTGTTGACCGACAAGAAGGTGCTGCGCGAGCTTGAGGTCAACCACGTGATACTCAAATATCATGGCTTGAGCCGCGTCTCCCAGTGGAGCAGTGGACCGAACGCCGAGGTGCATCGCATCCGTGTCAACGGTTTAAGCCTGGATTTGGGAGATGTCGTTTTAGATGGCATGGGCGGCGAAGTAGGGATGAGCGCTAATGGAACGCTGGAGAAAATCGAGTTGCGAAATGCCGATGCCAGCTTTACCTTAAACCTCACACCCAAGGGACAGGCGTTTAGTTTTGAAGCCATCGGCAATGCCTGGAAAATGCCTGTTCCGCCAGGGCTGACCTTTGAGTACGTCGAGGCACAGGGCGAACTGAGCGCAACGCGCCTGGCTCTCAACAAGCTGGATGGCAAACTCTATGGCGGGCTTTTCGTTGGCAAAGCGATGCTGGATTGGTCTCGCGGCGCGACACTCTCGGGCGACATGGAATTGAAGCGCATTGACCTTGCCAAGCTTTTGCCGACGCTGAATCCGGATATGGAAGCAGAGGGGGAACTATCCGGAAAAACGCGCTTTGACAGCAAGACCGACCGGCTGGCGCGCTTGGGCGAGAGCTTGCGGGTGGAGGGGAATATGGATATCAGACGTGGCGTCGTGAAGCGCTTCGACCTCATCGAGGCCGTGCGCGGTGGGCGTGGCGAGGGGACGCGCGGTGGCCTCACTCGCTTCGAGCAACTGACCGGCAATCTGTTGCAGGAGCAAAGAGCCTGGAAACTGACCAACCTGCGCGCCACTTCCGGCTTGATGAAGGCGGGCGGCTCGGTGAGCATGGATAAAGATGGGCAGCTCGCCGGCGCGTTCGATGTCGAATTTAAGGGCAGTGCCGCGGTGGTGCGTTCGCAACTTGCCGTGACGGGCACGCTTAAGGAACCGCTACTCACCTCGGCACGCGGCGCCAAAAGATAAGGGGCGCTACGAAAACCTCAGTAGCGCCCTTTATATGCTTACCGCATAGATTGTTTTGGCTACTTGATAACCGCCGCAATGGCGTCGGTCACGTAGTCGATATTGCGCGAATTCAGCGCTGCCAGGCAGATGCGGCCAGTGCTAACGGCGTAGATGCCAAATTCCGTCTTCATGCGTTCCACCTGCGCGGCGGTGAGGCCGGTGTAGGAAAACATGCCGCGCTGGCGCACGACGAACGAAAAGTCTTGCGCCACACCACGAGCTTGCAGCTTGGCCACTAGATCGGTGCGCATGGCGCGAATACGGCTGCGCATACCGCCCAGTTCATCTTCCCATTGTTTGCGCAGCGCCGCGCTGGCCAATACCGCTGCGACAATGGCGCCGCCGTGAGTGGGAGGATTGGAATAATTGGTGCGAATGACGCGTTTCACCTGCGACAGCACGCGCGTCGTTTCATCCTTGTTGGCGGTGACGATGGACAAGGCGCCAACGCGTTCACCATAGAGCGAGAAGGACTTTGAAAAGGAGCTGGATACGACGAAGTTGAGTCCCGCGGCGGCAAAAAGACGCAGGGCGACCGCATCCGGCTCGATGCCATCGGCAAAGCCTTGATAGGCCATGTCAATAAAAGCCACCAGGCCACGCGCGCCGACTAACTCGACCACTTCCTTCCACTGTGCGTCGGACAGATCGGCGCCGGTGGGGTTGTGACAGCAGGCATGCAGCACGACAATCTCGCCGGCAGGCAGGGTATTCAAGCGCGCCTTCATGGCCGCAAAATTCACACCGCGTGTGGCATCGTCGTAGTAGGGGTAGTTGTCGACCTGGAAGCCGGCAAATTCGAACAGGGCGCGATGGTTTTCCCAGCTCGGGTCACTGATATGCACCGTGGCTTGGGGCAGGAGGCGCTTCAGGTAGTCAGCACCGATTTTCAGTGCACCGGTACCGCCCAATGCCTGGATAGTCAGTACGCGGCCTTCCTTGACGAGCGCGGCCTCTGCGCCGAAGACCAGGTTTTGCACCGCCTGGTTGTAGGCGGCCAGCCCGTCGATAGGCTGATAGCCGCGCGCCGGCATGGCTTCGAGGCGGGCCTTTTCGGCGCTTTTTACTGCGGCCAGGAGCGGAACCTTGCCGTTGTCATCGTAATAAACGCCGACGCCGAGATTAACCTTGTTGGGACGCGTATCGGCGTTGAAGCCTTCGGTGAGGCCAAGGATAGGATCGCGGGGCGCGAGTTCCACCGCTGCAAAAATGGAGGGATGGGTCATGGTTCGTCAGAAAGGGTGGGGGAGCGACGTGCTAAAATTTGCCTCTCGGCAACGCCAAAAGAGTTACGTATTTTGAGCCTCGTATTGTAGCTGTGATCGTCACTTTCCCCAACAGTCCTTACCGCCTTTTCCAGCCGTTTCTGCCCGCTGGCGACCAGCCCGAGGCGATCGCCAAGCTGACCGAAGGCATTAACGACGGCTTGATGTATCAGACCTTGCTCGGCGTGACCGGCTCGGGCAAGACCTACACCATGGCCAACGTAATCGCGCGGTTGGGACGTCCGGCCATGGTGCTGGCGCCGAACAAGACGCTGGCAGCTCAGCTCTATTCCGAATTCCGTGAGTTCTTTCCGGAAAATGCCGTCGAGTATTTTGTTTCCTATTACGATTACTATCAGCCGGAAGCCTACGTACCGTCGCGGGATCTTTTTATCGAGAAAGATTCCTCCATCAACGAGCACATCGAACAGATGCGCCTGTCGGCTACCAAGTCGCTACTGGAGCGGCGCGACGTGGTGATCGTCGCCACCGTCTCGGCCATCTACGGTATTGGCGATCCGGTCGATTACCACGGCATGATCCTGCATTTGCGCGAGGGCGAAACGATCGGCCAGCGTGACGTGATCAAGCGTCTGGCAGAGATGCAGTACGACCGAAATGACGTGGATTTCCGTCGCGGCACTTTCCGAGTGCGCGGAGATGTCATCGATATTTTCCCGGCGGAAAATGCCGAATTCGCCTTGCGCCTTTGTTTGTTCGACGACACGGTCGAGTCGCTCCAGCTCTTCGATCCGCTGACCGGCCACCTCAAGCAAAAGCTGGGGCGCTTCACGGTTTATCCGTCCAGCCACTATGTCACGCCGCGCAGCACGGTGTTGCGCGCCATCGAGGCCATCAAGCTGGAACTGCGCGATCGTATCGAGTATTACCAGCAGAATCAGAGACTGCTGGAAACGCAGCGCATCGAGCAGCGAACACGCTTCGATCTGGAAATGTTGAACGAGGTAGGATTTTGCAAGGGCATCGAAAACTACTCACGCCACCTCTCCGGCCGTAAGGCGGGCGAGCCGCCACCGACGCTGATCGACTATCTGGCGCCGGACGCGCTGATGTTCATCGACGAGTCGCATGTCACCATTCCGCAGATCGGCGCCATGTACAAAGGCGACCGTTCGCGCAAGGAAAACCTGGTCGAGTATGGCTTCCGCCTGCCTTCGGCATTGGATAACCGGCCGCTGCGTTTCGACGAATTCGAGCGACTCATGCCGCAGACGGTGTTCGTGTCGGCCACGCCGGCCAATTATGAACAGACGCATCAGGCCCAGGTGGTGGAACAGTTGGTGCGTCCAACCGGCTTGATCGATCCGGCGGTGATCGTGCGGCCGGCGTCCACCCAGGTGGATGACCTGCTGGGTGAGATCAAGCTGCGCACCGCCAAGAACGAGCGTGTGCTGGTGACAACGCTGACCAAACGCCTGTCCGAAGACCTCACCGACTATCTGAGCGAGAACGGCATCAAGGTGCGCTATCTGCACTCGGATATCGAAACCGTCGAACGGGTGGAAATCCTGCGCGATTTGCGTCTGGGCCTATTCGACGTGCTGGTCGGCATCAACCTGTTACGCGAAGGTCTCGACATCCCTGAAGTGTCGCTGGTGGCCATCCTTGATGCGGACAAGGAGGGCTTCCTGCGCTCCGAGCGCTCGCTCATCCAAACTATGGGACGGGCGGCGCGGCATATCAATGGCACGGCCATTCTTTATGCGGACACCATAACCAATTCGATGCAGCGCGCCATGGCCGAAACCTCGCGACGGCGCGCTAAGCAAACCAGCCACAACGAAGCCCACGGCATCACACCCACCAGCATCTCCAAGCGCATCAAGGACATTATTGACGGCATGTATGACGCCGAAGAGGGCGCGGCAGCACTGGCGGTCGAGCAATCAACGGCGCGTTATGCCGCCATGAGCGAAAAAACCCTGTCTCGGGAAATCAAGCGCCTGGAAAAAAGTATGCAGGAACACGCTCGCAATCTGGAATTTGAAGAAGCCGGTGCCGCTCGGGACGAGCTATTTCGCCTCAAACAGCAAGTCTTCGGCGTGGTGGAACACGATCTACCCATCGTGGAGCAAACACCTTGACGAGCGTACTGTTTGTCTGCACGGGCAATATCTGCCGCTCTCCTACTGCCGAAGGGGTTGTAAAACAAATAATAAAAAACAATGATTTATCAACATTTATTGAAGTAGATTCTGCGGGTACGCACGGTTATCACGTGGGCGAACCACCTGACCGCCGCAGCCAGTTGGCGGCGCTAAAGCGCGGCATCGATATTTCCCTGCTGCGTGCCCGGCAAGTGCAGCCAATCGACTTCAAACGCTTCGATCTGCTGCTCGCCATGGACCGCGATCACCTTGCCGTCCTCAACCGCGACTGCCCGCCCGAGTATCGTGAGAAGCTGGGCTTGTTCATGCGCTACGCCAGTCGTTTCAAGATCGACGAAGTCCCCGATCCCTATTACGGCGGTACGCAGGGCTTCGAGATCGTGCTGGACATGATCGAAGATGCGGCCAGTGGCCTGATTGCCAATCTGCGCAGTCGCTAAAATCGTCGTCCAAAGAAAAAGGGCCAGGATGTCTGGCCCTTTTTTACGGCACTGCTTCTACCTTACTTTTGCGTTTCCACCTGCTTTAGTGGCTCTTCCGGAATGACCGCCATCGGCTTGGGCTTGCGTCCCAATTGCACTGGCGGCGCCATGAGCACTTCCGCGCCGCCCACGACCTTGTCGCGGCTGGTTTCGATCATGACCAAGCCAGTCTCTTGCAAGGTGGCGGAGATATCCAGCGGGGTGGCGACCGGTGCAGGTGCAGATGCAGATGCCGGAATGAAGGCTGGCGCGGAAATGGCCGTGGGGGCGGAAACAGGCTGCGAAATGGGCTGCGAAACGGCCTGCGAAACGGGCTGTGCCTCTTCTAGCGCCAGCGCGGCTTGAGCAGGTTGTGCCGGGGGCGTCGCTTTAGCCGACGTGCTCACAATCTCCATTGGCGGCACCGCCACTGCAACGGGCAGCGGCGCTTCCTGGCTTGCCACAACAGCCTTCGTCGCGATTACCTCAACGGCGGCGGCCTGAACAGGTAAGGCCACCGGAGCCGGTGCGGCCTCCGGCTGTTCCTGCCCAACTACCTGCACAGCTTCCGGTGCCTGAGCAAATTCGCTGGCAGCGTTTTCGTCCGATGATTGAGGGGTATCTCCCGCTAAGGCAGTTGGCGACTCGTCATTGCGTTCGCTACGGCCACGGCCGCGACCACGCCGGCCACGCCGGCCACGACGTTCTTCCTGAGACTCAGGGCTAGCGCCGGGCAAAGGTGTTTCCAATACCTCGGTTGCGACGATGGCCGATTCGGCTGGTTGCGGTTGCGGCGTGCGCGGAGGGCGTGGTGGGCGTTGCTGCTTCTCCTGCTTTTCTGGGCGGTCCACGCGCTCGCTACGTTCCGCACGCTCGGGGCGTTCCGCCCGATTGCGTCGTGGCTCGCGGCCCTCTAGCTCGGGACGCGCAGGCGCGCCACCTTCTGCACGCTGACCGGGCTGACGCGGTTCCGGCCGATCGCGCTGCTCCTGGCCACCACGATTGCCTCTGCCGCGCTCCCCGCGGCCTTCGCGCGTTTGCTCGCGACGGGCGGGACGCTCGACAGGTTTCACGGGTGCAGCCGGCTCGGCTTTACGGTTGCCACGGAACCAGCCAAAAATTTTGCCAATGATGCCGGGTTCATCGCTGACAACGGACTGCTGTGATGCGACGGCCTTGGGCTCAACGATGGGCGCCGGCTGCGCGGGCGTGATGCCCTTGACGGCGGCTTCGGGGCGAGCCGGGCGCGCATCCGTCTGGGCCGATGGTGGCTGGTAGTCTTCGGTGGGCGGGGCGACGACCATCTTGTAGCTAGGCAGCACCGCCTCTTCCTGGTTGAGCTGATCGTGGCGCAGGCGCACGATTTCATGTGCCGGCGTTTCGAGATGGGTATTGGGGATGAGAACGATATTGACCTTGTGGCGCATCTCGACAGCACGGATGTCATCGCGCTTCTCGTTCAGGAGGAAAGTCGCAACATCAACCGGAATCTGCACATGCAAGGCGCCGGTATTCTCTTTCATCGCCTCTTCTTCGAGGATGCGCAGGATGTGCAGGGCGGCGGACTCAGTGCTGCGGATATGCCCCGTGCCGGTGCAGCGCGGGCAGGGAATGTAGGTCATTTCCGCCAGGGCCGGACGCAGGCGCTGGCGCGACAGTTCGAGCAGGCCGAAGCGGGAAATCTTGCCGGTTTGCACGCGAGCGCGG
Organism: Rhodocyclaceae bacterium; assembly: GCA_043761745.1. Classification (GTDB taxonomy): domain Bacteria; phylum Pseudomonadota; class Gammaproteobacteria; order Burkholderiales; family Rhodocyclaceae; genus Desulfobacillus. The sequence continues at coordinate 7,878 of JAYUNL010000112.1, forward strand.
TCAAAATGTAGTGCGTCACGCAGACGGTTTTCTACCTCACGCTGGGCGCGCGGGTTTTCCATGTCGATGAAGTCGATCACGATCAGGCCGCCCAAGTCACGCAGGCGCAATTGGCGCGCCACTTCGTCGGCAGCTTCGAGATTGGTGCGCAACGCCGTTTCTTCGATATCGGCGCCGCGCGTGGCCCGGCCCGAGTTGACGTCAATGGCAACCAGCGCCTCGGTGTGGTCCACCACAATGGCGCCGCCAGAGGGCAGCGTAACCTGGCGGCCAAAGGCGGTTTCGATCTGGTGTTCGATCTGGAAACGCGAGAACAGCGGCACATCGTCGCTATAACGCTTCACCCGCGCCAGATTGCCAGGCATGACATGGCTCATGAATTGCTGGGCCTGTTCGAAGACGTCGTCCGTGTCGATAAGGATTTCGCCGATATCCGGCTGGAAGTAATCGCGGATGGCGCGGATGACCAGACTGCCCTCCTGGTAAATCAGGAAAGCGCCCTTCTGGCTGTTGGAGGCGCCTTCGATGGCGCGCCACAACTGCATGAGGTAATTCAAGTCCCACTGCAATTCTTCGGCGCCACGACCGATGCCGGCGGTACGGGCGATCAAGCTCATCCCTTGCGGCACTTCGAGCTGATCCATGGCGTCGCGCAATTCAGTGCGATCATCGCCTTCGACGCGCCGCGACACGCCGCCACCGCGCGGATTGTTAGGCATCAGCACCAGATAACGGCCGGCCAGCGAAATGAAGGTAGTGAGGGCAGCGCCCTTATTGCCGCGCTCGTCCTTGTCGACCTGAACGATGAGTTCCTGGCCTTCCCGCAGCGCTTCCTTGATGCTGGCGTGCGAGGGCTCTACGCCGGGTTGAAAAAACGACCTGGAAACTTCCTTGAAGGGCAGAAAGCCGTGACGCTCCGCGCCGTAATCGACGAAGGCCGCTTCGAGACTGGGCTCGATGCGGGTGATCACCGCTTTGTAGATATTGCTCTTACGTTGCTCTTTGGCGGCCGATTCGATGTCGAGGTCTATGAGCTTCTGACCATCTACTATCGCGACACGGAGTTCCTCGGCCTGTGTCGCATTGAACAGCATGCGTTTCATTATTGTGTTCTCCCGCGCGCAAACACGGGAAGGACAAACCGCGTCCGGTTCAAACGGACCTGATTAGTTTGGTTGTATTGAGTTCATCATTTGGTGAAAAGCAAACTAATTTAGGGGGTTTGTCGTTCGTCCTGGAGGCTACTCGAGCCTTCAGGACCGGGTGTTTCGCGTGTGCTGTATGCGCGCAATTCAAGTAGTATCGCTGCTTTTGGTGAGCGAATTAACCTTTTGCCTCGGTTCGCGGAGCCTGTCGCTATCGGCTTCGGGCTGCATCCTGGCGCACCTGACAATGCCGCTTCGGGTCATTGGGCGCATCTCGGACCAGCCTGAAAATCACTTAAAGCCGGCCACCTAGGGATGGGCGAACCAAGGGCAGTATATTCAAAATGAAAGAGTTAAGCAAAGCCTCCGTCACCCGGCACCGGATCGGGGAGGAGAGCGACGGACAACGCATTGATCACTTTCTTGTACGCATCTGCAAGGGGGTGCCCAAGAGTCACCTCTACCGCATCCTGCGCAGCGGCGAAGTTCGTGTGAATAGCGGGCGCGTCGCGCCAGATTACCGGTTGAAACTGGACGACGAGGTGCGCCTGCCACCATTGCAAACGCTGGTGGCAAAGCCGGGCTCGGTGCCGCTGGGGAAGGATTTCCGCGTCGTCTATGAAGACGATGCCTTGCTCGCCATCGACAAACCGGCCGGCACGGCGGTCCATGGGGGCAGCGGGGTGAGTTTCGGAGTGATCGAACAATTGCGCCGGCAGCGGCCTCAGGCCAAGCTCTTGGAACTGGCGCACCGTCTGGATCGCGAAACCTCTGGCTTGCTGTTGGTCGCCAAGAAGCGCTCGGCGCTCACCGCCTTGCATGACCACTTTCGCGAAGGCCGTATCGAAAAGCGCTATCTGGCTTTGGTGAAGGGGCGCTGGATGGAGCCTTTGCGGCATATTAAGCTTTCGTTGCACAAATATCTGACGGAAGAGGGAGAACGCCGCGTCAGTGTGTCAGCCGAGGGCAAAACCGCGCACAGCATCGTGCGGCTGGTGGCGCGTTGGCAAAACTTCAGCCTGGTGGAAGTGGAACTGAAAACCGGCCGCACGCATCAAATCCGCGTGCATCTCAATCACCTGGGCTACCCCTTATGCGGCGACGACAAGTACGGTGATTTCGCGCTGAACAAGGTCTTGCAAAAGCAGGGGCTGCCACGCATGTTCCTGCACGCCACAACGCTTGCGATGGATCATCCTTTGACTGGCGAGCATCTCGAACTGGGCGCGCCTTTGCCGGCGGATTTGGCGGGATTCCTGGAGCGTCTCGAACAAAACGAAAAGCGGGAATATGGAAGCACGTTACCAATTAGTCGTCTTTGACTGGGACGGCACGCTGATGGATTCGGCGGGGGCCATCGTCAATTGCATTCAGGCCGCCTGTGTGGACCTTGGGCTGACGCCGCCGGACGAATACACGGCACGCCAGGTGATCGGCCTGGGTCTGCATGATGCGCTCTCTGCCGCGCTGCCGGGAGTGCCGGAAGCAGAATACCGCCGGGTGGCCGAGCGCTATCGGCACCACTACCTTGCACAGGACAACGAACTATTGTTGTTCCCCGGCGCCTATGCCCTGATCGAAGAGTTATCGGTATCTGGCCGGCTGTTGGGCGTGGCCACCGGCAAGAGCCGGCACGGCCTGACCCGCGCACTGGCCGTTTCCGGCTTGACGGACTTTTTCCATGCCACACGCTGCGCCGACGAATGTTCCTCCAAACCAGCGCCCGATATGTTGTTGGAACTGATGGATGAACTGGACATAGCGCCGGAACGCACCGTGATGATCGGCGACACCACTCATGATTTGCAAATGGCCCGGAATGCCGGTGTCGCTTGCGTCGGCGTCGGTTACGGCGCCCATACGCGAAGCACGCTGGCGACTGCTGACCCATTGGCGATATTGGACGAGTTTTCGGAGTTGGCCATATGGCTGCGAAAATACGCTTGATGCAAGCACGCTTGATCTATGGGAGTGCTGAATTGGTCGAAGGTGGCAAGGGCATCCGCTTCGAGATGGACCGCGACGGCGAGAAATTGCCGGCGTTTGCAGTGCGCCATGAAGGTTGCGTGCATGCCTATCTAAATCGCTGCGCGCACATCGGCGTGGAACTCGACTGGATGCCAGGAGAGTTTCGCGACGATTCCGGGCTATACTTGAGATCTGCGCCACACACGGGGCGCTATACCTTCCGAAGAACGGACTTTGCGTGGCCGGCCCGTGCTGCGGCGCAAGTCTCACTCCGCTCGCTGTTCATGAAGAGAACGGCGGCATCTATCTGAGTTGATCACATGGCAGAACAATCCACGAACGACCCGATTTGGGAACGCAAAATCATCGAAAAGCTGGCTCTGGAGGCCTTGTCCGAGCAACGACGTAAGCGTCGCTGGGGCATATTCTTCAAGCTGCTGGGCTTTGCCTATCTGACGCTAGCGCTCTTCGCGATGGTCGATTGGAGCGACACAGCAGGGAGGCTGGGCGACGGTAAGAAGCACACGTCCATGGTTCAACTGAATGGCGTCATCAAGGCAGAAGGGGAAGCCAGCGCCGAAAAAATCAACCTTGCACTGCAATCGGCTTTCGAAGACAAGGGTACGCAGGGCGTCATCCTGCGTATCAACAGTCCCGGCGGCAGTCCGGTGCAGTCCGGTATGATCAATGACGAAATCAAGCGTCTGCGCGCCAAATACCCGGAGATTCCGCTTTATGCCGTGGTCGAGGACGTTTGCGCGTCCGGCGGATATTACGTCGCTGCGGCGGCGGACAAGATCTTCGTGGACAAAGCCAGTATCGTCGGGTCCATCGGTGTATTGATGGATGGATTCGGTTTTACCGGCACGATGGAAAAGCTGGGGGTGGAGCGTCGCTTGCTCACCGCCGGTCAGAATAAGGGTTTCCTGGATCCCTTCTCGCCACAAGAAGCCAGGCACAAGCAACATGCCCAACTGCTGCTGGATGACATCCATAAGCAGTTCATCGATGTGGTGCGTCAGGGTCGCGGCAAACGCCTGAAGGAGACGCCGGAACTCTTCAGCGGCCTGATGTGGTCGGGTGACAAGAGCATACAACTCGGTTTGGCGGACGGCTTAGGCAGCGTGGATTCAGTGGCGCGTGACGTGATCAAGGCAGAGGACGTCCGCGATTACACCATGAAGGCGAGTTTGTCCGAGCGTTTCGCCCACCAGTTCGGCGCCGATATGGCGAGCGGCATGATGAATTTTTTCAGCAAGCTGAGCTTACGGTAGCGCCAGCCCCTCCGCGCGCAACATGGCACAGAGGGCGATGAGCGGCAGGCCAATCAATGCCGTCGGGTCGTCGCCGCGCATGTGATCCAGCAGTGCCACTCCCAGCCCTTCCGACTTCGCGCTGCCGGCGCAGTGATAGGGTTGTTCCTGGTCCAGGTAGCGCTCGATTTCCGCATCACTCAATTGGCGAAAGCCAACTTCGGTGGTTACGCCGGTAACCTGTATGGCCTCGGTCGCGCTGTTGTAGAGACATAGGGCCGTATGGAAGACGATATTGCGACCGCGCATGGCGCGCAACTGTGCAATGGCGCGCTCCCGGTTACCTGGCTTGCCAAAACGTTCGGCGTCGAGGAAAGCGACTTGGTCGCTGCCTATGATCAACGCATTGGGGAAATCGCCTGCCACCGCCTTGGCCTTGGCGACGGCCAGCCGTTTGGCGGTCGCCTGGGGCGCTTCGCCGGGAAGGGAAGATTCATCGATATTAGGGCTGGCGATTTCAAAAGGCAGTTGCAGCCGCTGAAGGAGTTCGCGGCGATACACCGAGGTGGACGCGAGCACCAGGCGAATCGGTTGAGGCGAGGCTGACGAACTGGTCGAAGAGGGCACGGACACGGGAAAATTGAGCAGTGGGCCGATAGTCGGCAGGTTATTCTTTTGACAGGAAAAGTCGTGGAATGATATCATTCGCCGCTTATGTCGCAACAGGGCATGGTGATCAACAGCCTGGAGTTCGCTAGACAGCAAAACACGCTGTCCGGCCGGCTTGAACCGGGCGCGTTGCCGCGACTGGCGGACGTCTTGTTCGACAATAGCGCCAAGCTGGGCGACAGAATCGAATTCAGGCTCGCTGGTGTGGCGGCGGTAAAGCTCGGCGGGGCCATGAGCGAAGATCACGCCTTGATGCTGGAAGTCGATGGCGTGTTGCACTTGGTTTGTCAGCGTTGTCTCGGCGCCCTGGAGTATCCGATTTACTTACGCAGACGGCTGGTACTGGTAAAGCCGGGCGCCTCGTGGTCGGATAACGATGTGGACGTGGGGCTAGAGCTGGAACTAGAAACGGACGGCGAGGGCAGCGACGAGATTGAAGCATCCCGCGAGCTACAGGTGGCAGCGCTCGTGGAAGAAGAAATACTGCTGGCGCTGCCCATCGCGCCGCGACATGAAAACTGTGTCGCACCTGACAACACGGCGGCTTCGCGCGAAATTTCGCCCTTCGCCAAGCTGGCGCAACTAAAGCGAAGTTGAGTACATCGAATCGAATTTGTAGAGGAGCTTGTTATGGCAGTTCAACAGAACAAAAAATCACCGTCCAAGCGCAACATGCGTCGCGCCCACGATTTTCTGACCAACCCTCCGCTGGCCGTTGAGTCGACGACGGGCGAGACCCACCTGCGTCATCACATCAGCCCCAGCGGTTACTATCGCGGCAAGAAGGTCGTCGCGGGCAAAGGCGAGTAGGCCTTTAACAGCGAGCCTCCAAGGGCGAGCCTTGATCGGCGGCGCGTACCGCCGCCCTGCTAATTTACCTGCGATCCTGACCCGCGTTGATGGATGTCACTATCGCGATTGACTGCATGGGCGGCGACTTCGGCCCATCAGTCACGCTACCCGCTGTCTTTCATTTCCTGCAGCACGATGCGCAGGCTTCGGCTATTTTGGTTGGATTGCCTGAGCTTGCTGCGGCTGTGGCCAAGGAGCAGCCGCGCTTCGGCGAGCGGCTGCGTTTCCAGGCTGCCAGTGAAGTTGTCGGCATGGATGAGGCGGTCGCAAGCGCGTTGCGCGTCAAGAAAGATTCGTCCATGCGGGTTGCCATCAATCTCGTCAAGGATGGGCAGGCGCAAGCCGCAATCTCTGCAGGCAACACCGGCGCGCTGATGGCCATTTCACGCTTCGTCCTGAAAACCTTGCCGGGCATAGACCGGCCTGCCATAGCGACCATCCTGCCAACTTTGAGCGGGCATACCTACGTACTGGATCTGGGGGCGAATGTCGATTGCGAGGCCGACCATCTGCTCCAGTTCGGCATCATGGGCGCCATGTTGGTCTCGGCCGTGGAGCACAAGGAACGTCCCTCGGTAGGCCTGCTTAACATCGGCGAAGAAGATATCAAGGGCAACGAGGTGGTCAAGCAGGCGAGCGAACTGCTGAAGGAAAGTGGTTTGAACTTTTACGGCAACGTGGAAGGTGACGACATCTACAAGGGAACGACCGATGTCGTCGTTTGCGATGGTTTTGTTGGCAATGTCCTGCTTAAGACCTCCGAAGGCCTGGTACGCATGCTGGCCACCTTTCTGCGCGAGGAATTCAACCGCAACGTCTTCACTAAACTGGCAGCATGGTTGGCCATGCCGGCCCTGAATGCCTTCAAGAAGCGTGTTGATCCGCGCCGCTACAATGGCGCCAGTCTGCTGGGTCTGCGCGGTATCGTCGTGAAAAGCCACGGCTCGGCGGATAAGCTGGCGTTCGTCAAGGCGCTGGAGCATGCGGCGGAGGCCGCACGCAACCGCCTGGTCGAGCGCATCGGCGAACGCATGGCACGGCATGTAACCGAGCAGATTCTCCAGTAAGCATGATCAATACGCGGATTACCGGCACCGGCAGCTATCTGCCCGCCACGGCGCTTTCCAACAACGATCTGGTGGCGCGCGGCATCGACACCTCGGATGAGTGGATTGTCGAGCGCACCGGCATACGCAACCGCCATATCGCCGCGGACAATCAATTTGCCAGCGACCTGGCTTTAGAGGCGAGCCGCGCCGCCATTGCCGCAGCCGGTATCAGTGCCGAAAAAATCGATCTCATCGTTGTTGCCACCTCGACGCCGGACTTCATCTTCCCCAGCACGGCCTGCTTGTTGCAATCCAAACTGAACGTGCGTGGCGCGGCGGCTTTCGACGTGCAAGCGGTGTGCAGCGGCTTCATTTACGCGCTAACCATCGCCGATAAGTTCATTCGTTCCGGCAGCCACCGCTGCGCCCTGGTGGTGGGCACGGAAGTGTTCTCGCGCATCCTCGACTGGAACGATCGCGCCACCTGCGTGCTGTTCGGTGATGGCGCAGGCGCCGCCATCCTCGAAGCCAGCGATACGCCGGGACTGCTGGCCAGCGCGCTGCATGCCGACGGCAGCCATCACGGCATACTTTCGGTGCCGGGTAACGTCTGTGGTGGTGAAGTGATAGGCTCGCCCTTTGTGCAGATGGATGGCCAGGCGGTATACAAATTCGCAGTGAAGGTGCTCGCGGATGTCGCCCAGGAGGCCATCGAGCAAGCGGGTGTGAAACTGGCAGACATCGATTGGTTGGTGCCGCATCAGGCCAATATCCGCATCATACAATCCACCGCCAAGAAGCTTGGTTTGCCCATGGAAAAAGTCATCACGACCGTGGCCGAGCACGGCAACACCTCGGCGGCTTCCATACCCTTGGCGCTGGACCTTGCCGTGCGTGACGGCCGCATTCGTCGCGGCGATACGCTCCTGCTGGAAGGCGTGGGCGGCGGCTTCACCTGGGGCGCGATAGTCCTCAAATTTTGATGCATAGAATTCCAAAAGCATAATGATGAAATTCGCGCTGGTCTTCCCGGGACAAGGATCGCAGGCACTGGGCATGATGCAGGCCTATGGCGACAGCCCAGTCATCCGCCGAACATTCGACGAAGCCTCCTTGGCGCTGGGACGCGATTTATGGCAACTCGTCACCGAAGGCCCGGCTGAGGCGCTCAACCAGACGGTGAATACGCAGCCCCTGATGCTCACGGCCGGCATCGCCGCTTATCGTTTGTGGCAAGCACGGGGGGGCAGAATACCCGCCGTGGTGGCAGGGCACAGCCTGGGCGAGTATGCCGCGCTGGTGGCAGCTAGTGTGCTGGCCTTTGCCGATGCGGTGCCGCTGGTCGAATTGCGCGCGCGCGCCATGCAGGAAGCGGTGCCGGCGGGAGAAGGCGCCATGGCCGCGATACTGGGTCTGGATGCACAAACGGTTATAGTCGTCTGCGCGGAAAGCGCGCAAGGCTTAGTCGTCGAGGCGGTAAATTTCAACGCGCCGGAGCAGATAGTCATCGCCGGACACGCGGTAGCAGTGCAGCGCGCCGCTGAGGCGCTGAAAGCCAAGGGCGCCAAGCGCGCGGTGATGTTGCCGGTGTCGGCGCCTTTCCATTGCTCCCTGATGAAGCCGGCTGCCGAGCGCCTCAGAGTACGGCTCGCTGATATGGTCTTCAGCACGCCGCAGATTCCCGTATTGAATAACGTCGATGTCGCCTCGCTGACGGAGCCGCAACAAATCAAGGACGCGCTGGTGCGCCAAGCCGCTGCGCCGGTGCGCTGGGTGGAAACCATGCAAGCCATGGCGGCGCAAGGCATCACCCACGTCTATGAATGCGGGCCGGGCAAGGTGCTTGCTGGCCTGTCCAAGCGCTGCGCCGAAGGCTTGGTGGGCAGCGCCATGGCTGACCTCCCTGGAATCGAAGCGGCCGTAGCCGCGACTCAAGGCTAAGGAGCTTGCGCATGCTGAAAGAACAAATCGTCCTGGTGACGGGCGCTACGCGCGGCATCGGGCGTGCCATCGCAATGGAACTGGGTGGGCAAGGTGCGACGGTTATCGGAACTGCCACTACAGCCGAGGGTGCCGCCAGCATACAAACGGCGCTGGTAGCCGCCAATGTCGCCGGCTTCGGCGCGGCGGTGGATGTGTGCGATGGCGACGCTGTCAATGCCCTGATTTCTGAAATCGAAGCAAAGCATGGCCCGGTCTCGATATTGGTGAATAACGCTGGCATTACGCGCGACAATCTGGCCATGCGCATGAAGGATGGTGAGTGGGACACCGTGCTCGACACCAATCTGAAAGCGGTTTTCCGGCTCTCCAAAGCCGTCATGCGTGGCATGATGAAAGCGCGCTACGGTCGCATCATCAATATCTCTTCGGTCGTGGGCAGTACCGGCAATCCGGGTCAAGCCAACTATGCGGCGGCCAAAGCCGGCGTGGAAGGCATGAGCCGCGCTCTGGCCCGTGAACTGGCTAGCCGCAATATCACCGTCAATTGCGTCGCGCCGGGTTTCATCGAGACAGATATGACCAACGCCTTGTCCGACGCGCAGCGCGACGCCTTGCTGACGCAAATTCCACTGGGCCGCCTCGGCAGTGCAGAAGAAATCTCCGCCGCCGTGGCATTCCTGGCTTCGCCGCGTGCGGGCTATATCACCGGCACCACACTGCATGTCAATGGCGGCATGTACATGGGTTAGTACGTAGTTTGGTCAGGCATGGGCTTTCTGCTAAAATAGCCCGGTTTTTTTACCCGTCAAACCCGCTCACAGGGGGAAGGATCAATATGGAAAACATCGAACAACGCGTTAAGAAAATTGTCGCCGAGCAACTGGGCGTTAATGAGTCAGAAATCAAAAACGAATCCTCGTTCGTGGATGATCTCGGCGCCGATTCGCTGGACACCGTTGAACTAGTGATGGCGCTCGAAGAAGAGTTCGAGTGCGAAATCCCCGACGAAGATGCGGAGAAGATCACCAACGTCCAGCAAGCCATCGACTACGTCAATACGCATCTCAAGAAATAAGCTTTCCAACGCAGCAGGAGAATCGCAACGTGGCGCGCCGCAGGGTTGTGGTCACCGGCCTGGGGGCGATTTCGCCACTCGGCAATTCGGTGGCCGAAACGTGGACCAACATTGTCGCTGGTAAGAGCGGTGTCGGTGCGATTACCCGTTTCGATGCGACGGACTTCAAGTCGCGCATTGCTGGCGAAGTGAGGGGTTTCGACGTCACCGCCTATCTTTCGCCCAAAGAGGCGCGCCGTATGGATGTCTTCATCCATTTCGGCATGGCGGCGGGCATACAGGCGATCCGGGATGCCGGGCTGACGGTGACCCCCGAAAACGCCGAGCGCATCGGCGTCAACATCGGCTCCGGTATCGGTGGTTTGCCGATGATCGAGGACACGCACAACGATTTCCTCGGCGGCGGCCCGCGCAAGATTTCGCCCTTCTTCATTCCCGGCACCATCATCAACATGATCTCCGGCAATCTGTCAATCATGTTCGGGTTGAAGGGGCCGAATCTGGCGGTGGTCACGGCGTGTACGACCGGCCTGCATGCCATAGGCATTAGCTTCCGCATGATTCAGTACGGTGACGCCGATGCCATGGTCTGTGGGGGCGCTGAGTCGACGATCACGCGGCTGGCGATCGGCGGCTTCGCTTCGGCACAGGCGCTGTCCACGCGCAACGACGATCCGGCGACTGCGAGCCGGCCGTGGGACAAGGGTCGCGATGGCTTTGTGATGGGTGAGGGCGCTGGCGTAGTCGTGCTGGAGGAATACGAGCAGGCCAAGGCCCGTGGCGCCAGGATTTACGCCGAACTGGTCGGTTTCGGTATGAGTGGCGACGCTTTCCATATGACGGCGCCGGATACCGATGGCCCTCGCCGCAGCATGGCGAACGCGCTCAAGGACGCCGCCATCAATGTGGATCAGGTGCAATACATCAACGCCCATGGCACGTCGACGCCGCTGGGAGACAAGAACGAGACGGACGCCATCAAGCTCGCCTTCGGCGATGCCGCCAGAAAACTGGTCGTCAATTCGACCAAGTCCATGACCGGCCACCTGTTAGGCGGCGCTGGCGGCCTCGAATCGGTGCTGACGGTGTTGGCTGTCCATAATCAGGTATCGCCGCCGACTATCAATATCTTCGAGCAGGATCCGGAGTGCGATCTCGACTACTGTGCGAATGTAGCGCGTGACCTTAAGATTGACATCGCCATGAAGAACAACTTCGGCTTCGGCGGCACTAACGGCACACTCGCCTTCAAACGGATTTAAGCGACGCCCCACCGGATGCAATTCCCGCTCCGGCTGAATCTTCGCCCTTCAATTCGGCTGACAATCTGCTTATCGTTGCTGCACGCAGCGGCGATAAGCAGCCTGCTGCCGCTGGATCTGGCTTGGACGCTCAAAATTGTGCTGGCCTTTGTGCTGACTGTTTCTGCCTGGTTCAGCATCCGACGTTATGCCTTGTTGCGCGATGCCACTTCCATCCGCGACCTGACGTTCGCGGCCGACGGAACGGTTCAGTGTCTATGGAACGCCTCAGCGACGGATACGTTTGCCTGTACAGTTTCCGCGCAAAGCACGGCCCTGCCCTGGCTGGTAGTAATCTTGCTGAAAGCCCCGCAGTGGCGACGCTTGAGGCCGGTGGTGGTGCTGCCCGATGCCTTATCCGCCGATGAATTCCGCGCCTTACGCATCTGGCTGCGCTGGAAGGCGAATAGGGCCAACCAGCCCGCCGCTAAAGACGCTTAAGGCTGTTGCGCAGTAGGGTGTTGCGAGCGCTCGGCAGTGTATTTGGGTAATCGCGGCTGAAATGCAGGCCGCGACTTTCGCGGCGGCGCTGTGCGCAACGCACGATGAGGTCGGCGGTGAGTACCAGATTGCGTAGCTCGATCAAGTCATTGCTGACGCGGAAATTGGCGTAGTACTCATCGATTTCGCTCTCCAGCAAGCGGATGCGATGACGTGCCCGCTCCAGCCGCTTGTTGGTGCGGACGATGCCGACGTAATCCCACATGAAGCGACGCAGTTCATCCCAGTTGTGCGACAGCACGATTTCTTCATCGGCATCGGTCACGCGGCTTTCGTCCCAGGGTGGGAGTTCCGGCATGACCTTCTTAGGCGCGGCGAGGATGTCTTCGGCGGCCGCCTTGGAGAAAACCAAACATTCGAGCAGCGAATTACTGGCGAGGCGATTGGCGCCGTGCAAGCCCGTGAAAGCCGTTTCGCCGACGGCATAAAGGCCCGGCAGATCGGTGCGCGCAGCGAGATCGGCGACCACGCCGCCGCAGGCGTAGTGCGCTGCCGGCACGACCGGGATGGGCTGCTTGGTGATGTCGATGCCCAGTTCCAGGCAGCGCGCATGGATGGTCGGGAAATGCTCGATAAGAAAGTCAGCGGGCTTATGCGTTATGTCCAGATAGACGCAATCCAAACCGCGCTTTTTCATTTCGAAGTCGATGGCGCGCGCCACCACATCTCGCGGGGCAAGTTCCGCGCGAGAATCGTGCGCCGGCATGAAGCGCGTGCCGTCGGGCAGCCGCAACAGGCCGCCTTCGCCACGCATGGCTTCGGTAATCAGAAAAGTCTTGGCGTGCGGATGATAAAGGCAGGTCGGATGAAACTGCACAAACTCCATGTTGGCGACGCGACAGCCGGCGCGCCAGGCCATGGCGATACCGTCGCCGGTGGCCGTGTCGGGGTTGGTCGTGTAGAGATACACCTTGCCGCTGCCGCCAGTGGCCAGCACGGTATGCGGCGCCGCGAAGGTCACGACGCGATCCGCGCGCTTGTCCAGCACATAGGCGCCCAGGCAGCCCTGCTCCGGCAGGCCGAATTTAGCGCCGGCGATCAGGTCGATGGCGATGTGGTCTTCGAAAACATCGATGTTGGGATGAGCCTTGACCTTTTGGGTCAGCGTGTCCTGCACGGCCCATCCGGTCGCATCGGCGACATGGATGACGCGGCGATGGCTGTGCCCGCCTTCGCGCGTCAGGTGATAGCCGTTCACCGAGCTGTCACGTGTGAAGGGTACGCCCTGCTGGATCAGCCAATCGATGGCTTCTTTGCCGCGCTCGACGACGAAGCGGGTGGCGCGGGCGTTACAAAGGCCGGCGCCGGCGATCAGCGTGTCTCTCACATGCGCGCCGATGGAGTCTTGATCGTCCAGTGCCGCCGCAATACCGCCCTGTGCGCGGCTGCTTGCGCCATCTTCCAGCCCGCGCTTAGTGACCAAAGCGACTTTTTTTTGGTCCGCCAATTGCAGCGCCAAGGATTGGCCGGCCAGTCCGCTGCCAAGAATAAGAACGTCGTAAGCCTGCACGGAATCGGCGGAGAGGGTCGATGAGGGTCGAGGAGGGCGCAAATATACCACGCGCCAAATCGCGAACATCACGCAAGGCGATGCGCAACGCGGCGGCGGATGAACTATTTGTCAAGCCAACGGTCTGTGCAGTGACGGTTGGCCGCGCGGCGCCTGACTGGGTTCTTCAGTAGCGCTTCGTTTATACTGATGGCACCCGGTTTTTACTATGCCGGGCTCAATCAAACCACTAAAAATAGCCGCCGGTATGGGAGAACGGGAAGTAGACCAGCAGTTGGTCGCGCGGGTGCAGCGTGGCGACCAGCAGGCGTTCGGACTGCTTGTGTCCAAGTACCAACGCAAGCTGTTGCGTTTGTTGTCGCGGTTTATCCGCGACCCGACCGAGGTGGAAGATGTGGCGCAGGAAACATTTATCAAGGCCTACCGGGCCTTGCCCGCATTCCGGGGTGACAGTGCTTTTTACACCTGGCTTTATCGTATCGGCGTCAATACTGCCAAGAACTACCTGGTGGCCCAGGGCAGGCGGGCGTCGACCACAACGGAATACGACTCGGAAGACGCCGAATCTTTCGATCAAAGCGAGCAACTGCGCGACAACAACACGCCGGAGCGTCTGCTGCAATCCAAGCAGGTTGGGGAAACGGTGAACGCGGCGATGGACGCCTTGCCCGAGGAATTGCGCACAGCCATCATGCTGCGCGAAATCGAGGGCTTAAGTTATGAGGAAATCGCCAACATTATGGAGTGTCCGATCGGTACGGTTCGGTCGAGGATATTCCGGGCGCGCGAAGCGATTGCAGAGAAGTTGAGGCCGTTGCTCGATACGGCCCCCGATACGAGGTGGTAGCGATGAAAGCTGAGATTTCCGCACTTCTGGACGATGAACTGGATGCCTACTCCGTCAATCGATCGCTCGACGCGCTGCGTCGCGATTCGGCGCTACGAGAAACCTGGCAGACCTATCACTTGATCGGCGACGCACTGCGGCGCTCGCCGGAAATATCTACCGATTTTTCCGCTAAGTTGCTGGCGCGTCTGACGCAGGAACCAGTCGTCCTGGCGCCCGGCGCAATGGCGCCACCGAAAAAAAACCGCATGCGCTACGCCTTTCCATTGGCCGCATCCGTGATGGGTGTGGCGGCTGTGGGGTGGGTGGCGCAGTCGCTCAACAACCCGCAATCGATGCAACTGACCGTTGCCAGACCAGCTTCCCAGCACGCGCCGTTAGCTTCGTCCTCACCGCCGACCGCCCAAAACGGCGCCCTGAAGGAGTATCTCGTTGCTCACCAAGCCTACTCGCCGAGCGGGCGCATGCAGAGCGTGGCGCCGTACGTGCGTACCGTTTCCGAGATTCGCCAGGGCGGCAGGCAATGAGTCGTGCGTTTGCGCTATTGGCCTTGAGCGGCTGCCTCTCCCTACCCGCGCAGGCCCAGCAACAACTTGATGCGGCGGCCTGGTTGCAAAAAATGGTGGTCGCGGCGCAGAAACTGAATTACACCGGCACCTTCACTTATCAAAGTGGCGGCAACACCGAGACTTCGCGCATTACCCATCTGGTGGGGGCCAACGGAGAGCAGGAAAAACTGGAAGTGCTGGACGGCAGTCCGCGCGAAGTGCTGAGAAGCAATGACGAGGTGAAATGTTTTCTGCCGGATGACAAGACCGTTATTATCGAGCGACGCTGGCAGTTCAAGGGCTTTCCGGCCCTGTTGCCATCCTCTTTCGGCGGCCTCGGCGAGTACTACAAGATACACAAAGGTGATCTGTCCCGCGTGGCCGGCCTGGAAAGCCAGTTGATCATCCTGGAGCCGCGCGACTCACTGCGCTACGGCCATCTATTGTGGGCGGATACCAGCTCCGGCCTGCTACTGAAGGCGCGCATGGTGAATGAGCGCAATGAGCCGATAGAGCAGTTCGCTTTCAGTCAGGTGCAGGTCGGTGGCACGATAGATCGCGACCTGCTCAAATCCAAGTATTCGGATCAAAGCAACGCTTGGCGAGTGCAAAACGCGCATGCCGAGGAAACTTCTCCCGCCGCCGGCGACTGGATTTTAAAGACGCCGTTGCCAGGTTTCCGTAAAAGCGCGGGCATGAAACGACAGACCGGGCGAGCGGGGGTCGAGGCGGCGCATTTCGTCTTCTCGGACGGCCTGGCCTCCATTTCGGTATTCATCGAGCCGCTAGCCGATCACGAGGCCAAGATCGAGTCTGCCACCTACTCCGCAGGCGCCATCAACGTCTATAAACGCACGGTGGGAAACAACCTGATCACCATTTTGGGCGAAGTGCCGCCCGCCACCCTGAAACGGCTCGGGGAAGGCATAGAGTCCAAGAAAAAGTAGTTCAGTTCTATCCAAATTCTGTTCTTTTATGAGGCAAATCGATGATACGGAATTGTTTGTTTGTTTTTTTCGTTTCGCTGTTCGCGCTTAACGCCAATGCGCAGGGCAAAGAGCTACCGGACTTTACGGATCTTATCGAAAGAAATGGACCGGCCGTGGTGAATATCAGCACCACGCAAACTGTGCGTTCCAACCGCATGTTGCCGCAAATGCCAGACGTGGATGAAGACGATCCCATGTTCGATTTCTTCCGTCGCTTCATGCCCAAACATCCCGGCGGCCCGGGCATTCCGCCGCGAGAGTTTCAAAATAAATCGCTGGGGTCCGGCTTCATAGTCAGCGCCGACGGCTATATCCTGACCAATGCGCATGTGGTCGATGCGGCCGATGAGGTGGTTGTCAAACTCAACGACAAACGCGAATACAAAGCTAAAGTGATCGGGGCCGACAAGCGCACCGACGTCGCGCTGATCAAAATCGAGGCCACCGGCTTGCCCAAGGTGACGCTGGGCGATCCGAACAAACTCAAGGTTGGCGAATGGGTCTTGGCGATAGGCTCGCCGTTCGGCTTTGACAGTTCGGCGACGGCCGGCATCGTCAGCGCCAAGGGTCGCTCGCTCCCGCAGGAAAATTACGTCCCCTTCATTCAAACCGATGTGGCCATCAATCCAGGTAACTCAGGCGGGCCGCTGTTCAACCTGCGCGGCGAAGTGGTGGGTATCAATTCGCAAATCTACAGCCGCACGGGCGGGTATATGGGGCTGGCCTTCGCGATTCCGATTGACGTCGCCATGGAGGTGCAAAACCAGTTGCGTGCCACGGGTCACGTCAGCCGCGGACGTATCGGCGTGGTGATACAGGAAGTCACTAAAGAGTTGGCCGATTCCTTTGGTCTTGCCAAACCCTCCGGCGCGTTGGTCAGCGCGGTGGAGAAGGGCGGACCAGCGGAGAAGGCGGGGGTCGAGCCGGGTGATGTGATTCTGAAATTCGACGGCAAGCCGGTCAACGCATCCAGCGATCTGCCACGTATCGTGGGCGCCACCCACCCCGGTAGCAAAGCCAGCCTCCAGGTGTGGCGCAAGGGCGGCGCCAAAGACCTGACAGTCACGGTGGCGGAAATTCCAGACGAGAAGGTTGCTACGCGGGGGCCGCGAGCCAACAAGCCAGTCGAAGTGGCAGCCAACAAGCTCGGTCTGGTGTTGAGCGAGCTGACCACGGAGCAGAAGAAAGAACTCAAGGTCAGCGGTGGTCTCCTCGTCGAGGACGTACGTGGCAGTGCGGCGCGCGCCGAGCTGCGTCCCGGCGATGTCATCCTCGCGCTGGTGCATCAAGGCGTTAGCGCGGAGGTGAAATCGGTGGAACAGTTCAACAAGCAACTGGCGCAACTGGACAAGAGTGCCACCATCACGCTACTGGTGCGCCGTGGCGAGATGCAGACCTATATCACGCTCACGCTACGCGGTGGCGGCGGTGACAAATGAGGCGAGCGAGGTGAACGCGATGAGGCGGCTGACGGTTTATAGTCGCGCCTGGTGTCATCTGTGCGACGACATGCTGGCCGCCTTGCAGCCTTTGCGCGAGGAATTCGAGTTCGGCCTGGACGTGATTGATGTGGACGAGCGGCCGGAATTCGAAGGGCTCTACGGAGAGCGCGTCCCAGTGCTGGTCGCCGATGACCGGGAACTCTGCCAATATCGGCTAGACACGCCGGCAGTCCGTGCTTATTTGCTGAATCTACGGTAAAATTCGGCCTTTCCGAAAGCCACGAAAAACGCCATCAAGGGGTGCTTTACGGCACCCTTTTTATTTATGCAGCATATCCGTAATTTCTCCATCATTGCGCACATCGACCACGGCAAATCAACGCTGGCAGATCGCATCATCCAACTTTGCGGCGGCTTATCCGAACGCGAGATGGGGGCGCAGGTGCTCGACTCGATGGACATCGAACGCGAGCGCGGCATCACCATCAAGGCCCAAACGGCCGCCCTGCAATACCGCGCGCGTGATGGCAAGACTTACAACCTGAATCTGATCGACACGCCCGGCCACGTGGATTTTTCCTACGAAGTGTCGCGGTCGCTGGCGGCTTGCGAAGGCGCGCTGCTGGTGGTCGATGCTTCCCAGGGCGTCGAGGCGCAAACCGTCGCCAACTGTTACACGGCGCTCGAACAGGGCGTCGAAGTAGTGCCGGTACTCAACAAAATCGATCTGCCGGCGGCTGACCCCGAGCGCGCCCGCCAGGAAATCGAAGATGTCATCGGCATCGACGCCGCCGAGGCCGTGTTGGCCAGCGCCAAGACCGGGCTGGGCGTGGAAGACATACTCGAAGCCATCATCGTCCGCATACCCGCGCCAAAAGGCAGCCCGGATGCACCGCTGAAAGCGCTGATCATCGACTCCTGGTTTGATAACTACGTCGGCGTGGTGATGCTGGTGCGCGTGGTCGACGGTGTGCTGCGTCCCAAGGAAAAGATACTGTTCATGTCAACCGGCACGCAATATCTCTGCGAGCAGGTTGGCGTGTTTACGCCCAAAGTGCTGTCGCGCAACGCACTGTCGGCCGGCGAAGTTGGCTTCGTCATCGCCGGCATCAAGGAATTGCAAGCGGCCAAAGTGGGCGACACCGTAACGCTGGCTGATCGTCCGGCGGCTGAGTCTTTGCCCGGTTTCAAGGAGATCAAGCCGCAGGTGTTTGCCGGCCTTTATCCAATCGAAGCCAACCAGTACGATAACCTGCGCGATGCGCTCGAGAAGCTCAAGCTCAACGACGCCTCTCTCCATTACGAACCCGAGGTATCGCAAGCCTTGGGCTTCGGTTTTCGCTGCGGCTTTCTCGGCTTGCTGCACATGGAGATCGTGCAGGAGCGTCTGGAACGCGAGTACGACATGGATCTCATCACCACTGCGCCGACGGTGGTCTATGAGGTTGTCATGAAAGATGGCGCGGTGCTGACGGTGGAGAATCCATCGAAGTTGCCCGATCCTTCTAAAATCGAGGACATCCGCGAACCCATTATCACTACCACCATTTTTGTCCCGCAGGATTATCTGGGCGCCGTGATCACGCTTTGCGAGCAAAAGCGCGGTTCGCAGGTCAATATGCAGTACCACGGCCGACAAGTGATGTTGACTTACGACATGCCCATGGCTGAAGTCGTGATGGACTTCTTTGACAAGCTGAAATCGGTCTCACGCGGCTATGCCTCGCTGGATTACGACTTCAAGGAATACCGCTCGGCCGATGTGGTGAAACTCGACATCCTCATCAACGGCGAACGAGTCGACGCACTATCAGTGATTGGCCATCGCGCCAACGCCCCATACCGCGGACGCGAGCTGGCGGCAAAAATGCGCGAGCTGATTCCGCGCCAGATGTACGACGTCGCTATTCAGGCCGCCATCGGTGCGCATATCATCGCGCGGGAAAACATCAAGGCCTTGCGCAAGAACGTGCTCGCCAAGTGCTATGGTGGCGACATTTCGCGCAAACGCAAACTGCTGGAAAAACAGAAGGCGGGCAAAAAGCGCATGAAGCAAGTCGGCAACGTCGAAATTCCGCAAGAAGCTTTCCTGGCGGTGCTGCGTGTGGACTCCAAATAGGGACATCATGAACTTTGCCTTGATACTTTTTCTGCTCACCCTAGCCACCGGTGCAATCTGGCTGTTCGACGTGGCCGTCATGCGAAAACGTCGCGCAGCGGATGCCAAAGAACCCTGGTGGGTGGAGTACGGCGCGAGCTTTTTTCCCGTTATTTTGGCGGTCTTTCTGTTGCGCTCCTTCCTCATGGAGCCGTTCAAGATTCCATCCGGTTCCATGATTCCCACCTTGCTGGTGGGCGACTTCATCCTCGTCAATAAATACACTTATGGCATTCGCCTGCCGGTCATCAACAAGAAGGTGATTGAGATAGGCAAGCCGCAGCGTGGCGATGTAATGGTGTTTCGCTATCCGGAAGATCCTTCGCTGGATTACATCAAGCGGGTGGTCGGTTTGCCTGGCGACAAAGTGGCTTATCAAAACAAGCGCCTGTTCATCAATGGCGAAGAAATCAAGACCGTGCGGGACAAGGATTACCTCCTTCCTGAAAGACTTTATTATCAGGCGCGCTATACCGAGAAGCTGGGTGCGGTGGAGCACAGCATCTTACTGGACAATGATGCGCCGGCCTTTGTCAGCCAACCCATGCAGTTCCCCCAGCGCGACAAATGCCTCTACAATAGTGCGGGCTTTGTCTGCGAGGTGCCGTCGGGCCATTACTTCATGATGGGTGATAACCGCGATGCGAGCAGCGACAGCCGAATATGGGGATTCGTGCCGGATGAGAACATCGTCGGCAAGGCTTTTTTGATCTGGTTCAACTTCGGTGACTTGAAACGCATCGGCAGCTTCAAGTAAAGGGGGGAAAGATGAAAAAGCAGGATGGCGTAAGTTTGATTGGTCTGCTGTTGGTGGGCGCGTTGGTGATTGGTGCCGCTATCGTCGGTATGAAGGTAGTGCCGTCAGTTATTGAATATTTCACCATCCAGAAAAACATCAAAAAGATAGCCAGTAGCAGTCCGCCCGGTAGTTCCGTGGCAGAGATCAGGAAGGCCTATTCTGCATCGTCCGCCATTGATGACACCTCCAGCATTGGGCCTGAAGACTTGGATGTGTCCAAGGAAGGCAATGAGGTCGTCATCAGCTTTTTCTATGCCAAAAAGATACCGCTTGCCGGTAATGTGAGTCTCGTCATCGACTATGCCGGTAGCAGCGCCGCTACCAAGCGCACCGTCGGCGACTGATTTCGAGTTTGAATGGAACTCCCGGCGATCGAACGGGCGATCGGTTATGTTTTCGCCAACCGCGACCGCCTGCAACAAGCTTTGACACATCGCAGTTTTGGCGCCAAGCATAACGAGCGCCTAGAGTTTCTTGGCGATAGCGTGCTGAACTGTGTCATCGCAGAGACCCTCTACGAGCGCTACGGCGACGTGCGAGAAGGCGATCTCTCTCGCCTGCGTGCCAATCTGGTGCGCCAGGAAACCCTGTTCGAAATCGCCCAAGCACTAAACCTCGGCGTGCAACTGCGCTTGGGCGAGGGCGAGCTAAAAAGTGGTGGTTTTCGTCGCCCCTCCATACTCGCCGATGCGCTCGAAGCGGTGTTCGGCGCCGTCTTTCAGGATGGCGGTTTCGAGCGCGCGCGTGAGGTCATCTTGAAACTCTATACCGAGCACCTCAGTAAGCTGGACCCCAGCCATTCGGGTAAAGACGCAAAGACGGTGTTGCAGGAATATTTACAAGGCCGCCACCTGCCACTGCCGCAATACCAATTGCGCACCACTTGCGGCGAAGCGCACGCCCAGGAATTCGAAATCGCCTGTAGCATCACCGATCTCGGCATTACCTCGACTGGCCGTGGCGCCAGTCGACGCGCGGCCGAACAAGAGGCCGCAAAACAAGCTTTGGAGCGGATCGGCGCACTATGACGGCTACTGAGGACTTCCGCTGCGGTTATGTGGCGATCATCGGCCGGCCCAATGTGGGCAAGTCCACGTTGTTAAACCGCCTGGTCGGCCATAAGATCAGCATTGTTTCCCGCAAGGCCCAGACCACACGCCATCGCATCAACGGCGTATTGACTACGGCCGAACAGCAGTTCATTTTCGTCGATACCCCCGGTTTCCAGACCGCGCATAAAAACGAGCTGAATCGCCTCATGAACCGCAGTGTGACGCAAACCCTGGCGGACGTGGATATCGTGTTCTTCTTGATCGAAGCCGGCCGCTTCGGCGATGCCGACCGCAACATTCTGCCGCTGTTGCCGACCGACCGACCGGTCGTCCTGGTCATCAACAAGATCGATCAGATCAAAGACAAGGCGACGCTGCTGCCATTCATCGCCGAGACTTCCAAGCTGCATCCCTACGCCGAAGTGGTGCCAATCAGCGCAGACCGCGGCATAGGCGACAAAGACCTGCTGAAAGCCGCTGGCCGCTATTTGCCGGTGGGCGCCCCGATGTTCGGCGAGGATGAGATCACCGACCGCAGCGAGCGATTTCTCACCGCCGAGTTTCTGCGGGAAAAATTGTTTCGCCGGCTGGGCGACGAATTGCCTTATGGCATGACGGTGGAGATCGAGCGCTTCCAGACCGAGGGCAATCTCCGCCACATCAACGCCGCCATCATTGTCGACAAGCCCGCACACAAAGGGATCGTCATCGGCAAAGGGGGCGAGCAGTTGAAAGTCATCGCCAGCGAAGCACGGCGCGACCTTGAAACATTGTTCGGCGGAAAAGTGTTTCTGGAAGTCTGGGTCAAGGTCAAGAGCGGTTGGGCGGACGACGAGCGCGCCCTGAAAAGTCTGGGGTACGATTGACACATGTCTTCCACCACCGGCAAAAGCCGCATCGATGGGCAGGCGGCCTATGTGCTGCATTCCCATCCTTTTAGCGAGACCAGTCTTATCATCGAGGCGTTTAGCCGCGAGTACGGCCGCGTTGCCCTGATGGCACGCGGTGCGCGCCGGCCGCGCTCTGCGTTGCGGGGCCAGCTCATGGCCTTCCAGCCGCTAGAACTGGGCTGGTTCGGTCTAGGCGAGATGCGCACACTGGCCAAGGTGGAATGGGTAGGCGGCCAACCGCTGCTGCAAGCCCACGCCTTGCTGCTGGGCTATTACATGAACGAATTGCTGATGAAGCTGCTGCCGCGCGAAGATGCCCATCCGGCGCTCTATGACGCTTATACCGAGGCAGTGCGCGCCTTGGCCTTCGGCGACACCAGCCAAGCCTCGTTGCGTCGATTTGAAATCAGCCTGCTGCGAGAATTGGGTTACGGTTTAACTCTGGATGTGGAAGCCGGCGGCGAAATCCCTGTGCAGCCGCACAAGCGCTACCTCTGGGCCATCGAGCGTGGCCCCATCGAAACGGGCGCGCCGCCCGACGATACACCCGTCTTCACCGGTCGTGCGCTGCTGGCTATGGCGAAGGACGACTTCAGCGAGCAGGGAACGCTGGCCCAAGCCAAGCAATTGATGCGCACATTGATACACCATTATCTCGGCGGCCAGCCCTTGAGCTCGCGCCGGGTCTTCAAGGAGTTGCAGGAACTATGATCGAAACCATGATCGAACTGGGCGTCAACATCGACCACGTCGCGACGCTGCGGCAGGCGCGCGGAACGAGCTATCCCGATCCGCTACGCGCCGCGCTGCTGGCCGAGGAGTACGGAGCAGACCTGATCACCCTGCACATGCGCGAAGACCGCCGTCATATCCAGGAGCACGATGTCGTGGCGATACGCGGTAAAATTAAAACGCGCATGAATCTCGAAGCGGCCGTTACCGACGACATGATTGCCTTTGCCCTGCGCATCAAACCCCAGGATGTCTGCTTGGTGCCGGAGCGCCGGCAGGAGCTGACCACCGAGGGTGGCCTTGATGTGGTGCGCGGTTTCGACCGTGTGCATGCCGCCTGTGCCAAGCTGGCCGCCTCAGGCATACGCGTCTCGCTCTTCATCGATGCCGATACGACCCAGATCGACGCAGCCTACGCCTGTGGCGCGCCCGTCATAGAAATCCATACCGGTCGTTACGCCGAAGCCCGTGATGACAGCGAAATACAGGCGGAATTTGCACGCATCGCCGCCGCCGCAAGATTCGCCAAGGACTTGGGCTTCCGCGTAAATGCCGGCCACGGCCTGCATTACGACAACGTCGCCGCCATTGCCGCCATACCGGAGTTTTCCGAACTCAATATCGGCCACGCCATCGTCGCGGAAGCGGTGTTTTGCGGCTGGGCCGAGGCCGTACAGCGCATGAAGGCGCTCATGTTCAAAGCGCGCCAAGCATGATCTTCGGCATCGGCACCGACATCGTGGTGATAGAGCGACTGGAGCGGCTACTCGAAGGGCATGGCCGGCGCACCGCCGAGAAAATTCTCGCTGATGCCGAAATGGCCGATTACGACATGGCGGCACGGCCGGCCGCCCATTTGGCCAAGCGCTTTGCTGCCAAAGAAGCCTTGGGCAAGGCCCTGGGCCTGGGGCTGAGAGCACCCGCGACCTTGCATAACATCGCCGTAAGCCATGATGAAATCGGACGCCCCAGTTTTGTTTGCGCGCCGCCACTTGCCGCCTGGCTTGCTGAGCGCCGATTGACGCTGCACCTGAGTATCAGCGACGAGGCTGGCACGGCCATCGCTTTCGTGATCGCCGAACAACCGCCCACAGCAGCGGACGAAGCATGAGTACCCCCCTGCCGCTTGGCCCGGTCATGCTCGATCTAGGAGGCCCGCGCCTGACCGCCGAAGAGCGCATTTTGCTCGCCCAGCCGCTGGTCGGTGGCGTCATTTTGTTTACGCGCAATTTCGAATCAGTCGAGCAAGTTTGCGCGCTGACCGCTGAGATACATGCCCTACGCCAGCCGCCACTTCTCATCGCGGTCGACCATGAAGGCGGTCGCGTGCAGCGCTTTCGCGAGGGCTACACACGACTACCTGCCATGCGCAAGCTGGGCGAGCTGTGGGAACGCGATGCGGACCAGGCCAAGGCGACCACCGAAGCGCTGGGCTTCGTGCTCGCGGCGGAACTACGCGCCTCGGGCGTCGATTTGAGTTTCACACCCGTTTTGGATCTCGACTACGGTCGCAGCGCAGTCATCGGCGACCGCGCATTTCATCGCGACCCAGCCATTGTCACAGCACTGGCGAGTGCCTTGATTGCCGGCTTGAGCCGAGCGGGTATGGCGAATGCCGGTAAGCATTTTCCGGGGCATGGCTATGTTGTGGCGGATTCGCATCACGCCGTACCCATCGATAACCGCACCATGGAGGGCTTGGCCGAGGATATGGCGCCTTTCCGAGACTATCGCCGCATGCGACTGAAGGCGGTCATGCCGGCGCATGTGATCTACGAGAAAATTGATAAACGTCCGGCAGGCTTTTCTTCCTATTGGCTGCAAGAAATATTGCGGGGCGAACTGGGCTTTGACGGCGTGATATTCAGCGACGACTTGAGCATGGAAGGCGCCAGCGTCGCCGGCGGCATCGTCGAACGGGCCCAAGCCGCCGTCTCGGCGGGTTGCGACATGGTGCTGGTCTGCAACAACGCGCCGGCCGCCCGGCAGTTGCTGGCCGAATGGCGGCCGGAATATTGCGCAGCCAGCGCCGCCCGATTGCAAGCGCTGCTGCCGACGTCGCCTGCGCTTTCCTGGTCGGCTTTAAGTGCTGACGACAGCTATCGCCGGGCGGTTTTTATGCTAAATGAATTGGAAGGCTAGTGCCACCACCCGCCTCAAATCCGCCACTGCTCGCATGCCGCGCCTGCCCGCGGCTGGCTGATTTTCTTGAAAATATCCGGGCCGAGCGGCCCGATTATCACGCCTTACCCGTCGAACCTTTTGGCGATGCCAAGGCGCGCTTGTTGATCGTCGGCCTGGCGCCCGGCATGCACGGCGCCAACCGCACGGGCCGGCCATTCACCGGCGACCACGCGGGTATCCTGCTCTACGCCATGCTGCATCGCTACGGCTTCGGCACGCAGCCGACGTCGGTTTCCGCCGCCGATAGCCTGCGTCTGCTCGACTGCCGCATCACCAATGCCGTGAAGTGTCTGCCGCCGGAAAACAAGCCGGAGACCGCCGAAATAAAACGTTGCAACGCCTATCTCGCCCAGGAGATGCAGGCCTCACCCGAAGCGCAAGTCATCCTGGCGCTCGGCCAAATTGCTCATCAGGCGGTGCTAATGGCATACAAACTGCGACGCGCCGATTACGTTTTCGGACACGCCGCAAGGCATGTGCTGCCGGATGGCCGCATCCTGCATGATAGTTACCATTGCAGCCGCTACAACACGCAGACGCGGCGCTTAACGGAAGCCTCGTTCGCCACGGTCTTCGAGGCGATCCGCGCCGATCTCGATCAGCCATGATGGACAGCAAGGCGCTGATCAGGTCCCTACCGGAAGAGCCGGGCGTTTATCGCATGCTCAACGCGGCCGGTGAGGTGCTCTATGTGGGCAAGGCGAAAATCCTCAAGAAGCGCGTCGCCTCCTATTTTCAGAAGACCAGCCTCAGCCCACGCATCAAGCTCATGGTGGGCCAGGTGGAAAAGGTGGAGGTGACCGCAACGCGCTCCGAGGCCGAGGCGCTCATACTCGAGAACAACCTGATCAAAAGCCTGGCGCCGAAATTCAATATCCTGTTTCGCGACGACAAGTCTTACCCCTACATCGCACTATCGGGCGATGCTTGTGCGCGCCTCGCTTTCCATCGTGGTGCCTTTGCGAAAGGCACACGCTATTTTGGCCCGTTTCCGAACGTGCATGCCGTGCGCGAAAGCATCCATCTGCTCCAGCGCATTTTCCTGCTGCGCACCTGCGAGAATTCGGTTTTTCAAAACCGCTCGCGGCCTTGCCTGTTACATCAAATCCATCGTTGCAGCGCACCCTGCGTCAATCTGATTTCTGCGGAAGGTTATGGCAAGCAGGTTCACCTGGCCGAAATCTTCCTCAAAGGGCGCCACGGCGAAGTCATCGATCGCCTGACCGAAGCCATGCAGGCTGAAGCTGAGGCATTGCACTTCGAGCAAGCGGCTGCCCTGCGCGACCAAATCCGTGCATTGCAGCGCGTGTTGCACAGGCAGTACGTAGAGAGTGCCAAGGACACTGATGTCGATATCGTCGCGGCCGTGGCAGAGCAGGGCATGCTGGTGATCAACCACGCCATCGTGAGGGCAGGGCGCCATCTTGGCGACCACGCGCATTTTCCGCACAACGCCCAAGGCTGCACGGCGGTCGATGCGCTCAATGCCTTTCTGGAGCAACACTATGCCAATCATCCGCCACCGCCGCGCATCCTGGTCAACATCGAGGCGCCCGAAGCCTGCGAGGCGGCGCTCGAACTGATCGCCGGCAGGCGCATCGCCATTTCGCTCCCGCGCAACGAGATGGAGCGGGCCTGGGTTACAACACTGGAAAAAAATGCGCACATGGCGCTCCAGGCCCAGGTGCAGGCGCGTTCCAGCGCAGAACAGCGCTTGGTGCAGTTGCAATCGACACTGGGGCTGACCGAGCCGCTCAAACGCATCGAGTGCTTCGACATCAGTCACACCATGGGCGAGGCAACGGTTGCATCCTGCGTGGTTTGCGTCGACGGCGTCATGCGCAACGGCGAGTACCGCCGCTACAACATCGCCGGTATCACGCCCGGCGACGACTACGGCGCCATGCGCCAAGTATTGGAACGGCGCTATGAAAAGCTGGCCGCAGGGGAGGGCGTTTGCCCCGATCTGATTCTCATCGATGGCGGCAAAGGCCAGCTCGCGGTGGCGCGTGCCGTGCTGGAAGAACTGGGTTTGGCGCAACTGCCAACAGTCGGCGTTGCCAAGGGCGAAGAACGCAAGGCTGGCCTGGAAACATTGCTGCTGTGGAACACCGAAGAGCCGCTCAATTTGCCACCCAACCATCCGGCGCTACACCTGATTCAACAAATTCGCGACGAGGCGCACCGTTTCGCCATCACGGGACATCGCGCCCGCCGTGCCAAAACGCGAGGACAATCGCGCTTGGAAGACATCGCTGGCGTCGGCGCCGCTCGTCGCAAAAAGCTGCTGGCGCAGTTCGGCGGTATGCAAGGCGTGGTGGCCGCCACGGTCGAAGACCTGTGCCGCGTAGAAGGAATCAGTCGCAAACTGGCTGAACAGATTTACAATCACCTGCATTGACTTTCGAGACGACGATGCCGATCAACATACCAATACTGCTGACGTGGGGCCGCATCGTCATGATTCCTTTGTTTGTGGGGGTATTTTATTTCCCACATCATTGGCTCTCACCCCCTGAACAGAATTTAGCGGCGACCGTTATTTTTATCGTCGCCGCCCTCACCGATTGGCTGGACGGCTATCTAGCGCGTTCGTGGGGGCAAACCTCGTCCTTCGGCGCCTTTCTAGACCCCGTTGCGGACAAGCTCATGGTGGCTGCCGCCTTGATCATGCTGGTACAACTGGCACGGGTGGATACGGTGATTGCCTTCATCATTATCGGTCGCGAGATCGCCATCTCGGCGCTGCGCGAATGGATGGCACAACTCGGCGCAGCCACCAGCGTGGCTGTTTCCATGCTGGGAAAAGTCAAAACAGCGAGCCAAATGATCGCCATCCCCATGCTCTTGTTCCATGATCCATTGCCCTGGTTTTTACCGCAAGAAATCGGCACCTGGTTGATCTATCTCTCGGCGCTGCTGACGCTCTGGTCCATGGGCTATTATTTGAAAATGGCGTGGCCACATATGGCCCAACGCCCTTGACACATCAGTCGGCGCCGCTATAATGCACGCCTGTTTCGCGGGAATAGCTCAGTTGGTAGAGCGCAACCTTGCCAAGGTTGAGGTCGGGAGTTCGAGCCTCCTTTCCCGCTCCAGAATTTCCCGGGGAAAACGAAGTTTCGGCTAAGACGGCATCAAGCACGTCAACGTCCTAGCCCGAAAAATGCGTTTTCCCCTTTTCGTTGCACTCGTTGGATGCCCGGTCATACCGTGGCGGGGTAGCAAAGTGGTTATGCAGCGGCCTGCAAAGCCGTCTAGAAGGGTTCGATTCCCTTCCCCGCCTCATAAAATCAATACCTTAGACAGCCACGGACAGCCAAAAACTGTCACCAACCACTCAAAAAAGTGGCGTAACCACTCCTGAAATGGCATGGTGTGCGCCTACGCGAGTGATCGGGACAGGGGAGATTGTCATGGCGACCAAGCGGCTACGCCCATCTGGCACATGGGAATATATCGTGCGGCGCAAGGGCGTTCTGCCCAAGCCAGTTTCACTCACATTCGATACTGAAGCGGAAGGTGATGAGTATGTTCGTCGCCTAGAGGCGCTCCTTGATCGCGGCGTCGTGCCCGAAGAGTTCTCTGGCGTGACTGCACGTATTACCAGCGTGGGGAATTGCATCACCGAGTACGTGAAAGCAATTCCGGTGCCGCACTCCGATGAAAAATTGCTCAACAGACTGAAGGACGTGCATGGGTCTGTACCGCTCGCCACATGCACTTACGTTTGGGCCGATCAGTGGATAGCAAACATGAAGCGCATAAATCGCCACGCGCCCTCGACTATTCGCCATTATGTTGGCGCACTGTCGCGATGCTTTGATTGGGCTGCGCGCCGATCTGTGGCTGGCATGGCGATTAACCCATTACGACAACTGCCGCGACGGTACGCCTCTTACTCGGAAGAGGACGCCCGGATATCCGGCGTCACCAAAAGGGACAACGCCCGAGACAGAAGGCTATGGCCTGACGAAGAGGCCGCCATACGCAAGATATTGGCTGGCGAGCAACCAAGCGACAAGCAGCGCCCGTTCATCACCGCGCACCGGGAGCACCTGGCGCTATTGTTCGGCCTGGCAATCGAAACAGCCATGCGCATGAGGGAGATGTACACCTTGACAGGGGATCAAGTGGATATCAGTCAGCGCACTATTTTCCTGGACAAGACCAAAAACGGGGATAAGCGCCAAGTGCCACTGTCAAGTATTGCGACCAAGCTATTGTCCGGCGTGCAGGGCGGCGGCCTGATTTTCCCATGGTGGGATGGCAATGTCAGCGAGGCTACGCTCAGGGCAACGACTGCGAAACTGTCCGCGCAGTTTGCCAGGGTTTTTGAGGCAGCCGGCTGCGCCGACTTTCATTTTCATGATATTCGGCACGAGGCTACCAGCCGACTGTATGAAAAAACAAACCTGAGCGACTTGCAGATCGGTAAGATTACTGGCCACAAGGACATACGCATGTTGGCACGATACGCTAATCTGCGTGGCTCTGACTTAGCCACGCGCCTCTGGTAACGCAGGCAACCGACGTCGCCTGCCGGTGCGACACATCGCACTCAATGTGGGGTCCGCTGCAACAGCCGCCGCAAGAGCGCGCCGCTCGTCTGTTTGTTTTCTGACGAGGTTGCGCAGGTAATCCTCTAATGGCTGCATAAATACCAGTGCCCGACCAACCATGGCACCGGGGAGCTCTCCTGTCGCTACCAGTTTCAGGATAGTTTCTGGGTGTACTTTCAAAAATTCCGCAGCCTCATCGCGGCTGTAAGTTTTCATGCTATATCCATTCGCAGCGTATTCAGCCTGTAATACGACATTGCGTTCAATAAATTAGATATGATGTTAGCCCATGGACTTTAAGGAGCCGTGGATGAAGAACCTATTGAGCCGGCTGCCATGAACTTGAATCAAGCTGCATAGCGAACGGGGGTATGTTGAAAGTAGCTGCGAACACGACCGGGTTGCTTCTGAACGCTG